>JADFXD010000046.1 GCA_015233725.1 Nitrospirota bacterium | reverse complement strand
CACTGGTGCCCTTGCAGGGGGTTCTAAAGGGGGGCGGAGCCGCCCCTTTCTTTCCCTTCTTAATACTATGGTTGAACGATTAAACGATAAATTGAAGGAGAAATAGAGATGATTCAATGGGATGAGAGCCTGGCAACAGGGGTTAATGAGATCGACAAGCAGCACAAGGAGATAATTGCCAGGATAAATAAGCTGGTCAGCATGACTGATAAGGAGAAGGAGCTTGAGATTGATAAGACCCTGCGATTTTTTGGGGGCTACGTTATTGATCACTTTGACCAGGAAGAAGAGTACATGATCAAGTACCATTACCCGGAATATGACGAGCACAAGGGGGATCACATAAAGTTTCTCAAGAACTATTCAACCCTCAAGAAGCTATTTGATTCCGAGGGGTCAAGCTCTCTTATTATCAAGGCGACAGAGAAGCAGGCCCTTGAATGGCTTGTTAAACACATCCAGCAGGCAGACAAGATGCTGGCAGTTTTCCTAAAGGGTAAGATGAAGAAGACCTAAGGCGCTTATAGCTATATAAATCTAAACAGGTGTCTCATCGAGTCTATAAGTCGTTGAGGCATTATGCCCAGCATGAGGGTCATAACCAGGGATATACTCATGGCGAGTCTGAGGGCAAAGGAGTCGCTGATCCCTGTATCGGGGCGTGCCACCTCGGGTTGTCTCATGTACATATACATGACTACCCGGAGGTAGTAGAAGGCCGATATCGCGCTAAATAGGATTGCAATCATGGCCAGCCACTGGTGTTGCGCATGTATCAGTGACATGAAGATCGAGAACTTGCCGATAAAGCCGCCGGTTGGGGGGATGCCCGTGAGGGAAAACATAAAGACAAGCATTATGACTGCTATAAATGGGTGTGTCTTGGCAAGACCTTCAAGGTCCTTGAGGGTATCGCCTTTGTAGTCCTGCGTTGTTAGCAGGATCAGGACAGAAAACGCACCGATGTTCATAAACATATATATAAAGAGATAGGTCATAATGCCTAAGACGCCCTCGTCAGAGGCTGGGACCAGCCCTAAGAGCACATAACCGGCATGGGCAATGGATGAGTAGGCGAGCATCCTCTTGATGCTACTCTGCGCCAGGGCCACGAGATTGCCCACCAGCATAGTCAGTATGGCAAGTCCCGTTACTATGGCAGACCAGTTGTCCACCATCGAGGGAAATGCCGTCAGCATGACCTTTACGAACACGGCAAAACCGGCCGCCTTTGGTCCCACCGACATGAAGGCCGTAACGGAGGTGGGCGCCCCCTCATAGACGTCAGGGGCCCACATGTGAAATGGTACCGCGGCTACCTTAAAGCCAAAAGATACGATAAAGAGCACCATCGATATCAATAGCAAGGGATTTCCGGCCAACCCGTTATAATGGATGTAGGCGCCAATCTTGCCAATATCCATCGTGCCCGTTGTGCCATAGAGCAGCGACATGCCGTAGAGGATGATGGCCGTGGAGAAGGCCCCCATCAGGAAGTATTTCAGTGCTGCCTCCGTTGAACATTTATCGTGTCGTATGGAGCCTGCCAGGATATACGTAGACAGTGCCATTAATTCCAGTCCCAGGTATATGATGAGCAGATTGGTTGCCGATACCATGAGCATCATCCCCACCGTAGAAAACACCAACAGGCTATAGTATTCGCCAAAGGAGGAGCCTTTGACCTTCATGTAATTGATCGACAGCAGTATGGTCAGGGACAGGTTGATCAGGAATATGACCTTAAAGACATAACTATAGGCATCGAACACAAACAGGCCGGCAAAGTCGCCACCCCTGATGTTGAAAGCGAAAAATGCCGCCAACACGCCAATCAGGGTCAGGACGGCTATATACTCCTTTCTTTTTATTACGAGTTCCAGTAGCAGCATGAGCATCCCCACGGCCAGGAGTATCAACTCAGGGGCGATGACTGAGAAATCTAATCCTTGCATCTCTTCTTCCTTTTTACTGTCTCCATGTCAGGCTCTCGTTCAGGGCATTACCATGCACCCTATCTATCAGGGCAGTGACGCTGGTGTTTAGCATACTTATAAAGGTCTCAGGGTAGACCCCGATCCACAGTACCAGGACGAGTAGCGGCAGGAGTATGACGATCTCCAATGGGGTAACGTCCTTAAGCCCTCTGATCTTTTCGTTTATAGCGGTGAAGAAGACCCTTTGATACAGCCATAGCATATAGATGGCGCCTATGATAATACCGCTTGAGGCTATAATTGCGGCGATGGGACTCCTGGCGAAGCCTCCGAGGAGGATGAGGAACTCTCCGATGAAGCCGTTAGTGCCCGGCAGACCGATAGAGGCAAGCGTAAAGACGATAAACAGGGCTGAAAATATCGGCATTACGCTGGCCAACCCGCCGTAGTCTGCGATCTGCCTGGTGTGCGTCCTGTCATAGACGATGCCGATGCAGAGAAACAATGCGCCGGTTACGATGCCGTGGTTTATCATCTGGAGCAGTCCTCCCTCGATGCCGTTGATGTTTAGTGAGAATATCCCCAGGGTCACAAACCCCATGTGACTGACCGAGCTGTATGCGATGAGCCTCTTGAAGTCGCTCTGCACCATACAGATGAGGCCCCCATAGACGATTGCGATCACCGAGAGGGTCAACATGGTTGGCGTTAGCGCGATGGCGGCTTGTGGAAACAGGGGCAGTGAAAATCTCAGAAAGCCATAGGCGCCCATCTTGATCAGTATGGCCGCCAGGATCACGCTACCGGCCGTTGGGGCCTCCGTGTGTGCATCGGGAAGCCACGTGTGCAGCGGGAACATCGGTACCTTTACGGCAAAGGCCGCAAAAAACAGCCAGAACAACAACAGTTGCAGCTTATACGGCAGGTGAAGCGTCAGGAGGCTGGTCAGATCGAAGGTGTTACCGTGTACATACAGGATGATTATAGCGATAAGCATCAGCACGCTACCCACCAGGGTGTATATAAAGAACTTGATAGCCGCGTATATCCTGTTGTTTCCTCCCCATATGCCAACTATCAGATACATGGGGATAAGCATGGCCTCCCAGAATATATAAAACAGGAATATATCCATGGAGCAAAACACCCCTATCATTGACCCCTCCACGAGGACAATGGCGATAAAGAATTCCTTTACCTTATCTTTTATCGTATTCCACGAGATCAAGACACACAGTATTGCGGTCAGGGCAGACAGCAGCACCATCAGCACGCTGATACCGTCGATACCGACGTAGTATTGCACGTTCCAGGATTCGATCCACACCGACCTCTCTACAAACTGCAACTGCGCGCTACCCTTGTCGAAATTCTTAAACAGCGGCACCGACAACAACAGCGTAAAGGATGACACCACAAGGGCGATCCACTTAATCAGGGTCTCCTGTCTGCGACTAATCAGGGCCATTAAGCCCCCCCCGAGGATCGGTATAAAGATGAGGAGACTCAATATCGGGTAGTTTGCCGTCATAGTGTATTCCATATGCTAAGGAGCACGTAAAAGGCTATAATCATAAGCCCTGTTGCCATAATCATCGTATAATGCAGCAAGACTCCGGTCTGCAACAGGCGTAGCCTGCCTCCGAGCCAGTTTACTAATGAAGGCACTCCGTTGACTATGCCCTCGATGAGGGTCCTGTCGGTGAGTCTATTGAGGATATTGTCTGATATCCAGTAGAAACTCCTTATTATCAAAAGCTCGTAGATTTCATCGACGTAGTATTTGTTCAACAGCACCCTGTGTGCGGTGCTGAATCTTTCAGCGAATTTTTTAGGCAGTTCGGGGTGTTTTATGTACATAAAGTAAGCGCCGCCTATACCAGCCAGGGAGACAATCACGGAAAATATCATCACTGCCCACTCCTTAGCGGCCTCCCCTTCACCGGAGGGTTCCCCTACCACCGACGACATAAACACCGCAAATCTATCGTGTCCACCTAATACGTGGGGGATGCCGACATACCCTGCCGCCACTGCCCCTACGCCCAGGACGATCAAAGGCAGTGTCATGGTATATGGGGATTCGTGCAGGTGTTTTCCTACCTCAGGGTCTCCCCTGAAGTCTCCGTAGAACGTCAGAAACACCACCCTGAAGGAATAGAACGCCGTCATTAGGGCAGCAGCCGTTGCGAGCATCCACACTATGACACCCGCGGGGTTGTGGCAGGAGAACGCCCGCCAGAGTATTTCGTCCTTGCTGAAGAACCCCGACAGCCCCGGTATACCGGATATGCTCAGGGAGGCCAGGAGCATGGTCCAGAAGGTGATGGGCATGTGCCTTTTCAGCCCTCCCATCTTTTGGACGTTGAGTTCCCCCTGCATTGCGTGCATGACACTGCCGGCCCCAAGGAATAAGAGGGCCTTAAAGAAGGCGTGCGTGTAGAGATGAAAAATCCCCGCTGCATATGCCCCAACCCCACAGGCAATAAACATGTATCCCAACTGACTGACCGTTGAGTATGCGATTACCCTCTTTATGTCGTTTTGGACTAGGGCTATCGTTGCCGCAAAGAGCGCCGTCAGTCCCCCGACGATGGCCACCACGGTCATTGCTGTGGGTGAGGCGTTAAAGAGGGGATTGGTTCGTGCCACCATAAAGACACCGGCTGTTACCATTGTGGCTGCGTGGATCAGGGCGCTGACGGGTGTTGGACCCTCCATCGCGTCGGGCAGCCATACGTGTAGCGGTATCTGTGCGGACTTACCCGCCGCCCCGCAAAACAGCAACAGCGCTATTACCGTGGAGAGATTTGCCTGTATACCAAGTATGTTGACGGTTTGACCAACAATCGAGGTCAGACCTCGGAATACCGTGTCGTAGTGCAGCGAGCCAAATGTCAAAAAGACGAGTATGACACCAAGTCCAAAGCCAAAGTCCCCGAACCTGTTGACGATGAAGGCCTTTTTAGCGGCCACCGCCGCTGATCTCTTTTCGTACCAGAAGCCTATCAGGAAGTAGGAGCACAACCCCACGGCCTCCCATCCAAAGTACAGTTGCAGAAAATTGTTTGACATCACGAGCATCAGCATGGAGAAGGTAAAGAGGCTCAGGTAGGCAAAGAACCTGTAATAGCCATTATCGCCGTGCATGTAGCCTATCGAGTATATGTGTACCAGGAGGCTTATCGTCGTTACGACAATCAGCATCACCGCGGTCAGTTGGTCGATCATAAACCCCACCGACACCCTCAGGTCGCCCGATGATAGCCACGTGTACAGGTCAAAGTTGAATACATGGCCGTTTAACACCCCCTTGAGGGTCAACAGCGACAACACAAATGACCCAGCCACCGCCGCAATTGCTATCCAATGTGCGTGATCCTTAAACAAGCGCCTTCCCAGCAGGATGTTTATAGCAAACGCTACCAGTGGCATAAGCGGTATGTACAGGAAGCTCTCTTGCTGCATCTGTCTCTTAACCTTTCATTTCGCTGACTTCATCAATAGAGATGGTCTCGTAGTTTCTGTACAGGAGGATGACAAGGGCAAGCCCTATGGCTGCCTCGGCGGCTGCCACCGCTATTACCATAAACACCATTATCTGTCCGGTCAGGTCCTCGAGGTAGTGACTGAAGGCCACCAGGCTTATGTTTACGGCGTTAAACATGATCTCCACTGACAACAGCATGATGATGATATTTCGCCTCGTTAAGTAGCCAAACATACCTATGCAAAACATCACACCGCTTAACCATATATACCAGTTTAACGGGACCACTCTACACCTTCATATAGTGATTTATTCATCTCTGCTATTATACACCTTTATTACGTGTAAAGTATATTAAAAAAAATTGTTTAGGTGCATAAGAAAATCATGGGGCGTTTTTTTTAAAGAATGGAGGGCTTTAAGAACGAGGCTATAGAGACGATGTATGGAGTAAAACCCACAGAGAGGCGAGAGCTTTGGTTGGGGCCCACTCCATTCAATCGTGCTCACATTGCTGCCGCATAGTAACAATGCCATATTGTGACAGGTATAAAATGGCTTAAATCCTATCATCCACGGTTGATTGTGGTGCTACCCGTAATTCATCCACACCTTTTTTTTCGGCATCAATATCGGTTATAATGCTATATGGCGTTGTTTAACAGTTATCTGATGTTTCACAGTATAGCGGAGATATTCAGCATCATAGTGGCATGCTCTATCTTTGTTGTTGCCTATAACTCAAAGAGGTGGATGGAGAATGACTATCTGCTACTTCTGGGGATGGCATCTCTTTTCATAGCTTCCTTAGATATGCTACATACCCTTGCCTATAAGGGCATGGGGGTTTTTATCAGACATGACGAGGTCAATCGAGCGACAAGCCTATGGATTGCTGCTCGCTATCTGGAGAGTCTGTCATTACTTGCTGCCCCTCTGTTTTTCAAGAGAAGACTAAACACCAAGGCGGTTTTTGCCATATATTCAGTCATCCTGCTTGTGGTTATTGGCGCCATACTCGTTTGGGACGTATTTCCAACCTGTTTTGTAGATGGTAAAGGGTTGACCCCTTTTAAAAAGACAAGCGAGTACGCGATCTCGTTGATACTCATGATCGCTCTTTTGATACTACGCAAAAACCGCGATGAATTCAACCCCAGGGTGTTTACGCTTATGAATTATGCAATGATGGTGACTATACTTACCGAGCTAATGTTTACGCTTTATTCCTCACCATACGATATCTTTAATTTCACCGGCCACATACTAAAGATTGTGTCCTTCTCCCTGTATTACAGGGCAATTGTCGTAACGGGGATTACGATGCCCTTTGATCTCATATTCAGGCAGATCAGACAGAGAGAGGATGAGTTAAGAGACCTCAACAGGCAGCTTGAGATACGGGTTGATCAAGAGGTCACGGTGCGTCAACAAAAGGAGCAGTTGCTCATAAAGCAGCTTGAGATACGGGTTGATCAAGAGGTCACAATGCGTCAACAAAGGGAGCAGTTACTCATACAACAATCCAAGATGGCGGCAATGGGCGAGATGATTGGGGTAATAGCCCATCAGTGGCGGCAGCCCCTCAACGCCATAAGCGTGATGACAATGGACTTTAAAGACTCATATGACTATGGAGAGATAAACAAAGAGTATATCATGCAGATGGCAAGTAAGATCAATGAACAGGTCATGTTTATGTCCAACACGATAAACGACTTTAGGGCGTTTCTGCAACCCACTAAGGAAAAGTCTCTATTTAACGCCTCACATGCCATCAAGGATGTCCTGAGACTCATATCTTTCATCACGAAAAAAGACAGCATAGAAATAAAAATGCAATGTAAAGAGAAAGACATAAAGAAGCTACTCTTTAAACAAGACTGCATGGATATCTGTGAATGTGAGGGTTTTATCGTCTACGGTTATCCAAACGAGTTCAAACACGCAATCTTAAACCTCATAAACAACTCAAGAGACGCAATCCTGACAAGCAGGGCCAAGGGGCTATGCGGTAAAGAGACAAAGGGAGAGATATCAATCGAACTCTATTGTATAGACGGCCATGTCATTGTCGAAATCGCCGACAACGGTGGAGGCATCCCTCAGGAAGTCCAGGCTCGTCTCTTTACCCCCTACTTTACAACCAAGGGTGGCGAAAAAGGCACAGGCATAGGCCTATACATGTCCAAGCTCATCATAGAAAACAACATGGGTGGTCAGTTGTCCTTCGAGAACAAGACCTCCGGTGCCGTATTTAAGATAGACCTGAAGATCATGCAAGAGAAATAAACTCGCAATAGAGCCTCTTGCAAATCTCCTAAACAGAGAGCATTTTTATACCTCCTTATGTTAAAGTGTAGTAGCAAACCAACTAATTTTTTACTCTCCTATTTCTTTTAGGTATTGGGTCTTGAACTCTTTAAATCTGTTTTGCGTGATAGCCAGTCTGATATCTCTCATGAACTCGAAATAGAAGTGGAGGTTATGGATAGTGTTTAGGGTTATGGCCAGGAGTTCTTTTGCGCGGAAGAGGTGGTTGAGGTATGCGCGGGAGAAGTTTTTGCAGGTGTAGCATCCGCATTGAGGGTCGAGGGGGGAGGGGTCGTTTTTGTAGGGTTGTGCCTTGATGCTTATCCTGCCGGTGTGTGTCAGGAGTGTTCCGTGTCTGGCGGTTCTGGTGGGGATGACGCAGTCAAACATGTCAAAGCCGGCCTCTACGGCGTGCAGTATGTCCTGTGGGAAGCCAACGCCCATGAGGTATCGGGGCCTGTCTTGTGGCAGCTCCGTGGCCATGTAGCTGACGATGTCGTACATGATGTCCTTTGGCTCTCCCACGCTGACCCCTCCAAGGGCGTAGCCGTCAAGGTCGAGCGCCATTAGTTCCGAGGCGCTTTGAAGCCTCAGGTCATTGTACGTGCCACCCTGGACGATGCCAAAGAGCATTTGTTGTCCGTCGTGTACCTCCTTGCATTGCCTTGCCCAGCGGCTGGTCAACTGCAGGGAGCCCAGGACGTAGTCGTAGGTGGCGGGGTATGGAGGGCATTCGTCAAAGGCCATGACGATGTCCGACCCAAGGGCCTTCTGTATCTGCATTGCCTCCCTGGGGCCTATGAAGTGGGTTGACCCGTCTATGTGGGACTTGAACTCTACACCCATCTCTTTGATCTTTCTCAGGGGGGAGAGGCTGTAGACCTGGAACCCGCCACTGTCGGTCAGTATGGGGCCATCCCAGGAGGTAAAACCGCGCAGTCCCCCCGCTGCCTCAATCACGCTATGACCTGGGCGCAGGTACAGGTGGTAGGTGTTACAGAGGATGATCTCCGCCCCAACCTCCTTTAGCCCCAACGGGGTCATGCCCTTGACCGTGCCCTGCGTTGCCACTGGCATAAACATCGGGGTTGGCAGGGTCCACTTACCGACCTGGAGTATGCCAGCCCTGGCATTGCCGTCGGTGTTTAGCAGGGAAAACGGCTTCACTCTATATTGTGGATTGACGACCATCGAGGTCTACCGCCTCGTAGGTGCAATCGTTGATGGCGTCGTAGGCCGAAAGCCTGCCGGTATACACGGCCCCCGTGTCTATGACAATGGCGTTTTTGTACTTGGTGACGGTCTTGTGTGGCGTGTGTCCTACGATAATTGGTTTACCTCTGTACCGGTCGTAGTTTCTGTCCCACAACAGGGCCTTTGGCTGGGCGCTATGGAGCGTCTCTGCCATGGGGATACCACCGTGGACAAAGATGTGTGAGTCGGTTTCGTAGTAGTACAGGAGGGTGTCGATAAAGGGCATCAGGAGCCTTTGCGCATTTGCGTAGTTACCAAAACTGTTTATTGTATTAATGCCGCCGTTTATAAACCACAACTGGATGTGGTTGCTGTATCTGGTTTTAAAGGCACTGTGGGCAAGCAGCTCATGATTACCCATCAGCAGGACTATGTTTTCCGGATACTTGTTTTTCAAGCTGACAATGTAGTTCACTACGTGCATGCTCTTATCGCCTCTGTCTATGTAGTCGCCGATAAATATAAGCTGATCCGTGTCAGGGTCAAATCTGATGACTTCCTCGATCAAGTCCACCACAAGGCTATGGCAACCATGTATATCACCAATGGCAATCTGTCTCTTAATCGCTTCCAATGAATATATATACTAATAGGCTGCATCGTTATTGTCAACCCTAAGAAAAGAAGAAGGGAGGACTCTGTCCTCCCTCAGACCCACCTGCAAGGTAACACGGCTCCCTTGACCCCATCTTAAATCTTTTCCACAAAGGCATTTTTAATGCACTAACTTTTTTTTGTTCGCTGCCCCCTCTTATAGCCCCCCTGCAATGGGTCAGGGCGACCCGTTGGCATAAAAGGGAGCAGCGACACCTAAGTGTAAACTATTATTTCCGAGCGCCTACTTGTCTGTCTATATTATACACCTATTTGCCTATTTATTTGTTATTTATTTATCTGTCTATTTGCTTCTGGCCATTTCCCTTGATATGGCGATCTTTCCGGAGCGCACGAATTCCTTAACACCCATGGGTTTCATTAACTCGATAAATGCCTCTATCTTCTTCTCATCGCCGGTGATCTCTATGGTGTAGGTCTTTGGGCTGGAGTCCACGATACGGCCCCTGAATATCTCCGCCAGACGTAAGACCTCACCCTTGAGCTCCTGTTTGGGGGCTATCTTTATAAGGACCATCTCACGTTCAACGTGGTCTATTTCGAAGAGGTCCTGCACCTTGATCACGTCTATGAGTTTATTTAACTGTTTGGTTATCTGTTCTATAATCTGGTCGTCGCCCTTTGTGACGATGGTCATGATGGATATCTTTGGGTCAAGGGTCTCGCCCACTGAGATGCTCTCGATGTTGTAGCCGCGTCCGCTAAACAGACCTGACACCCGCGAGAGCACCCCAAACTTGTTTTCCACAAGAACAGAGATTGTATGTCTCATCTTTGAACTCCTTTTTTATTGGTGGTGCACCCGCACCTATGATTATTTTACCGCTTTTAGCTTCTTTTCTTCTTTTTTCGGCTCTTCTTCAAACATCATCTGGTCAATGGGTGCCCCAGCGGGTACCATTGGGTAGACCTTTTCCTTCCAGTCGATGGCGAAATCCATAAACACCGGCCTTCTGACCCTTAACGCCTCTCTGATGACGTCCTCGACCTCCGATGGCCTTGTGGCCCTCAGACCCACGGCCCCATATGCCTCGGCCACCTTGACGAAGTCCGGTACGTTGGCCAGATAGCTGTATGAGTAGCGCTCCTTGTAGAAGAGCTCCTGCCACTGCCTGACCATCCCGAGGTAGCCGTTGTTGAGGATGGCCACCTTTACCGGCAGGTCGTACGCGATGGTGGTTGCCAGCTCCTGGATGTTCATCTGGATGCTGCCATCGCCGGCTATGTCTATGACGACCTTGTCGGGATAGGCCACCTGAGCACCGATGGCCGCTGGAAATCCATAACCCATCGTGCCCAGTCCACCGGAAGACAGGAAGGTCCTCGGTCTGTCGTACTTAAAGAACTGCGCCGCCCACATCTGATTCTGTCCCACCTCGGTGGTGATTATCGCGTCGCCGCCAGTTACCTCGTAGAGTTTTTCAACGACGTACTGGGGCTTGATCACGTCCGCTACGTAGTGGTAGGTCATTGGCCTGAGCTCCTTCCATTGGTCTAGTTGCTTGAGCCACTGTCTTCTGATCTCATCCCACTGGGGTTTTTCCCCTTCCTTGAGCGCATGATTGAGGCTGGAGAGTATCCTCTTGGAATCCCCGACAATGGGGATGTCTACCTCGACATTTTTCCTTATAGTTGTTGGGTCTATGTCTATGTGTATGATGCTTGCGTGTGGGGCGAAGGCATCCAGTTTGCCCGTGACCCTGTCGTCAAAGCGCATGCCCACGGCTATGAGCAGGTCTGACTCCTGGATAGCCATATTGGCGTAGTAGGTGCCGTGCATCCCCGGCATCCCCAAAGACAACGGATGACTGGATGGAAACCCCCCAATGCCCATCAGCGTGGAAGACACCGGAATCTGCGCAAACTCGGCCAGCTCCCTGAGCTGCTCAGAGGCATTGGATAGAATGACCCCCCCGCCACAGAGGATTACGGGCTTCTTTGACTTCGAAATAAATTGAGCCGCCTTTTCGATCATCCACTTGTTTCCCTCAAGGGTAGGATTGTAGCTCCTTATGCTAACCTTATCCGGCCAGTTAAAGGCGCACTGGGCAGCCGTTATGTCCTTTGGCAGGTCAATCAGCACCGGCCCGGGTCTACCCGATGAGGCAATGTGAAAGGCCTCCTTTATCGTGTAGGCCAGGTCGTTGACGTCCTTTACAAGGTAGTTATACTTGGTGCACGGCCTTGTAATGCCCACTATGTCGGCCTCCTGAAAGGCGTCGTTGCCGATAAGCATCGTCGGCACCTGACCCGTAAGCACCACTATGGGGATGGAGTCCATTGCCGCCGTGGCCAGTCCGGTAACGGTGTTTGTCGCCCCAGGGCCAGAGGTCACCAGTGCAACACCCACCTTGCCAGTTGATCTCGCGTAACCATCCGCCATGTGTGTAGCACCCTGCTCGTGTCTGGTTAGTATCAGTTGAATGTCCTTATCGTCATACAGGTAATCAAATATATTCAGGACTACCCCACCCGGGTAACCAAAAATATGCCTGACACCCTCCTTCTTAAGTGATTCAATGACTATTTGTGAACCGCTTACTTTCATCTTCATTTACCTCTTAATATGATTTAAACCAGTAGTATAGCATAAACCTTAATTTAATGTAACAAGTACATGGACATAAATATATTTATAAAATTGATTCGCCCCTTACAGTCGCTGGGTCGGATTGAGAATTATGGGGTCAAGGGCACTGGTGCCCTTGCAGGGGGGGGCGAGGGGGGGGCAGCGCCGCCCCCCTTTTTCTTTCTTTTTTAGTCTTGGTTACTAAATTCCTTGCGTCTTACTCTATACATGAATATAGCGGAGAAGGCCATTACCCCCGATATTGACCAAACATCCAGCGTAAGGGTGATCTTCACCGTACTAAGAACAGCCGTTATCCCTGCAATCAACAGTATAACCGCACCAACGATAAACGCATAAATCCCTTTCATTCTGCTACATATGCCTCCTTGCTTGTGCATTAAGGGTCTATACCACCCTTAGCTTTTTATCGGTGCAGAGACGAGGAAACTTTAGACGCTTATTTATGGGGTAACATAATCAGAAATTCGATGACGTCTAAGACACCTTTGTTGGCTCTTAGTATACTGGAGCAGTCGAGCTTTTTTTCGATGGCCTTCCTGAGGGCTGCCGATAGCTTCAAGCTACCGAGCAGGATTGCCCCGACCATGTGATTACCGCGAAACATGAAATAGCAATAGCTGGCATCGTCGAGCTCGCCTTCGATCACCTCGTCGCTATCGCCCGTGGGGTTGATTTCGCCGATGCTGAACATGTCGTATCCGAGGACCTTTAGCATGTTGGAGCGAGGCATGGTGGTAAATTCGGCGTGTTGACCCGCCGCGTTGGCTCCGGCAATACTGCCCTGGGACATCGAGGATACCCACGTGCCGTAGATGATCCCCTTGTGCTCTGCGTCGTCTCCGGCGGCATAGACGTTGGGATCGGATGTCCTCATGGTGTCATCGACGATTATCCCGTTGTTGACCTTAAGGCCTGCCTTGCTGGCAAGGTCGGTGTTTGACCGCACCCCCGTTGTGATGATGACCATGTCGGTTGCTATTTCGGCGCCGTTGTCGAGCATGACGGAGGTGGCGCATTGATCCCCGACGATCTCACGGGTCTTGACGCCCTTGTAGATTTTAAAGTCCTTGCTTATATGGCGCTGCAGGATATCGGCGGCCTTTTGATTGAGCTGTCGGGGGAGTAGCCAGTTGTAGCCCTCCAATAATGTGACCTCTACGCCTCGTTTTGACAGCGCGCCAGCCGTCTCAATACCCAACAGGCCCCCGCCAATGCAGACGCAGCGTGTCTGACCCTGGCAGTTGTTCAGCAGAAATTCGGCATCGTCTATCGTCCGGAGCACCGTGACGTTTGACTTATCGGCCCCGGTGATGGAAGGCACAAACGGTTCAGAGCCAACCGTAAGGATCAGCTTGTCATAGGGCTGTGTGCTGCCATCGGTCATGGTGAGGGTCTTGTTAGTCAAGTCGATGCCGCTCAACTCGGTGCCCAGGAGGGTGTCTATGTTTTTTTCTTTATACCAGCTTGCGGGGTGTATCTCAAGTTCTTTATTGCTGACCTCTCCGGCGAGGTAGCGAGTGAGGTTTATTCGGTAGTATGGCAGGTACGGTTCCTTTGATATAATGATTATCGCGGCCTGCGCGGATGCCTTCCTGGCCGCCTCCGCCGCCGAGACCCCGGCGATCCCCCCGCCCACGATCACGATCCTGTCGGTTGGTGTATCACTCATGTGGTTTCAGTGTTATATGTCTTATCATTCATTTATACAAAATCTCCACTTACAAATATCGCCAAGCCTCATCCTCTTCCGGTTTTAGCCAATCTTTTTTTAGTGAATCTTCACTCGCAATTGCAGTTCCTAACCCTTCATTCAGTGCCTTTGCTTCAATAAAACGTATAAAATCCAATACATTGGGAAGGTAATCGTCAGGAATAATCTTGAGCTCCTGTATGATCAAATCCTTTAAACTCATCGTATCACTCATGTAGTCTAAGTGTATCACGCCTCGCCTTCAAATGTAAAGAAAAGAAAAGAGAAAAGAAGAAAAGAAAGAAAGGGGACGCCTGGCCGCCCCCCTTTAGAACCCCCCGCAAGGGGACCAGCCCACTTGACCCCTTAATGCTTAACCTTATCATCACATAAATATTTACAGGAAGAAAAACATAGGAAAATGCTATACTTAATGATAGAAGAGCGGAAGAAAGAATATGAGAAAACTGTATGATGCATCAGATATATGACAAACTCCTGAAGGAGCTTATTAAGAATGTACCACCCAAATTCCTAAAGATCCTTACTGGGTACGAAACAGGAAAATTCCTGGATATCCAACTCCCAAGCGTACAGATGAGGCAACCGGATTTGTTGGTTGATGTGTTGGATGGCAACATCGTCCATATCGAAATACAGAGTACAAATGATAAAGCAATAACATCCAGGATGTATGAATATAGCGCCTTAATCCTCAAGCAGTATAACATATTGCCACTTCAAACGCTCTTATACATCGGTGATAAGCCAATCAATACAACCAATAGCCTAATAGGCAGGGACGTTAACTACTCATACAGAGTTCGTGACATGAAAGAGATTAACTGCTATGAGCTTCTTGATAGCGAGGTGCCAGATGATTTTATACTCGCAATTCTGTGCCAGACAGACGACATAGATGGCGTTATAAAAACGATAGTGGGCAGGCTTTCAGGCTTATCACCTGAAGATGCAAAGGACTACTGCTTCAAGCTGTTAGGTCTTTCAAACCTGAAAAGGATGTACAATAAAGTCAAAAAGGAGGTCGAAAACATGCCTATAACATTCGACATAAGAGAAAGTGAGATGTTTTTGGATGGCAAACAAGAGGGGTTGCTTGAGGGTGAGAGAAAGGGATTACTTGAGGGTGAGAGAAAGGGTTTGCTTGAGGGCATATGTGAGGGTATAGAAGTGGCGCTTGAGATTAAATACGGCTCTAACGGTCTTGAGCTTATGGATATGGTAAGGAATATTGACACCTTAGAAAAACTTAACCAACTAAAGGTCATTATAAAGAAGTCTGACACGGTAGATGAAGTAAGATCGAACCTTATTGGTATGCTCAAGTAAAACTAAACTTTATAGGCGTATGGAGAAACTCAGCGACAGGCGATATCTACATATGGCTAATGAACGGTAAGTCTATAACCGGAGGCAACTATGGCCACCCAAAACCTGTCCTTAGACTGGGATATTATCGCAGTGGACGACTTCAATGGCGACGGCAAATCTGACATCTTGCTACGAAACAGCAAAACAGGCGACATAGTCCTGTGGCTTATGGATGGCACTAAGATAATCGGCGGGGACTTCGTCATACGCGGTATGCCTCCCGTCTGGCAGATGAGATAAGCGCCGTCCTAGGCTTAGGATACAACTCTAACAAAGAAAAATCGGGGGGCGGCTCCGCCCCCCCCCGTACCCCCCCTGCAAGGGGACCAGTCCCCTTGACCCCATCTTTCTCCGCTGCATGACGCTTCTGCTACTGTGGAGGTCTCAGCATTGCTGTCCTGAATTTTAGCTATTGATTATAATATGAAATAAGGTTATAATTGTGTCCGTCTATGAAAGGCTATGTCATTCGAAGAGATGGCCCTCCGGGGGAGCCTCCGGTGGGTGTGGGAGGCGCTGTGGGCATAGACTTTGATGCCGACCTCAATCAGGCTCAACTGGATGTCGTTACACACCCCGATGCCCCTATGCTCGTCCTTGCGGGGGCGGGCACGGGAAAGACACGCACTATTACCTACCGAGTGGTGTGGCTCATTGAGCATGGCATCAGACCCTCCAACATCCTCCTGTTGACCTTTACCAATAAGGCCGCAAAGGAGATGATGAGACGTGCTGGGGCCATCATCTCCACCGATACGAGGGGGTTGTGGGGAGGGACGTTTCACCACATCGGAAATGCCATACTCAGGGGACACGCACCCCTGGTTGGTTACAAGGACGGGTTCTCTATCCTTGACGCCACCGACGCCAGGGAGCTTATAGATTCCTGCCTGGCAGAGTTTGGCAAGCAATCGGTCATTATGCCTAAAGGCGCCGTCCTTTACGGCCTGTATAGCTTCGTGAAAAACACCGGCAGGACACTGGAATCGGTCGTAGAGGAGCGCTATCCCTCCTTCGTGAACCAGTTGCAGAGGATCAATGACCTCGGCAACTCTTATGAGAAAAAAAAGCTCCAACTCAACCTCATGGACTTTGACGATATCCTGCATAACCTCAGACTCCTGCTCTTAGAGCACATGGAGGTAAGAGAGCACTACAGCAGCCAGTTTAAACACATCCTCGTGGATGAGTACCAGGACACCAATTGCGTGCAGAGTGAGATCGTAGACCTCCTGGGCAGTGTCCACAGAAACGTCATGGTCGTGGGGGATGACGCACAGTCGATCTACTCCTTCAGGGGGGCGAGCCTCGATAACATACTGAGCTTCACCACCCGATATCCCGAGGCCAAGGTCTTTAAGCTGACCGTCAATTACCGAAGCACCCCACAGATACTGGACGTGGCAAACGCAAGTATCTGCAACAACACATTGCAGTACAAGAAGGACCTCTGTGCCGTGTGTCAGGGTGGACCGCTGCCGTGCCTCGTGCCCCTTGCGGATAACTACGAGCAGGCCGCCTTCGTCGTCTCCCGCATAAATGACCTCTTAGATGAAGACATATCCCTCTCTGACATAGGCGTGCTGTACCGCTCTCACTACCAATCGATGGAGCTGCAGATGGAGTTGCAGCGTCACAGCCTGCCATATGAGGTCAGGTCGGGGTTGAGGTTCTTTGAGCAGGCCCACGTCAAGGACGTCCTTGCCTACATCAAGCTCATCGTAAACCCCTACGATGAGATAAGTTGCAAGCGGTTGTTGAAGATGATACAGGGGGTCGGCAACGTCACCAGCGACAAGGTCTGTAAGGTGATGGCCAGTAGTCCAACCCCACTGGAGGCGCTCTCTTCAGCCGGCGGTTTGATAGCCAAAAAGGGGGCAGAGGGTTTTGCTAACCTCCTGGAGACGTTAAAGAGGCTTGGCAGTATACGGCGTCCATCCGATGCCCTTGACGCGGTACTCAAAAGTGGGGTGGAGCACTACCTTGCTATCACCTATCCCAACGCGCAGAACAGGATCGAGGACATCGTACAGTTAGCGGCCTATGCCGACCGCTACGACGGCATGGAGGACTTCATCAACGACATGTCCCTGCAAGACGTCTCTGGCCCCGCGACTGTAAGGAGCCAGGAGCGTCCTGGAGCGGAAAAGAACGAATCTGATAAGTTCACACACAATGCGGGGCACGACCGCGGCAGCGTGGTACTGTCAAGCGTGCATCAGGCCAAGGGGCTTGAGTGGAAGGCGGTGTTTGTCATAGGCCTCAACGACGGTAAATTCCCCTCCGGCAGGGCGCTGATGTCATCGGATGAGGAAGAGGAGAGACGATTGTTCTACGTGGCCATCACTAGGGCATGTAAGGAACTCTACCTGTGTTACGCACTCGCCTTAGAGACCGGCTTTGCCAGACCATCGAGATTTATACGGGAAGTCCCATACGAGCTGTTTGAAGAGATTGACATAATAGGTAGCTTTGCTCATTACAGTCGCAGGGGCAGCCTTGCTCCTTACAGTGGCGGGGGCGGAGGCAGCAATGACCTGTATTAAATGGACATAATATTTATAACATTCGGATTGATAATTATGGGGTCAAGGGGGCTGGCCCCCTTGCAGGGGGTTCTAAAGGGGGGCGGAGCCGCCCCTTTCTTTCCCTTTCTTCTTAGGGGTGAATTATCATGACTTTTACTGATTCTTTAAAGCAGGGTTTTGAGGTATTGAACAAGAACTGGGCTGTAGTAGCTATCCAGTTGGTCGTGGTCTTTGTGACGATGACGGGGCTGGTTGTCCTGATTGCGATCCCCCTGGTGTTGGCCGCCGTGGTGTTTGGCTCCAATCTGACGGAGATCGTAAACAACTTCTCGATGGAGTATCTGGCCAGGTTAATAACGGCAAGACACCTGACTATTGCTATAGTCATCGCCCTTGTCCTGACCATCTATATAATTGCGATGTTTCTGCTATTGTTTTTTATATACGGGGCCAGTTGCGGTCTCCTGGGCAGGTCTGTACGGGAGCCCGAGCATGGATTTACCCTAAGGGGGTTCTACGTTGAGGGCAAGAGGATGTTTTTCCCATTGTTGGGATTTAACGTTGTAATTGGCCTCATTGCGGTTACCGAGTCTGTTGTGATTGCCTTGTGTTATCTCTTCATCCTGTCGCTGAGGGATATGGCCAATGCCGGCAGTACCCCGGTTGGTAATTTCATAGACATATTCTCTGCCCTTATTACGTTGACGGTGCTGTTTTTTCTGCTCACTGGCACGTTGTCGGTAAACGTCTATGGCACGGCCATCCTGGCGCTTAGGGGCGGGGGGGTGTTTAGTGCGCTCAGGGGGAGTGTCTTGCTTATAATCAACAGGCCTTCTGCCTATTGGTTTTATATAATCTGCATTGTGGGTTTTGTTGTGTGCAGCCTTGTCATGGTGATACTTGTGGCAATCATAAGCATGATCCCGCTTGTTGGAAAGTTGTTGGCCATACCGTTGCAGTTATTGATTCAGGTTGCGCAGAGTTACATGGGATTGCTGGCCATATCCAGTGTGTTTTCGTATTACCACGGGCTTATCGCCGGTGGGTCCAGCCCTCAGAGCGGTATTTTAACAGAAGTTGCTGTGTCAATCGATCCTCCTGCGGGGTAAGCGCGGCGGGGTTGAGTGTGACCCCAAAGGACTCCTCAAAGCAGTCCCTGACCGTATCTATTATGTTTGATATCTCAACGCTGTCAGAAATTGCCGTGAGTCCCGCCAAGATATCCTCTGATCGCTCCTTACAGTCGCTGGGCAACGTGTCATTGACCCTTAGCGCCCCCGCGACGAGTTCCCTGTCCACCGACAATGGCATACTGCCCTGCTCGATGAAGCCGTTTGCGTAGCGTCTCTGCGCGGCGCCTATAACCTTCTTGCCCCCTGCCGAGACCTCTCCATAGGAGGTGGACGCAAAGCACAACGATTTCGACAGCAGGCCGCGTCGGTCCAGTCTACCCTCTGTGAAGTCAACCTCAAGGCCAAGCCGCCGCAATGCCCGGTAGAAGACCGAGTTGACCATCTTATGGTTATTCAGGACGCTCTTTGTAAAAAAGCCGTTGTCGAGGTTTGCGGTAAAGCTGTAGGTCAGTTCATCGTCGTGCACCACTGCTCGTCCGCCGGTAGGTCGTCTTACAACGGCAACACCTCTCTGTGCGCACCACTGGTGGTCTATGCAGTTGCTCCCCTGGAATGCCCCAATGCTTACGGAGGGCAGCAACCATCCATAGAACCTCAACGTTGGCGGTGAAAGACCATCATTTACGCAACAGGCAATGGCCTCATCAATTGCCATGTTGCAGAAGGCGTCGTTCTTGCCATATGGTATCAACCTCCATTGCTCCATCCCTGTATTATACAATAGAAGAAGGAAAGAAGAAAGAAGGGGCCAGGAGGTTGGGTTGGGACGGTGTGATAATTTCAGCATAGTAGAGAAAGAAGACTAACAAATCCATTACGTTTGACCTTGCCGCGGAGAAACCTCCACCCACACTCCAATTCAACCTACCAGCCTCTGCAAGATGGGGTCAAGGGGACTTCTTCGTGGCCGGCCAGGAGCGTCCTGGAGCGCCAAGAAGCGCCTCACCCCTCCCCTTGCAGGGGGGTCCAGGGAAGTACTGGAGCCGCCCCCTTCTCTTCTTTCTTAGTTAAGCGGTATGACGTTCCAACTGGGGTCTGGCAGGGTTGCTGGTGAGCCGCCGCCCTTGATCGTTGAGCCATCCATGAGCCATATGTAGAATTGACCGGTAGCGGTGTTTTTGAGGCAGATATCGCTTTTGCCGTCGCCGTTGAAATCCCCGATGGTCCTTATCTGCCAGTTGGCGTCGGCCAGTTGAGTTATTGCTCCAGCGGATGATATAGCCGCGCCATCCATAAACCAGACAGCAAACACCCCGGTGGAGGTGTTTTGCCAGATGATGTCGCTCTTGCCATCTCCGTTGAGGTCTCCGATGCCCTTTATCTGCCAGTTGGCGTCAGCTACGGTAGCCGGAGAACCGGCGGGGGTTACGGTTATGCCATTCATCAACCATATGTAGAGCATCCCGGTGGAGGTGTTTTGCCAGAGGATATCGCTCTTGCCATCGCCGTTGAAGTCCCCGACTCCCTTTATCTGCCAGGTGGTATCGGCCATGGTGGCGGGGGAACCACCGGATGATATGAGTATACCATCCATAAACCATATGTATAGCATACCGGTTGAGGTATTATACCACATGATGTCGCTCTTACCGTCGCCGTTGAAGTCTCCGATGTATTTAATCTGCCATGCCGGTGAGTTAACGATGGCTGTCAAACCTGCGACCTTTATAGTATCGCCATCCATAAGCTGGATGTATATGCCGCCATTGGAGGTGTTTTGCCAGATGATATCGCTCTTGCCATCGCCGTCGAAATCCCCGATACCCTTTATCTGCCAGTTGGTATCAGGCATAGTACCGGGTGAACCTATCGATGATATGGAGGTATTGCTCATAAACCATATAGCAGTTATCCCGGTTGAGGAGTTATAGAACAAGAGGTCGCTTATTCCGTCACCGTTAAAGTCCATCTTTGTTGGGCGAGTGGTTTTAAAATTGGCCGTTACTGCCTTATTGCTGTTCATCGTGACGGTACACTGGTTGGCTGAGGAGGAGTCACAGCCGCTCCATGCGGAGAAGACAAAGCCGGTTGCAGGGGTTGCCGTCAGGACAACGACAGTACCAGGGGTATAGGTTGCGATACCGGTGTTGCCGTTGTACGTCAGCGTACCAGGTGATGCCGTAACGGTGCCGCTGCCAAACATCGTCACGGTCAGGGTGTTGGCCTGTTGAAGCGTAAATGAGGCGGTCACGGCTTTTGCTGTACTCATCGTGACGGTGCACTGGTTGGCTGAGGAGGAGTCACAGCCGCTCCAGGTGGAAAAGACTGAGCCGGTTGCAGGGGTCGCTGTCAAGGTGACGACAGTGCCAGGGGTATAGGTTGCGGTACCGATGTTGCCGCTCCACGTCAGCGTGCCGGGTGAGGCGGCGACGGTTCCAGAGCCGTTGCCGGTTGTTGTCACGGTCAGGGTGTTGGCCTGTTGGAGCGTAAATGAGGCGGTCACGGCTTTTGCTGCACTCATCGTGACGGTGCACTGGTTGGTTGAGGTGGAGTCACAGCCGCTCCAAGAGGAAAAGACTGAGCCGGTTGCAGGGGTCGCTGTCAGCGTGACTACAGTGCCAGGGGCATAGGTTGCGGTGCCAGTATTGCCGTTGTACGTCAGCGTGCCGGGTGAGGCCGTTACGGTACCAATGCCACTGCCGGTCATTGTCACGGTCAGTGTGGCCTGTTGATTCGTAATAAATGAGGCGGTCACGGCTTTTGCTGCACTCATCGTGACGGTGCACTGATTGCCAGAGACAGAGTCACAGCCGCTCCAGGTGGAAAAGACTGAGCCGGTTGCAGGGGTCGCTGTCAAGGTGACGACAGTGCCAGGGGTATAGGTTGCGGTACCGATGTTGCCGCTCCACGTCAGCGTGCCGGGTGAGGCGGCGACGGTTCCAGAGCCGTTGCCGGTTGTTGTCACGGTCAGGGTGTTGGCCTGTTGGAGCGTAAATGAGGCGGTCACGGCTTTTGCTGCACTCATCGTAACGGTACACTGGTTGGCAGAGGCGGAGTCACAGCCAGTCCATCCGGCAAAGACAGACCCTGTTGAAGGGGTTGCCGTCAGAGTAACTACAGTGCCCTGGGAATAGTCGGCAGTGCTGGTAGAGCCAATCCAGTTGAGGGTTCCAGGTGAGGCCGTTACGGTACCGCTACCTGTGCCAGCAAGGTTAACACTGAGCGTATACAGTTGATACGTCATAGATATCACACCTGATAAACTGCTAAGGTTTGCGCCAGCAGTGGATTTTATTCGATAATAGTAAGTGGACCCACTTGTCAGTCCAGTATGGTCATAGGAGGTGTTGCTTGTGATAAAAACCCCTGAATTGGTGGTTTCGTTTATTGAAGCTGAGGTACCCCAATAGATCAAGTAAGTAGTTGCACCTGTGGCAGCATTCCAGTTAAGGCGAAACCCGCCGCTGATCGGTGTTATTGAAAAGCCCGTTGGTATAGCAAGGCCAGTGGCTGACGCTGAGAATTTCTGGATGCGATTGTTATTGTCATCGGCAACGTAGACGTTGTTAGATGAGTCCACGGTTATCCCGGCAGCGCTATTAAATTGGCCATCCTGCAGGCCAGAGCCGCCCCATGAAGTTACCAATGTTCCGGTTGATGTGAGTTGTTCAACACTGTTGTTGCCATAGTCTGCAACATAGACGTTGTTTAACATTGACGAATCAGCAGTATTAACAGTCACTCCATATGGAGAGCTAAACTGGACACCATTACCCCAACCTGAGGTGAGTTGTCCGTTGGAGTTAAACTTATAGACTATGTTATTTCCATTGTCAACAACGTACACATTACCACCTGAATCAACCGCTATACCCTTGGGGATACTGAATGTAGCACCGCTGGACCACGTAGTCCAGGTGCCGGTAGCTGAGTCAAACCGCTGAATCCTTTGGTTCCCAGTGTCGGTAACATAAATGATGGTGGATGGGGTAGTGCTGATAGTATTATTATATATGGCTATCCTGTGAGGGCTTGAGAATTGGCCGTTGCCCGTACCAGAGCTGCCAAGTATCTTGCTAAATTTACCGCTTGAATCAAACACCTGGATACGGTCGTTGCCTGTGTCGGCTACGTAGACATTACCGGTAGAATCTACAGCTATCCCAAATGGGGCGGAGAACTGGCCGTTTCCTGTACCGAAACTCCCCCATTTAGATACGAATTGGCCATCGCTGGTGAATTTCTGGATGCGGTGGTTGTCCTTGTCAACAACATATACGCAACCCGATGTCTTGTCAAAGGCTACGTCTGTCGGAGCCGCAAATTGAGCGTCCTGACTACCACTACCGCCCCATTTTGTAACAAACGTGTACGTTGTCACTGCCCCAACTGAACTGACCAACATAACCGAAACCAATACAAATAACACTATCCTCTTAATCATGCAAACACAAGCCTCCTTTAATTTAATACGAGAAGAGAAGAAAAAAAGGGGCGGCTCCGCCCCCCTTTAAAACCCCCTGCAAGGGCACCAGTGCCCTTGACCCCATAATGCTCTACCACAGTTTTATAAATATTTATGTCCATCTACTTATATCCAACATTTTTTAACTCCATGTCTTCTTTGCCATTAAAATCCTTCATTAATTGACTCTCTTGCCTGAGCAGGTTGTTGCGGTACTGGACGTAGGCATCCCGCATAGCGATGTAAGGGTCAACGGCGGAGTCTTTAAGGTCTTCGTAATCGCCTATTTGCAGGGAGGTTTTGTTAAAGTACCTGTACATGTTCAGCGAGAGGGTACCTTGCAGGTTGCCAACATAGCTGGTAGGACTAAGGGCCTGGTCGCCAACGTAGCCAAAGGAATCCCTTAGGGACATCGGGCCAAGAAATGGCCAAACTATATAAAACCCATGACCAATCCCATAAGAGCCAAGCGTCTGCCCTGTGTCTTTTCTGTTTCCCTTGAGCTTGAAATCACCCTCAGCCACATCGCCCAGGCCCAAGATTCCGATAGTTGTGTTTATCCCAAAGCGTGCCAGTTCAATCCCTGCCTCATCGAACCTAAGCTGTAGCAACGAGTTCACCAAACGTATCGGCATAAGCAGGTTGTGAAAGAAGTTGCCTATGACCGCACGCTCAGGTTCAGCAATAAAGGCGCTATATGCGCCGCTTAACGGCTTTAAAACCCAAAAGTAGAACCTGTCGTTAAACTCAAACATCATACGGTTGGTGACCTCAAACGGGTCTGCTATGGTGTTATTGGTTGCTGTAGCGTTATTGTCGGGGGCATTATCGACAGTTTCCATGTCCTCTTCTGCCCAGGCTTTAACGTTGCCGTAATATGAAAAAGCCTCAATTGCAAAAAGCAACGCAACATTGACGACAACCAATAAACAGAAACCCCTCAGACTGCTAAACATAAAATATCCTCCACAAAATTATTTTAGTGTAATAAGTGAGTGTCTTGCCCCTTTTATGCCAGGGGGCCGCCTACCCCAGCGTGCGGTAAACCGCCCAATCACGCCAGCGCCCTTGACCCATTAATTGTCAATCCTGATGTTATAAATATATTTATGTCCATGTACTTACACAATATTTCAATATTTATATCTGAAATATTATCACAATTCTACCAGATTATGTTATTGATTGTCAAAGGGCGAATTGCCTCATCTAAAATCAATCCTCTCGTGTCCTCTCTTCTTTTCCCACTCGCTTATACATGAGGTTGAAGGAGAAGTCTGGTGCTCCTGAGGTGCTTGGGTCCTCGACGAATGACAGCTCGACGGCGTCCTTATCGAGTCTGTATCTGGCGCCTATGGCAAACTGCACTGCCGTCCTGTCTATCTGTGGGATCTGTGTGTTTGGGTATGCCGAGCCCTGGATGCTGAGTTGCCCGATGAGCAAGAGGCGTCTTGAGAGTTCGTACTGAAGGGCAGTGTTGGCGTAGAGGTAGCTCCTGAGCTTAATAAGCTCATCTCCGCGGTAATTGCCCGGAAAGACAACACCGGCAACTGCGTAGGCCTTCAGGTCATTGGTGAGGTCCTTGCTGATCATGACTGAGCCTCCGGCGTCAAAGCTTCCGTTGCCAATGCCCGCCCTGGGGTCGCTGCCGGTTGGAAGCTCTAACTCAAGCATGACGCTGATAAGCGGGTCTGAGGTCAGGATGGCCTTCTTTACGCCGAACCTGATATCGCCAAGCCCGATATAGCCGTCCTTGCCTTCAATCAGGGTCTTGCCATTTTCCTTGAAGTAAAAGAGGAACGAGTTCAGTGGCCTGTTTCTTCTGCCGTAGTCCTCAAATCCAAACATCTCGTGGTACTTGTTGATAGCATCGTCCATAAAGCCCGAGGCAAAGGTGACGACGGGGACCTCCACCGACAACTGCACTGAATCCCAGACGACCTTCCTAAAACCGAGGCTGAACTCGGCGCTCTCGAGGTCAATCCCGATGGCATAGTCCTTCGATTGCCTCACCATATAGGTGGAGCTATAGGCAAGGTTCAGGGTCAAGCTGTCCTCTACCTGGGGTGATTCGTATCGTGGGGAGAGGAGGTAGAGGCTTAGTGGGAACTGATTTTTTAACGGCAGGGGGCCATCAAATGCCCCAACTACGGCAGGCATTAAAAGCACAAGCAGGAGAACCCACCTTACTGCCATTGCCTGAGCTTTTCGGTGATAAAGTCAATGATCCACTGATGTTGCTCTGCCCCCCTGTTCTTTATATACATTGGTTTGCCAAAGGCAAAGTGGACGGTCTTGTTGGGGTCTATGACGCCGAAGTCCTTGATGCGTTTGCCATTGCCCCAGGCATCGGTCTTAAGGGCGATGGGGATAACCGGCACGTTGGCCCTTATGGCGAGCTTAATCCCTATGGTGTTAAACATCTTGGGATCAAACTCGACACTCCTGCTGCTTTGAGGAAATATTACCAGCGATCTGCCCGCCGACAAGAGTGCATTGCCCTTTGTCAATACTGCCGTCAGGTCATCGCGAGGATTCTTGCGACTGACGACAATGGGGTCCATCGACATCAACAGGTACCTGAAGACGGGATAGGTGGCCAGTTCCTTTTTTATGACAAAGGTTATATCCTTGTAATGCCCTATGATGGCTGGCATGGCAAGTGTCTCAAGGACGCTCATATGATTGCCTATAAACACGCATGGACCATCGAGGTCTCTCACGTTATCTATGCCACAGATGTCAAACCGAACCCCGGCCGCCTCAAGCCCGACAAGGATACCTCTGCTGCTCCTACACACCCCAGGATGCCCGTAGAACCTGGCATACCTGGCCAAAAAACTGCCGTGGGAAACAACCGCCGCCATTATCGGATAAAACATCAACGTGGCCAGGTCCCTGGATTTCCTTACCCCAGGTTCTTTTTCGCTCCAGGACGCTCCTGGTTCAGTCCTGTAACAACCGTCTTTCAGCGGCAAAACTCTCATGCCATATTGTAGCAAATCTCACCACAAGAGTCCAGGGCAATCGCATTTGACCGGAAAGAAAAAAAAGGGGCGGCTCCGCCCCCCTTTAGAACCCCCTGCAAGGGCACCAG
>JADFXD010000136.1 GCA_015233725.1 Nitrospirota bacterium | reverse complement strand
TTATGACGGCGTTTCTGGGGCCGTTCTTTGGCTTTGACCTGCCCTTTACGCTGGTACAGCTGTTGTGGGTCAACCTCGTGATGGACACCCTCGCCGCCCTGGCCTTCGGTGGTGAGGCCGCCCTGCAGAGGTACATGCACGAAAGACCCAAGAAGCGAGAAGAATCCATTATAAGCAAGGACATGTGGTCATCGGTGCTCGTCAACGGGACGTTTATAACGATTGTGTGTATACTCTTTTTGAAGAGCGCGACCATAGAAAGACAGTTCAGTTCTCATGATGCCTTTTTGACCGGTTTCTTTGGCTTCTTTGTCTTTATCAACAACTTCAACAAGTTCAACGTCAGGACGGAGTTGCATAACCTCTTTGATCACATCCTCGACAACAACAACTTCCTCAAGGTGGTGGGATTGATCTTTACCGTTCAGATAATCTTTACGTACTTTGGCGGTGACGTCCTGAGAACGGTTGGTTTGAGTGCTAAGGAGTGGCTGGTGGTGCTTGCGTTATCGGTCTGTATCATACCGGTAGACCTGATCAGAAAGTCGCTAAGAGGTAATTGATTATAAAAATGGCTATTTGTGGCTATGATTGATTCAGAGTTAATTACTATGATTGAGTATTATGGGGTCAAGGGGACTTCTTTGTGGCTGGGGCGCCTCGCCCCTCCCCTTGCTGGGGGGCCAGGGTTAAGAAGAGCCGCCCCCTTCTTTCCCTTCTTCTTAGGGCTGAACGATAACGGAGCAGGTTGATGAAATATAAAGAAGCGCTTAAGGGCATATTACAGAAGATAGGGGTGACTACACGGCAGTCACGGGAGGCATCCGGGGAGCTGGAGAAAGACATAATGGCCAGGAAGTACGAGTCTTTTAAAGGCCTGCTCGACTGTAACAACAACATACTTGGCGTCATGGCGGACATGGAGGAGAAGCTCTCGGGTGAGTATCTCTTTGACAAGCAATACATAGTCCACAGCCTGATCACCCTGACGGAAAACCTCAAGGAGTTGATTGACAGGCTAAACGGCCTGACTCATAACAGATATAACGCGCTATACGAACAGTTGAGCCATATCAGCACAGAGATAGAAGACATCCTCAACGCCAGGAGAGAGATCCCCACGGAGAGCTACACCCTGCCACTGGATGAGATAACAAAGGAGAGATTCAACAGCGTCGGCGGTAAAAACGCCAACCTCGGCGAGATCAAAAACCGCCTCAACGTCCCCATCCCTGCCGGCTTTGCCATAACGGCCTACGCCTACAAGGTGTTCATGCAACACAACGGGATGCTTGAGAGGATCCACGACCGCCTCGCAACACTCTCCGTAAACAACATGGAAGAGCTCAACCGCGTAAGCGCTCAGTGCCAGGACGATATCTTAAGGGGCGATATCCCACAGGATATGGCAGACGCCATCCTGGAGTCCACCGCCAGGCTGTGCAAAAACGACTCCTCCCGCGACCCCTTCGACCTCTCCATCCGCAGCAGCGCCATCGAGGAGGACAGCGATTTCAGCTTTGCCGGTCAGTATGCCACCTTTCTCAACGTCACACCACAGCAGGTGCTGCAGAGATACAAGGGGGTCCTGGCCAGCCTGTTTTCATCACGGGCTATTTTTTATTACAAGACCAAGGGATTTACGGAAAACGAACTGGCCATGGCCGTGGGCGTCCTGGAGATGGTCGATTCAAAGGTAAGCGGGGTGATGTTCTCTGATGACCCCAACGAACCAGGCAGCAACAAGATCATAATAAACGCCATATGGGGCCTTGGCCTGTGCCTGGTTGACGGCATGGTGACGCCTGAGACATACGTAGTGTCAAAGGACGATATCACCAGGGTCATAAAGACAACGACAACCGAGCAGGTCACTATGGTCGTCTGTACATCCAAGGGCTCATTAAAGGAGGTCCCCCTGCCTGATGGCGCAGAAGCGACGCCATGTCTGCAAGACAACCAGGCAACAGAACTCGCCAGGTACGCAAACCTCCTGGAGAGCCACTTCGGTGTCGCACAGGACATCGAATGGGTCATAGACAAAAACGACCGCCTGATAATACTTCAGAGCAGGCCCTTGGTAATCACCGCAAGGCAAGAGCAGAAGTCCCTGCCAATACGCATAGAGGGCTACAAGGTGCTCATAGACAGAGGGCTTATCGCGTGCAAGGGAGTTGGGCATGGCAAGGCCTATGTCCTAAAGAGCGAGGATGACCTGATAAATGTCCCCGATGGCGCAGTACTCATAGCACGCCACACCTCCCCAAAGTTCGTGACCGTCATGAACAAGGTCAGGGCGATTGTCACCGATGTCGGTGGCACTACGGGACACATGGCCTCCCTCGCCAGGGAGTACCAGATACCAACTATCCTCGACACCGAGCTGGCAACGGTGACAATAAAACACGATTCCGAAATCACCGTGGATGCCATTAACTGCAATATCTACGAGGGCTACGTCAACGAACTGATAACGTACCTGGAACAAAAACACGACCCCTTTAAAAACACCCACCTGTTTAAGACCCTGTCAAAGGTGCTAAAACACATAGTCATCCTCAACCTGGTCAACCCCGATTCGGAGGACTTCAAGGCAGAACACTGCAATACGTTTCACGACATAACCCGGTTCGCACACGAAAAGGCGATGATGGAGATGTTCTCCATGACCGATATGCCCTCCCTGCAAGACAGTTGCGGAGCCGTAAGGGTGGTAGCCGGCATCCCCATAGACCTCTACGCCATAGACCTCGGCGGGGGCATAAGCGCCACAACCAAGGCCATAGCCCCCGAGCATATCACCTCGGAGCCATTTAACGCCTTCTTTAAGGGTATGCTCTCAATGAGGTGGCCCCAGGCAAGACCCTTTGACGTGAAGGGATTTATGGGTATGGTCGCCCACAGCGCCTCCCTCTCCGAGGCCGACTACGACGAAATCGCCAAGAGGAGCTTTGCCTTTATATCGAGCAACTACATGAACTTCTCCATCCGTCTGGGCTATCACCTGTCAACCGTTGAGGCCTTTGCCGGGGAGCACATCAACGACAACTATATACGGTTTCACTTCAAGGGGGGCGGTTCAACCACCGACAGGAGGCTACGCCGCGTCAGGCTGATATCCGAAATACTCAGACACCTGCACTTTGACATGGTCAGGGTGAGAGAGGACGTCATAGACGCCTCCGTCCTGAAGTACAAGAAATCGTCAATAGAGAAACGCCTGACAATGCTCGGTAAACTAACCGTCTACACCAAGCAACTGGATATGGTCATGTACAACGACAACATCACAGACTCCTACATAGAAGATTTCGTCGAAGACCACATCGAACCATAAAGAAAGAAAAGAGAGAAGGAGGGCGGTGGAGCTTCTTTTCCGCTCCAGGACGCCCCTGGCCCTCCTTTTTTTTTCTTTTTCTTTTTTTTCTTTCTTTCTTAGTTACTCACATTTTGTGAAGCCGCAGTCGTGGCAGACGGAGCAACCGCCTTCGTGCTCGACGCAGCCGCCACATTCGGGACAGGCCCCGACGAGCATGTTTTCGGTGTACTTGTCGCCGTTACCGTTACGATCATGCTGATCCCTTGCCGCTGCAGAGTGCGCATGCCCATCGACGTTTTCCGACTCAATGGCCTTGGCAATGGCATCGGAACAGGATGATATCTTACCGCCGTTGGTCCAGATCGGCTGATGACACGAAATACCCTTCAACTGCTTGACCACCTCATCTATGGCAATGTTGCAACGCAGGGCAAGCGAGACAAGCCTGCCTATGGCCTCGGATTGACTGGCTGCACAACCGCCAGCCTTCCCTATGTGATTAAAGACCTCAAAGGGCACGCCATTGTCATCCACATTTACGGTGACGTAGAGGGTCCCACAACCCGTTAATGTTGCCTCCGTGTAGCCCTTTATGGTCTTGGGACGCTTGCGTGGGGTGATCTTGGCTACCTTACTCACTGTGGTATCCTCAACGGGCGCCTTCTGTACCGTCTGGGTGGATAGCACCTGTGCCTCCCTGGAGCCATCCCTGTAGACAGTCGCCCCCTTGCAACCTAACCTGTAGGCCTGCACATATACCTGTTTGACGTCATCAACCGTGGCGCTGGCAGGGAAGTTGACGGTCTTGGAGACGGCGTTGTCAACGTACTTTTGAAAGGCGGCCTGCATACGCACGTGATACTCAGGCGTTATATCGTGCGCGGTTACGAATACACTCCTGACTGCCGTGGGGATTTCGCCTATGGTGGAGATGGAGGCGCTGCCTGCTATCTCCTGCATCAGTCTTTCGCTGTAGAAACCCTGCCCCCTGGCAATGGCCTCGAAATAGGGATTTACCTCGATGAGCCTTGTGCCTTCCAGGACATTGCGCACGTAACAGACGGCAAATATAGGCTCTATACCCGAGGAACAACCCGCTATGATCGACAACGTCCCCGTTGGCGCTATCGTGGTTATGGTGGCGTTGCGCATCTTTCTGGTGCCATCGTAGATGCTGCCCGCGTAGTTAGGGAACGTGCCCCGTGTCTGCGCAAGCTCCTCAGAGGCATCCCTGCCCTCCTGGTGGATGGTCCTGATGACCTCCCCGGCCAGCTCAATGGCCTGATCGGAGCTGTAGGGTATCCCCAATTGTATGAGCATGTCGGCCCAGCCCATTACGCCCAGACCTATCTTTCTGTTGGCCCTGGTTATATCCTCAATGATCTTTAGCGGATACTTGTTGAGGTCTATGATGTTGTCAAGGAAGTGTACGGCCTTGCGTGTGGTCTGCTTCAGGCGCTGGTAGTCTATCTCAAATGCCTTACCCCCACCTTTGCCATCGGGGGAGGGGGCCTGGAGGCTGCCGGGGACAGGCCTTACCATCTTTGCCAGGTTGATAGAGCCGAGGTTGCAGGACTCATATGGCAGTAGCGGCTGCTCACCGCATGGGTTGGTGGCCTCTATCTCGCCAATCAGGGGGGTTGGATTTGCCTGGTTAAGCCTGTCGAGGAATATAATTCCGGGTTCACCGTTTTTCCAGGCGTGTCTTACGATGGTCTCAAATATGTATGCGGCCTCAAGCCTTTTGACCACATTGCCGTTACGTGGATTTACCAGCTCGTACTGGGCGCCGGCCTCCAGGGCGTTCATAAACTGCTGCGTGATGGCCACGGAGATGTTGAAGTTGTTGAGTCGCTCGTTGTTGTCCTTACACGTTATGAAATCAAGGATGTCCGGGTGGTCTACCCTGACGATGGCCATGTTTGCCCCCCTGCGCGTCCCCCCCTGTTTGACTGCCTCGGTGGCAGTATCAAAGACGGTCATAAATGAGACCGGGCCGGAGGATACCCCCTTTGTGGAGCCAACCACATCGCCCTTGGGTCTCAGACGCGAAAAGCTAAACCCCGTGCCACCACCAGACTTGTGTATCAACGCTGCATTCTTGACCGCCTCAAATATGCTCTCCATGGAGTCCTCCACGGGCAGGACAAAGCACGCGCTTAGTTGTCCGAGCCGTCTGCCCGCGTTCATCAGGGTGGGGCTGTTGGGCAGAAAGCTCAACGACGTCATAAGCTCGTAGAACTCACCCTCCAAGAGCTCTATTTCCGAAACCCCTTTGCCATAGCTCAGGTCTGCCGAGGCGACAAACTTGGCGATCCGCTTAAACATGTCCTGGGGCGTCTCTACGGACGCGCCAGAGTCGTCCTTCTTCAAGTACCTCTTCTCAAGCACCTTAATGGCGTTGGGTGTTAGATTCATCTACATCCTCCTTCAAAGCTGATTAATTTTTATGACTACTGATTTTCTTACTGAATGATATATAATACCAAAAAGGGTTACAGATTTATACAGGCATCACAGCAGCTATTGCCACAACCGCATAATCCTTAACTCTGCCTAAAGAAGAAAGGGGCGGCGGAGCTTCTTTACCGCTCCAGGGGGTCAGCGACCCCTGGCTAAGTTGTCGCACCTGGCCCCTTTAGAACCCCCTGCAAGGGGAGGGGTGAGGCACGATTTGTCGCAGCGGGTTGCACCCGCTTCTTTGACGCTCCAGGATGCTCCTGGCCCGGCCACAAAGAAGTCCCCTTGACCCCATAATTCTCAGCCTTAAAAGTTATAAATATTTATGTCCATGTACTTAGCCGACTTGGTGCTGTTTTCGGGTGCATCAATTTTTCATGGGTAAGAGTATCAATATACGGGGTCAAGGGGGCCG
>JADFXD010000135.1 GCA_015233725.1 Nitrospirota bacterium | reverse complement strand
GTTCTTTTGATAACTAAAGTTGAAAACTGAGTTTATGCGTAGGCTCTATAGTAATTTCCTTTCGTTTTATTAAACTCCAAAAGCGTGCTAGCAATAAGTTCCTGTTCCTGAGCAATACTTTGTTCCTTATCATGCCAAGTACAGGATGTGTCGGTGGATGTGGCGCAAGGTGTAGGTGTGGGTGGGAGGGTACATTTGCTGATGCTGGCGTTGCCATTTGCATATTTACACAACTCTAAGGCAATGTCCAATTGATATTGACCACCCTTATATTGCTCACCAGTGATAACAGATTGGGCTTTAAAATCTCTAATAGGCCCGCCTCGATCCCCGTAGGTTGAACACGAGAACATCATAAACAACAAACTACACAACAACGGTAACAGCACTAACTTCTTAATACACTTACTCCTTCAAAACTCCTCTTGTTTTTTTCGTTAGAGTTCCAATAAAACTCAAACAATATAGCAGATTTCGATTTGATTAACTACAAAATACGTAGCACTTTTAAGGGGTCAAGGGGACTGGTCCCCTTGCAGGGGGTTCTGAAGGGGGGCGGAGCCGCCCCTTTCTTTCTTCTCTTTCTTTACCTTTAAGCTATTGCGATTAACTGTATGTCCATGACGTTGACCTGGGTTGGGCCTGTTACGAACAGGCCTCCGATATGCTTGAAGAAGTTGTACGAGTCGTTGCTGCTTAGATATTGCATGGGGTCAAGGCCCATACTTCTTGCCTTAATGACGGTATCGCCGTCGACAATAGCCCCGGCGGCATCGTCAACGCAATCGGTGCCGTCGGTTCCAACCGACAGGAGCGTGACACCATCAAGCCCCTCGCTCTCAATCGCAAATGCAAGGGCTAGTTCCATGTTCCTGCCGCCGATGCCGCCGCCCCTGACGATGACCGTGGTCTCACCGCCGCTGATCAGACACAGAGGCGTGACGGATCGCTGCTGCTGCCTAACCTGCGAGGCCAGCCACCTGGCGGCATCGCGAGCCTCACCGCTGAGTGAGTCTGTTAGGATTCGCGCATCAACGCCCATGAGGGTTGCCCTCGTGTGTGCAGCGTCGAGGGCCTTGAGGTTGTTGGCGACGATGATGTTTTCAACGCCCTTGAGTATCGTATCGTCGCCCTTTGGTGTCTCTGGCTGCTGTCCACGCTGACCCGCAAGCAGATAGTTCACGACAGATGGTGGCACCTGCCGAGTGAGGTCGTATTTTTTCAGCACGTTGAGGGCGTCCTCAAACGTGGTTGTATCTGCGGTGGTTGGTCCCGAGGCTATGACGTCCAGGGGGTCGCCCACACAGTCGGAGATAATCAGCGACACGACCCTCGCCGGGTGAGCCATCCTCGCAAGCTGCCCGCCCTTGACCAGGGATAGGTGTTTTCGCACGGCGTTAAGCTCCGCTATAGAGGCTCCGGCCCTCAGGAGCAGTGCGGTGGTCGTCTGCTTGTCCTGGAGGCTTATCCCATCAACGGGGCAGAGGCAGAGCGCCGACCCACCCCCTGAGATCAGGCACAGCAGCATGGCATTTTCGTCCAGGCCACGAGCAAGCCCCAGGAGGTGTCTAGTTGCCTCCAGACCATTTTTATCGGGGGTTGGGTGGTCTGCCTCAAAGAGCGTTATCTTCTGGAGGGGTTGACAATCGGCGTGGCCATACTTTGTGATCGCGACCCCGCCTATCAGTAGGTCGGGCAGAGCCTCTTCGACGGCACTTGCCATCGCGTATGCCGACTTACCAATGGCCGCCACGTACAGCCCGCTAAAGTCTCCATCCGTGAAGGTGCGTCGCACGTACTCCAAGCGCTCAAGCGTCGCCCCGTAAGGAGAAACCGCCTCCACCGCTGTGGTGTACAAGTCCGTTAAAAGAAGAAGGGGGCGGCGGAGCTTCTTTACCGCTCCAGGAGGCTCCTGGCCCCCCTCAGACCCCCCTGCAAGGGGAGGGGTGAGGCACCCCGGCCAAAAAGAAGCCCCCTTGACCCCATTATGCTCAAACCTGGTATATTTTATCATGGCTATATCCTCGAGTTTTCGAAAAATAGGCAAACAACAAGGCACTAATATTGCTTGACTGTTTTGCGACTGTTCTTTACGCAACCTCACGCAACTCCTTCTGTCTTTCACGCTTCTTTTCAGTATTCTTTTTTTCAATCTCCAACCATTTTTTCACAAAATCATCATCATCTTTTATTTTATCCATAAAAGAATTCAAGTTTTCATACTGTAGTTGACGAACTATTGAAGGAACCGTTAATGCTTCCTTTGATAATTCTCCAGCAGTGCATTGCTTGTAATTCTCGATATGGAAAAGGAAGTCAATCCAGGACACCAAGCATAACGCTAGTGTTACGCCCTGTTCACTCCTGATAGTGGCCCCCTCCATATCGAGTAACTGTTTTGCATTCCTGAAAAATTCCTCAATAACCCATCGACAGGTATATACCTGAATAATTTTACGAGATTCCCAAGTAAGTTGATCGGTGAGAAAATACTTGGTGCTTTTTTTGCCTATATCTCTGCTTTCAATAACTCTATGTATACCTGCAATAGAGTTCAGTCTGATGGTAGCAATTTTTACATGATAAAGTACTTTTGCTTCCCTTCCTGTTTCTATATCTTTATCAAAACCACATTGAATAATATCTTTAACAGTATCGAAAAATAAAGGCAATTTAGCCTTTTCAGTTTGATTTTTTGATATTTTCCCTTTAGGTGTTGTTTTGGGCTCTTTGAGAGGTATATTTACATTGTAATTCGATTTTATCTCAAGTACATAACCAACTTTAAGTCTTTTTAATTCTCTGATAAATGGTCCAATACCATACCACGAATCAGCTATAACAATACCAGATGTAAATCCCTTTGCCAAAGCCCATTCAATCAGTTCTATGGCAATATCATATTTCTTTTTATAGACTATGTTTTTATCTTTTTGCCAAGGCATTTGTGCTCCTTTTTCTTTATAATAAATCTTGAAGTTAATGGGAAATTTAATCAATGCACCATGCTGTTGCTATTAACGTTAAATTATTAAATTGTATAGTGGTAAGAGCTGGTTTTAGAAATGCCAGAGCACATACTACAAAAGTAAGCTGTTTAGCACATGGTATCTTCATTTGCGTCTCCTTAATTTTTTATCTTGACAATCCTATCAATTTATTGTACTCTAACCCAAGTATATTGGTCAAGCAAGGGGTATGCCATTGCTAAAGTTTATTTTTCGAAAACTCGAGGTAAATAAGTTTTTGATGGTTCTAATAACTGCATTTTTAATAGGCTTATATACCGGAGGTCTTTTCAAGCAGAGATACAGAGAGCATTTGGATGGTATCGTATCATACGATAAGGAACTCAGCCTGTTTGGTATAGGACTTTTCGTTATTTTCAATGTAAACACTCCAAATGCTGACAATTTTAGATTCATCCCAAGATTCCGCAAGACTATTACCTTATCGCTTCAGAGGAGGATATAAAATGATTACACTTCAGAAAAATGGTGCAATGGAGCTGTCCGGTATGCTTAAGTCAACAGCATTAGGTCTGAGGAGGGGGCGGCCAGGCGTCCCTCCTTTTGTCTTTTCTTTCTTGCCCGTAGTTGTTGCTATGCTCCTGTTTCTCTGTCTCCTGGCGGATAGCGCTCAAACGGACAACAGACCGGACTACGGCGACACCCTTGTGGAGGCTACCACGGCGGAGCCCAGCGTCCTGATCCCGATGCTTGCCGGCGACAGTATTTCGCACGAGGTGGCGGGACTGATCTTCAACGGACTCGTTAAATACGCCCCCGACCTCTCACTCACAGGCGACCTCGCCCAGAGCTGGGATATCGACGGCAGGAGCGTCCTGCAGCGGGAAAGAGGCCTGACGATAACGTTCCACCTCAGGCATGGGGTCACATGGACCGACGGCGTAGAGTTCACCGCCGATGACGTCATGTACGGCTACAAGACCATCATCGACGACAAGACACCCACCGCCTACAAAGAAGACTACCTGCAGGTGAAAAAGGCCGAGGTCGTTGACAAGTACACTTTCAGAGTGACCTACGACAAGCCCTTTGCCTCGGCCCTCTCCAGTTGGGGCAACCTGACGGTATTACCCAAGCACCTCTTAGAAGGCAAGGATATTACCAAGAACCCCTTGACCAGAAACCCCACGGGTCTTGGCCCCTACAAGCTAAAGCGATGGACGCCTGGACAGGAGGTGCTGTTGTCCTCTAATCACGATTACTTTGAGGGCAGACCATACATAGATAACTACCTGTTTCGCGTGATACCCGATCAATCTACGATGTTTATGGAGCTCAAGGCCGGCGGCATAGACTTCATGGGACTCACACCGCTACAGTACAAGAGGCAGACCGATTCGACATACTTCAGGGAGAACTTTAACAAGTACCGATACCCCGTGTTTTCCTACACATATCTTGGGTTCAACCTAAAGCACCCAATATTCAGCGACAAGCGTGTAAGACAGGCCATAGCCTACGCCATAGACAAGAGGGAGATCGTAAGCATAGTCCTCCTTGGGCTTGGAAGCGAATCCACCGGCCCCTACGTGCCAAACACCTGGCCATACAATCCCAACGTCAAGCGCTACGAGTACAACCCGCAAAAGGCCAGGGAACTCCTTGCGCAGGCCGGCTGGGTCGTGGGGCAGTGCGGGTGCACCACCGAAAACGGCCAAAAAGAGGTCGTGAGGCACGACGGCCAAAAAGGTGCGAGCCGCACTGGCAACAAAAAGGACTCCTATGGCGATGGCATCCTGTATAAGGATGGCAGGCCCCTTGAGTTTACGATCTCCACGAGCATGGGCAACAACGCCCGCATCAAGGCAGCCACCATCATTCAGTGGCGCCTCAAGCAGATAGGCATTCGTGTCAACATCCGCGTCCTTGAGTGGAGCACGTTTATAAACGAGTTCATTGACAAGCGCAGGTTTGAGGCGGTGTTGCTGGGTTGGGCAATCGGGATGGACGCCGACCAGTACGACATCTGGCATTCGAGTAAGACGAAGGAGAAGGAGTTTAACTTCATCAGCTACTCAGACAGCGAAGTTGACCGTCTGCTTGAGGAGGGTCGACGGACATTTGACATAGAAAAGCGCAAGAAGGCCTACTACAAGATACAGGAGATACTGGCGGAGGATGTCCCATACGTGTTTTTGTATGTGCCGGATGCCCTGCCAATCGTCCACAACAGGTTCAATGGCATTGATCCATCCCCTATCGGAATAGGCTACAACCTGCCCAAGTGGTACGTCCCCAAGGATCAACAAAAAAACAAGCTCGAACCATGATCCTTAGTTGTTCCATCTCTGTCAGGCCTCCTTTTTCAGACGTCGCAGATCACTGTTGCTATGTAGTTCTGTCCTTGTCTCTCTATGTTTAGCCGGTGGTAGGTAGCGGCCTTAATCAGGATTCCTCGCTGGTGTCTATGAATATCAAAAGGCTCTCCTGTCAACTCAGCCCTTATGTGTTGGTCGTCTATATCTATGACAGCCACGGTTTTTCCGATGAAGCTATCCACGTCAAACCTGTATATGAGTTCGTTCAACCAGGCCACGAGCAACCGCTGCGTTGTCTCCTCCGTTACGTCCACGGTTATGGAGGTGGTATCGCGTAAGTCATCCGCATCAGTGATGAACGAGTAGAGCCCTACGGCGGCATTGGTAAACAGCTCCTCAAGGTTGCTGCCGTATATCTTAAGGCCGATGTCGCCTGCAATGTCAATTTCCTCGTACCTGCCCATGCTTATAGGATAACATTTGTCCTACCGCATTGGAAAGAAGAAGAAACATTCATGAATGGGGCACATATTCGCCCCCGTGCATGAAAATCGCGAAGCCCTTACGCATAGTGCTCTGTTGCAACCTATTATGATATAGCGCGTTTCGATCGTATGTAATACAAAAAAAGAAAGGAGCGTCCTGGAGCGGTAAAGAAGCGGAGCCGCCCACTTTTTTCTCTTCCCTTCTTCTTCTCTTCTTTCCAAAACACCGGGACATAATGTTATTATAAAACTATGCCAGGATAGAGAGACAAGGGCAGAACTACATCGCAACAGTGATCTGCGACGTCTAAAGAAGGAGGTCTGACAGAGATGGAACAACTAAAGAGATTGGACAACAACAGGGTTGAGCTACCTGAAATGTAATCATTTTATATCCTCCTCTGGAGCGACAATCTAATAGTTTTAAG
>JADFXD010000045.1 GCA_015233725.1 Nitrospirota bacterium | reverse complement strand
GACAATTGTACCTCCAGATGTGGTATGGTATGAAATATGACATTGTCAAAATAAAAAAATAGTTGGTTTTTTGACGTTGGTTTTATGTCACAAGCCTGGGATAGACTCTATGCCAACAGAAAAAAAAAACTACAAGAGTTTGTATTTATGTTATAATATAGTTACTTAGATACTGGTAGATAAATAAGAACATTAGGTTGTAAGCAGTTAGACGTTAGGAAGATATGTGGTGGTGCAATAATTGCATAATTTATGTTGTGCAGTGTAAAGAAAAAAAAGAAGGAGGCCTTTATGGATAAAGGTTTTGATGTATCAGAGAGATTGTTAGGGATGACAACTGTCAGACACAAGATAATATCTTCAAACCTGGCCAACTCCGATACGCCCGGCTATAAGGCAAAGGATGTGAAGTTTGGAGCGTTTTTTGATGAGGAGAAGTTAAAGATGGAGGTAACAGACGAACTCCACTTCAAGTCCGGACAAAGCGCTAATAAAAACGATCTGTCGGTGGAGGAAGGCACGCCTAACTGGGGTGACAAGAACAACGTGGAGATGGACGTTGAGGTGGCCAAGATGACAGAAAACGCCCTGCTTAACCAGGCCGCAGTCAAACTGATAACGTCCAAGATCAAGATGTACCAGGCCGCCATGAAGACGAGTGCACAATGACAATAATGAGGGGGGATAATCATGGATACCTTTGCAGCATTTAACGTAAGCGCCTCGGCGCTCGTGGCCCAACGCCAGAGGATGAACTCCATAGCCTCCAACGTGGCCAACATGCACACGACAAAGACCAAGGAGGGTGGCCCTTACAAGCGACAGGACGTGGTCTTTGAGGTCCTGCCAATAGAGGCTCAATCAGAGGGTGTACAGGTTTCACAAGTCATACGGGATGAAAATGAGCCAACGAAGATATATAACCCCAATCACCCCGATGCCGATACCGACGGCTACGTCTCAATGCCCAACGTCAACGTGGTGGAAGAGATGGTCAACATGATGATGGCACAAAGGGCCTATGAGGCCAATATATCGGCATTTAATATATCAAAGGGAATGTTTCTGAAGACTTTAGAGATAGGGAGGTAATCATGTCTGAATTTAAGATATTGGGTTCAAGTACAGGGCAGGATATACAACAGACACAAACGGATAAAAAAGACGCAACCGGCGGGTTTGACACGGCACTGAAAAATGCCTTTATCGAGGTGGACGCTATACAGAAGGAGGCCGATAAGGCCATAGAGGCGTTGACCACGGGCGGGGACGTTACAAAGGCAGTCCTTGCTATGGAGAAGGCCGATATGTCGTTTCAGTTGATGCTAGAGGTACGCAACAAGTTGCTTAATGCCTATGACGAGGTCATGAGGATGCAGGTATAGGCTACCGTTAAAAGGTAGCCTCTTCAGAGGGTGCGCAGGGTTTTTGTGAGGGGGGTGTTTGTGGGTACATTAAAAAAAACCGCTTCTTACAGGCAGTGGGATGGCCTGAGTTTTTTTATGTTTAAATAGTTGGGTTTTATATGACGCCTTGGTTAGTGTTGATGCAGACAAAGGTTCTGTATTTATGTGTTATCGTTGTACTGTTGTACATATATAGTATAGGATCATGAGGTTTTATGGCAAATATTTTTGAAATATTAAAGGGATGGTCCAGGAGGAAGAAGATAATCCTCATATCATCCGTAGTTATGGCTATCGCTTCATTAATTTTAATAATTTCCTGGTCTCAAGCGCCCAATTACCAGGTGCTGTTCGCCAATTTATCAGAAGCCGATGCCGGTAGTATAGTCAATAAATTACAAGAACTCAAGGAACCATATAAACTGACATCCAACACTATCCTGGTCCACTCCGATAAGGTGTACGACCTTAGACTGAAACTGGCGGCACAGGGGTTACCCCAGGGAGGGGGTATAGGGTTTGAGTTGTTTGACAAGACCAACTTCCAGATAACGGACTTCATGCAAAAGTTGAACTATCGCAGGGCATTGGAGGGGGAACTCTCACGGACCATCCTCGCCCTAGTGGAAATCGACAGGGCACGGGTTCATCTGGCAATACCTGAGAAGTCTTTATTCATAAAGGAAAAGGAATCTCCCACGGCCTCCATACTCGTGGCCCTCAAACAGGGTAGGGTGTTGTCTCAGAGCCAGATACAGGGGATAGTGCATCTGGTGTCTAGCAGCGTTGAGGGGCTGAATCCGCAAAATGTAACGATAATAGACAACAAGGGCGAACTCTTGACACGCCCTGCAGATGACTTCATTGGATTGACCGCAACCCAACTTGAATATCAAAAGAAGTTCGAGAAGGACGTCGAAATAAGGATCATGGACATCCTTGAGCCCGTTATAGGCAAATCCAGGGTCAAGGCGCGTGTGACGGCAGATATAGACTTTTCGCGAACCGATAAGACGGAAGAGAAGTTTGACCCCGAGGGACAGGTCATCAGGAGTGAACAATCGCTGAAGGAGAAATCCACGACCATGGGACCAGCCGGCGTCCCTGGCGTGCAGTCTAACCTCCCAGGTAAGGCCACGGCACAGGCACAGGGCGCCCAGACACAGTCGCAAAAACAGAGCGAAACGCTAAACTACGAAATAACCAAGGTGACAAATCATATACAGGGACAGCTTGGAAATGTCAAAAAATTGTCAGCCGCCGTCCTGGTCGATGGCGTATACGCCGCCGCCAAGGCGGACGCCAAGGGCGTAAAAGAGGCAAAGTACACGGCCCGCACCGATGAGGATATCAAGAGATACGAGGAACTCGTTAAAAAGGCCATTGGCTTTACCGTAGACAGGGGGGATCAGGTAGCAGTAATCAACATGCAGTTTGAGCCTGAATCCAAGGAGGAGATACTGCCACCACCAAGAGACTACCTCGCAGATGGTATACTGATAGCAAAATATCTGGCTCCTCTGGTTGTGGCTCTGCTGTTTTTACTCTTTGTGGTAAGACCAATCATAAAGACATTGACAACGCCTCCGGTGCCACCAAAGGTTGCAACACTGCCATATCCAAAGACCGTCGCCGAGCTCGAAAGGGAAATGAAAAAGAAAGAGCTGGACGCCAAGACCGAGGAATGGAACATATCCCTGCCACCATCGGAGGATATGCCTATCAAGAAACAGATGAATGAGTGGTCACAGTGGGTTATGTCAAACCCGGCCTCAGCCGCTCAAATAATAAAAGACTGGATAGAGAACGAGGAGTCATAAGCATATGCCAATCACAGGACATGAAAAGGCAGCCATCTTTCTCACCGCAATAGGAGAGGACGCAGCTGCCGAAATATTGAAAAACCTCGATGTCAAGGAGATAGGGAAGATCAGCTCCGTGATGAGCAGAACCCCTTCCGTCAAGGAAGAAGATATAAAGAAGGTATTTATCGAGGCCTCAAAGAAGATCCAAAAGGGTGAGATTTTCTTCTCAGGCGCTAACTACCTCAAACAGATGCTGATAAAAGGACTGGAAGAAAAAACCGCCAAGAGATTCCTGGAAAAGGCAGCCGTTGAGATCACACTGGAGTCTTTGAAAAAAGTTGACGCCAAGAAACTAACCAACTTCCTCCTGACCGAACATCCACAGACAATCGCCCTGATACTCAGCCTCCTGGACCCCGGTCAGGCGGCAACCGTGTTGACATCACTGCCAAAGTCCCTCAAGGTGGACGTCACCATGAGAATGGCTACCACCGAGGGTATACCCATAGATGCCATCGAGGAGATAGAAGACGTCCTCAAGAGTGAACTCGACCTCGAACGTGGCATGGGCATAAAGGTCGGAGGCGTCAAGAAGGTCGCACAGATATTAAACCAGACAGATAAGTCAACCGAAGAACTTATACTAGATAACATCGAAAGCCACGACTATGAACTGGCCGACTCCATCAGACAACTGATGTTCGTCTTCGAGGACCTGGCAAGGTTGGACGCCAGAGGCATACAGATGGTCCTAAAGGAGATCAGCACGGAGGACCTCTCGCTTGCCTTAAAGACTGCCTCGGAAGGACTAAAAGATAAGATGTTTAAAAACATGTCCAAGAGGGCAGCCGAAATACTCAAGGAAGATATGGAGGTTCGCGGGCCTGTAAAGCTATCAGAGGTCGAAAAGGCACAACAGAATATAATCAAGAAGGCAAGAGAGCTTGGCGAGGAAGGTAAGATCGTACTGCCAGGCAGCGGTGAGGAAGAAAGGCTTGTATAAAGGCAGACTGATAAAAGGGATAGATATTGTCCCTTACAAGATGCCTACACTTGAAGCCAATTCAAAGAAGCGATCAAATCACAATCCCTTTGAACCATTGCCATCTATTATAGAGCCAAAGTCAAACGGTAATCACCCCGTTGAGATAGTAGCCGACACCCCACCTGTGCAAGAACCAGTACCAGACATAGCGCAGATCAAACTCGAAATCGAGGAAATGCGACGACAGGCCATACATAAGGCCACCACTGAGGCCACCGCTGAGGCCGTTCGCATAGAAAAAGACGCCTATCAAAAGGGACTGGAAGAAGGAGAAAAGACCGGCCTAAAAAACGCCCAGGAACAGACAACACCCATGGTCGAACAACTCTCAAGGCTGATCCAGGAGGTAAAGACCTTCAGGACCAAATCCATAGAAGGCCTGCAACCACAGGTCGTAGAACTGGCCATCGCTATCGCCAAAAAGGTCGTCGGAGATGAGCTGGCTACCAAACCTGAGATAATCGTATCCGTGGTCAAGGAGGCCCTGATGCGTATAGATAAGACAGGACATATCAAGATCAAGGTAAACCCGGCAGTATATGACCTGTTTATGCAACACAAGGACAGCATCATCGACCTGTATCCCGATGTAGGGTTTGAGATCGACAATACGGTATCACAGACAGGCCCACTAGTAATAGGGACAACCGAGGAGATAATAACCGATATAGACGAACTCTTAAGAAATACGATAGAAGACATGAGGGATAACGTTGTCATCCATTGACCTCTTGCCATATATAAAGGCGCTCAGGGAGTCCAGTCCGCTAAGGGTTTATGGCAGGGTGGTTGAGATCACGGGTATGATCATAAAATCTGCCGGCCTGAAGGCGAGCGTTGGTGAGGCCTGTAAGATATGTTGCGATAACCACCATCCCATAAATGCCGAGGTTGTTGGTTTCAAGGATGGTAAGGAGCTGCTCATGGCCACAGAGGACATCTCATCGATCAGGCCCGGCAGCAGGGTGCTTCCGCTGGGAAAAAAGGTCTCTATAAAGGTGGGACAGGAGCTCATCGGAAGGGTGATCAATGAATCCGGCGTGCCAATTGACGGCAAAGGACCAATCAACGGTATTAACTACCCCATCTTTGAGGTGCCCTCCAATCCCCTGTCAAGGGAGAGGATCCGCGAGGCCATAGACCTGGGAATATCGGCTATGAACGGACTCCTGACCTGTGGCAAAGGCCAGAGGATAGGGATCATGTCCGCAGCCGGCGTGGGTAAGAGCGTGCTGATGGGAATGATGGCCAAGTACACAAAGGCCGACGTCAACGTCATAGCCCTCGTAGGAGAACGTAGCAGAGAGGTCAGGGAGTTCATTGAACGCGACCTCGGCCAGGAGGGTATGGCCAGGTCTGTGGTGGTGGTATCCACATCTGAGCAATCCCCCGTCGCCAAGATAAAAGGGGCATTTGTTGCCACCGCTATTGCATCATATTTCAGAAGCATCCAGAAGGATTGCCTGCTCTTTATGGACTCACTGACAAGGGTTGCCATGGCACAGAGAGAGATCGGCCTTGCCGTGGGTGAACCACCGGCATCCAAGGGATACACCCCCTCCGTCTTTGCGCTGCTGCCAAAACTCCTCGAAAGGGCCGGTACCACCAAAGGTAAGGGCAGTATCACCGGCATCTATACCGTCCTGGTCGAAGGCGACGACATCGCTGACCCCGTGGCAGATGCCGTGATGTCCATACTCGATGGCCACATCATACTGTCAAGGGCACTAGCTATGGAAAACCACTACCCAGCAATTGACGTACTAAGGTCTATAAGCAGGATCATGCCCGATATCATCGACGACAACCACAAGATGCTAGCCGGTAAATTCGTAGAAACCCTCGCCACCTACAAACGCTTCGAGGACATGATCAACCTCGGCGCCTACAAAGAAGGTTCTAACCCAAAGGTAGACTACGCAATCGCCATGATAGATAAACTAAATCAATACGCCAGACAACAAATGAACGAAACAAGCGACTTCAATACCAGTATCACAAACCTGCGTCAGTTGTTTGTTGGATGAGATCAATAAGATTAAGAATTAATGGGTCAAGGGCACTGGTGCCCTTGCAGGGGGGTCTGAGGGGGGGCAGCGCCGCCCCCTTTTTCTCCCTTTCTTGTTAGGGGGAAACGATTCATTATGGCAAGTGTTAAGACCCTTGTGAGGTTGCAGCAGATACGGCAGTACAAGAAGGAGGAGGTAGAGGCAGAGTTCAAAAAGGTCCTCATCGCGCTGAGGCAACAAGAGGATGCCCTGGATGCACTCTACACAAGCCTGACCAGGCTCAATGTACAGATGAATGAAAAACAGACCAGGGGCTTTAGCAACGTCCATGAGTTATCCCTGTACTACGATTACATGGATACGTTGAATAAGCTAATACAGAAACAACAGGAAGTGGTACGCCAGATGACCGAACTGTTTGAGGAAAAAAAAGGCGAGCTGCTTGAGGCATATAAAGAATTGAAGATAGTTGAAAAATTAAAGGATAAGGTGATATTTGATGAGGGCAAGAAGGCCTCTTGGCGGGAGCAAAAGGAGTTGGATTATGTGTATCTTTCCAGGTTACCGCGGGATTAGTCTGGCGCTTTTTTGCGTCCTGTTGTTTGCGCATGGCCTTAGCCCCGATGCCTTTAGCGCCCAGGACACACCCCAAGGTACCAGTAAGGGTGGAGCCAGTAAGAGTGGGGTATCGGGTTCCGATGCACAGAATGTCAAAAGGCCTGAGGTCAAGGGGAATGAAACTGCACCCCCTAAGGCTGAACCCAAGGTCAGTCAAGCTGAACTAATACGAAAGGAAATAGAACTAAAACGCAGGGAGGAACGATTACAGGCGCTGAAGGCGGATGTTGACAGGAGGATAGATAAATATGAAAAGCTCCTGAGTCAGATAGAAGAAGCCCTCAATAAGGTAAAAGACGCCGATGTCGAGAGGATGAAGAAACTGGTCAAGGCCTATGAGGCAATGGAGCCTGAGGAGGCCTCCGCGCAGTTGACCGAGCTCGATGAGGACCTGGCCGTAACGATCCTCTTAAAGATGAACAGCAGGAAGGCAGGGGCAGCCCTTGGCCTGATAGAGCCTCAGAAGGCGGCTGCGTTGTCTAAAAAGATGTCCAAGACCGTGAATAATTTTCCTGGTAACTGAAGACCTTTCTGGTAGTATTTTCCCTCCAACCTCCTCCTTTATAAAGAAAAATCCTTAAAAATCAAGTAGTTGTTGTGTGGTATAAGACTTGCTTAAGCATCAGCATGAATAATATACCAATGATAGCGGTAACTGACTCAGGCGGTGCGAATCCATCACAACTTGCGTCTTCCACAGAGGGACAATCAAGTCAGCAGGGAGGTATGTTTAATATTATGCTGGCTAATATGATGGACTCCCCCGTTGCAAGCGAGACAGTTAATAATCCGATGATTGCGGGTAATGACCCCACTAATGCCCTTATTGCCTACACCGGCCTCCTGGGTATGGGTGGCAACCTAACGCAGACTACTGGTGGCCAGTCTACCGGAGCCCCCAGTGTTAGCGGCAACATATCCACGGATAATCAAAAGACCACTAAGAAGCAAGACATGCCAACAAACCTAATCCTGTTGGATATCAGCAGCCTCTTGCAGCTCAATACCCAACCAAACCTCGTGCAGTCCAATGCCCCGGCGGGTCTCTTGCAGTCCAACGCCCAGGCGGGGCTCTTGCAGTCCAACGCCCAGGCGGGGCTCTTGCAGCTCAACGCCCAGGCGAACCTCTTGCAGCTCAAGGCCCAACCAAACCTCCTGCAGCCCAATACCCAAACTACACCTGCTGAAGGCGATACACAGGCCGCTACAACAACCAACGACACAACCAATATACTCCAACAACAGATCGCTGCCCTTATCAGCAAATCAGGGCAGGCAAAAAAAGAACCCTCTGTCACCCCTGAGCCATCCACCTCAGCAAATGTCACACCGACAGGGCAGGCTCAGTCCCCTGTCAGCAAAGATGCGATAGACAATGCACTAAACAAATTGTTATCCAACACAAACACCACCACTACAGTCAAACAACAAACTACCATGCAGTCCGAAAATACATTCAACAGTCTGTTGTTAAATAATAGCGCTCAAAACAGCGATGGGATAAATATGCTTAACAGCATGGTTGTTGCAGCAGTCAAGACAGACAACGAGGGCGATCTGGGACACCTCAAAGAGGGTCAGGGCGGTGTCAGTCACATCGAGACGGACAGTTCCAATACGAACCCGTTAGCCAATGCACACTCCACGGCTGTAGCAACTCCAAAGGCGTCGTTTCATAGCGTCTCAGGCAACGATTCCGAGGCAAGGCCACAAAAACTGTTGCAGATCAACGATACCACCTTTAGCGTGATGAGAAAGAGCGATAACTCGATCCAGGTCAGGGTGGAACCCGATGGAATTGGAAAGCTCGATATCGGGCTAAGTGTGGACAAAGGCGTAGTTAGCGCCCAGATAAGCGCCACAGACCCTGCCGGTAAAGAGTTGCTCGAAAAGAATCTGCACCACATCCTTGACGCCCTTGCAAAAGAAGGTATAAGCGTAGGTGGGTTCTCCGTATCCCTAAAGGATAGGCGAGATGGATTATATAAGGATGACAGTAATGGACAAAATGCCAATAGCGCCGAAGGCGCCGCAGTTGAGGTGAAAGGCTCTGGTGAGCTTACCCCCGTGACAAATTACAAAAATAATGGTAAAATAAATATATTTGCATAGGAAGGAGAGACACTATGACTGTAACGGCAAATAGCATATATCCGGCAAGTAAGACCTCAAGCGCTGCCACTGCCACGAGCGCTGCAACAGCCACTACCTCGACGAGCTCCACTACGCCGGCAACAGACAGTACCTCGATGGGTAAGGACGATTTCTTAAAGCTATTTACCTCTCAGTTGAAATACCAGGACCCCCTTAACCCAATGGATAGTACGAACTTTACAACACAACTGGCGCAGTTTAGCTCCCTTGAGCAACTGACCAACATAAACACCAACCTTCAAAGCCTCACGCAGTACGAAAATTCTCTCAACAACGTCCTTGCCGTGAGCCTGATAGGGAAGTCAGTTACCACTACCGATAATAAGACGGCATCAGTCTCAGGCATATCCTTCAGCAACGGCGTGACGTATCTCTCGTTGGATAACGGGGACAACATCGTAATGAGTAACGTAACAAAGATAAATAACAAGACATGATATCCAGGAGGTATTATATATGATAACAGCGCTATGGACAGCAGTAAGCGGTATGAACGCTAATGGTACGACGCTTAGTGTTGTTGGAGACAACATCGCAAACATGAACACTACGGCGTTTAAGTCAAACAGAGCCACTTTTAGTGACGTATTAAGCTCGACCATCACGGGTACATCGTCACAGAACTCGGTTGGCCGTGGTACGCAGCTAGAGGCTATAACACCGTTACTGACACAGGGCAGTTTAATCTCAACCGGCAATCCGCTGGACCTGGCTATAGACGGCAACGGCTATTTTACGGTCAAGGACAGCAATGGGACATACTATACCCGTGCGGGGAACTTCTCGATGGATAAGGATGGCTACCTCGTCACCGCATCCGGCATGAAGGTGCAGGGGTATATGAATACAGGCACAGGCACAACCGGAGCCATTGGCGATATCCGCGCAGACTCATCGGCTAATGTGGCAAAGGCCACAACTACAGTAAACATGGATGTCAATCTCAATTCAACGGCTACCAGCATATCAGCCGCATTTACACTCGATGGCAATGGAGATGGCGTCAAGAACGATCCCAAAAACTATAACTTCTCCAACACGGTAACCGTTTACGACTCTCACGGCGGCTCCCATGAGGTCACGGCTTACTACGTAAAGACAGCGGGCAATACGTGGAATGTATACTATGCCACTCAGGCTGCATCAAATCCAAGTGCCCTGGTGATGGCATCATCGCCTCAGGTACTTACGTTTAATACAAACGGGGTGCTCGTCAGCGATGGCACAGCAACGTCAAGTACTGAACCAGTAGTAAAATTCAACTTTGGTAGCGATGTGGTTCGCACACAGAATATCAAGTTTGACTATGGCGTATCGATAAAGCAGGGTGGTACCGGTGTAAATGCCTCCACTCAGTTAGCGGACACCTCTCAGGTACTGAGCACGACGCAGGATGGCAATGCCTCAGGTGTGATGAAGGGGCTGAGTATCGACGAATCCGGCACGATCTATGGCGTATTTACAAATGGGGATAGCAAGGCCCTTGGTGTATTGTCCCTTACCAAGTTCGCTGCACCGGATAAGCTCACGAAGCTGGGGCAGAACCTGTTGAGTCAATCTAACCTGTCGGGTCAACCTGTAACGGGTGTACCCAAGACAAGCGGCATGGGACGAATCATATCAGGCTCCCTCGAGCAGAGTAACGTAGACCTTGCCTCGGAGTTCGTCACGATGATCGCCGCACAGCGAGCCTTCCAGGCCAACTCAAAAACGGTCACCACCGTGGATGATATGATGCAAGTCATCCTGTCAATCAAGCAATAAGAAAGAGAAAAAAGGGAGGCGGCTCCGCCCCTCCCTCAGACCCACCCCGCAAGGGCACCAGTGCCCTTGACCCCGTAATACTGCTACCAACTCAGGTTTTATGTATCCAAATAACTTACAAAGTCTATACAAAAATAAAGGTGGTTTATGGCTTATCATGATTTAAGGGATTTTCTAAGGGTGCTTAGGAAGAGGGATTTGTTGAGGTATGTAAGGGTGGAGGTTGACCCCGTGCTTGAGATAGCCCAGATCAATGATCGGGTTGTCAAGGGTGGGGGGCCGGCGCTTTTATTTGAGAACTGTAAGGGGTCGGTGTTTCCGTGTGTGGTTAATCTGTTTGGGTCTTTTGAGCGGATGGCGTTGGCCCTGCAGGTTGATAATCTGGATGTGATTGGGTCGGAGATGCTGGAGTTTCTGGAGCCGGATATACCGACCAATCTCATCGAAAAGCTAAAGGCGCTGCCAAAGCTCAAGAGGTTGGCCGACTTTATACCAAGGTATGTAAAGACAGGCCCCTGCAAGGAGGTAATAAATCGGGAGGTAATAAATCGAGAGGTTGCAGGGAAGGGTGGCACCACGCTGCTTGACCTTCCGATCCTAAAGACCTGGCCGGGTGATGGTGGGAGGTTCATAACGCTTCCGATGGTGTTTACCAAGGACCCTGAGACGGGGCAGCGCAACTGTGGCATGTACAGGATGCAGGTCTATGATGACAACACGACCGGGATGCACTGGCATATGCACAAGGGTGGTGCCGCTCATTACCGTAAGGCGCGTGGGCTTGGCGTGAGGCTTGAGGTGGCCGTTGTAATCGGGTCGGACCCGGCCTGTATGTATAGCGCAACGGCGCCGCTGCCAGAGGGCATAGACGAGATGCTCTTTGCCGGGTTTTTGAGGAAGTCGCCCGTGGAGCTTGTCCGGTGCGAGACGGTGAACCTGGAGGTCCCTGCCAACTCCGAAATCGTCCTTGAGGGCTACGTGGAGCCGGATGAGCAACGTCCTGAGGGGCCATTTGGCGACCACACCGGCTATTATTGTCTGGTGGATAACTTCCCTGTGTTTCACGTAACGTGCATCACACACAGGAAGGACGCCATCTATCCTGCTACTATAGTTGGCAAGCCACCGATGGAGGACTGCTACATCGCAAAGGCAACGGAGAGGATATTCCTGCCTCTTCTAAAAAAACAGTTGCCCGAGATAATTGATATGAACCTGCCGATGGAGGGGGTGTTTCACAACATTGCCATCGTCTCGATAGACAAGAGCTATCCGGGTCAGGCGCGCAAGGTGATGTATGCCCTGTGGGGGATGGGGCAGATGAGCTTTACCAAGATGATTGTCGTAGTGGACAAGTGGGTGGATGTCCAGAACCCCCGTGAGGTCATCTGGAGGATCGGCAACAACGTGGATGCAAAGAGAGACCTCGTGATCCTTGAGGGACCACTTGACGTCCTTGAGCACGCCTCGCAGTTACCGGCATACGGGGGAAAGCTTGGCATAGATGCCACCAAGAAGCTGCCCTCGGAGGGGTTTACTCGACAATGGCCGGATGATATCGTTATGTCTGCTGATATCGTCAGCCTCGTACAGCAGAGGTGGCCTGAGTACGGTATTTGATTATACGGTATTTGATTGTACGGGACTTGGGGGAGTGAGGCAACTGGCACGGTCAAGCGCCTCATCTGAAATCTACTCGGCTCAAGTCTTTTTATGAGGTTTAAAATTTCTGTCTTGACAATAGCTGAAAAAGTGCTTTATCATAGAGACCGGAAATAGTTTATGGTTATAACGGTAGGATGCGATCACGCCGGCGTGCTTTTGAAGCGAGAGCTGGAGAGGTTCCTTGTAGAGGGCGGTACCAATGTCATGGACGTCGGCACTAACGACGAAACGTCGGTGGACTATCCCGACTTTGCCGCCGCTGTGGCCTCCATGGTGTCACGCGGCGAGGTCGATAGGGGCATCCTCATATGCGGCAGCGGCATAGGGATGTCTATCGTCGCCAACAAGTTCAGAGGCGTCAGGGCCGCCCTGTGTAACGACCTCTATACGGCGGCAATGAGCAGACTCCACAACGACGCAAACATCCTGGTGCTTGGCAGTCGTGTCGTCGCCGTTGAGCTGGCCAAGGAGATCGTCAAGGTGTGGCTAATGACAGAGTTTTCCGCCGGAAGACACGAACTACGGATAAAGAAGATCACAAAGATAGAGGAATCCATTGCAGAAACTGAAAAGTAGCCTCAACACAAGAAACATGTCACTAAAGGAAACAGACCCCCAGATATTTGACGCCATCGAGGGGGAGATCCGCAGAGAGCAGGACAAGATCGTCCTCATAGCATCGGAGAATTACGTCAGCAAGGCGGTGCTTGAGGCACAGGGGTCGGTATTGACGAACAAGTACGCCGAGGGCTATCCGGGGCATCGTTATTACGGTGGCTGTGAGTTTGTGGACATCGTGGAGTCGCTGGCAATCCAGAGGGCGAAGGACCTGTTTGAACTCAGAAGCGCCAACGAGACGGTAGCCGTTGACCACGTCAACGTCCAGGTGCATTCAGGCTCACAGGCCAATATGGCGGCCTACCTCTCCATCCTAAAGCCCGGAGACAGGATACTGGGGATGAATCTCAATCACGGTGGGCATCTGACCCACGGGTCAAAGGTGAACTTCTCGGGACTACTCTTTGAAAACGGCTATTACGGCGTAGACCCAGATACCGGTCACATCGATTATGATAAGTTACGGGCTATTGCCATTGGGTTCAGGCCAAAGATGATAGTGGCCGGAGCGAGCGCGTACTCACGGACGTTGGACTTTCAACGGTTCCATGACATAGCCCAGGAGGTTGGTGCCTACCTGCTTGTAGACATCGCCCATATAGCGGGATTGATTGCCGCCGGTATACATCCGTCGCCGATTGCCTATGCCGATTTCGTGACCTCCTCCACGCACAAGACGCTGCGAGGCCCACGTGGTGGGATGGTCATGTGCAAGGGCGCTTATGCCAAGGCCGTGGACAAGATGGTCTTTCCCGGCATCCAGGGCGGACCGCTGATGCACATCATCGCAGCCAAGGCGGTGGCCTTTAAGGAGGCCCTCACGGATGACTTCAGACAGTATCAACACAATATAGTCAACAACGCAAAGACTCTCTGCAATGCCTTGATTGCCAGGGGCTACAGGATCATCTCCGGTGGCACCGACAACCACCTGATGCTCGTAGACCTCAGAAACAAGGCAATCACAGGCAAAGAGGCCGATGACGTCCTCTACAAGGTCGGCATAACGGTCAACAAAAACACGATTCCCTACGACGATAAGCCCCCAACCATCACCAGCGGCATAAGATTGGGAACCCCAGCCGTCACGACAAGGGGTTTTTCGGAACCAGAGATGCTCGAGGTGGCCGATATCATCGATAATTGCCTGACAACCCCATCTGATGAACACAACATGGAGATACAGAGACAGAGGGTCAGGGCGCTATGTGAGAGATTCCCGATCCAGCAACCAGGTGCGACCTGGAGCGAGAAAGAACTGTAAGGAGCATCCTAATATTATTATAAAAATTTTTGCAGGCAGCATTTGACTATTATTTCATAATACTGTACACTAAGATCACTTTAGTAACGATAGAGTTTGGCATAAGGCAACATTGGGGAGTCGTCTAATGGCAGGACAGCAGATTCTGGATCTGCCTGTAGGGGTTCGAGCCCTCTCTCCCCAGCCATATTACCGCTAGTAATTAGGTTAATGTTATTATGGTCCCATCGTCTAGTGGCCTAGGACGTGGCCCTCTCAAGGCTAAAACACGGGTTCGACTCCCGTTGGGACCACCATTATAATCAAGACACAAATAGGGGTCAAGCGCAAAGTGGGGTGGTTTTTTTTTATGAGGTGAGTTAAAGTTGTCAGGGAAAGGTATGCAGGTTGTACTGTTTAAAAGAATAATCTAACGAAGGAGATAAGAAAATGAAGCGATTAACGAGTCTTTGGTTGATTTTGTTTGTTGTATTGGCCTTAGTGATTAGTTCAGTATCAATAGGTCTTTGCGGTAATTATGGCTTGGATATTATTGGGTATCAAAGCCTTGATGGAAAAGGTGTAGTTGCTAAAAGTATTGATAACATAGCCGTACTAAATAACAACGCTGATACTGCCACTGGCACTCTTAAGCCTGTCTACTGCATTTCAAATAAGCTGATACCATCGTTTTACTACACTATGGATGCAAATATGAGACAGGTGCTCGTGCAACAATACTCGGCCTACTGGCAAGACTGTGGAATTGCATTTTATGGCTGTGATACCGCTACAGGTTGCACCGGCGGTGTAGGTCCAACGCCTCCTCCAGGACCAACTCCACCGCCAGGTCCCACACCACCGCCAACAAGCAATGCGGTATGTGTCAACGGCAATGTCACAGACGGTAATTACTCAGGCTCAACAAGTACGGCAAGTATAAGTTTGGCGATGGCTCAAAACAGCATGTCAAATGTTACAATAAATATTGCGTTTAGCCCAGCTTGTGCTGGATATACTGGTGTTAAACTTACAGCAAGCTCTCTTGGCGCTGTTTCAGCATGTAGTTTTTCCTGGAATTTATCGGATAACGCTAAGACATTTAGACTTACCTGGATCGGCAATTTTTCTGCCACAAACAACACTGTATCAGGTACTTACAATTATTCTGATACAGACGGCTGTACTGCATCAGGCTCGTGGAGCGCAACAAAACTGTAATATGCTGCCGCTTCTTCAATCAACACGAAGGAGCGGTACTTCCTTATAACACCTATTAACCATGTTGGGCGTACGGAGCTGGAAAGGATATGATATATGGAGACACAGACATTAGAGAGAGATTTTGACTTAACAGAAATAATCAACGGAGTAGAAGTTATGTCGCCAAGCCCTTTTAGGAAACACCAGGCCATTAGCAGTAATTTGAGTAACATAATAAACCCATATGTTAGGCATAGGAAATTAGGGAAGGTTTATTATTCACCACTTGACGTTATCCTCAAAGAAGGCGAGCAAAGACTACAACCCGATCTGTTGTTTATCAGAAAAGATAACATGGACATAGTTAAAGACTGGATACGAGGTGTACCAGATATGGTTTGTGAAATTGTCTCCAAGGGATCAGTTGGCAAAGACACAGTAACCAAGAAAAATATATATGAAAGCTTCAGAGTGCCTGAGTATTGGATAGTCATACCTGAGTTTGAAACAATTGAGATTCTAACCATTGAAGGGGACAGATACGAGCTCTTTTCCATAGCCGAGGGTGAGGGTGTGGTCAGGTCTAAGGTCATAGAGGGGCTTGTAGTAGACATAAAAGACGTGTTTGAGGAGTGAGCAGCGGTAGCCCCGCCCTTACCCCTAACAGATCAATCAAATAAGCAAAAGGTTTTGCAATGATCGGATTCGCTCCTTCCAGTGGCTATGGACGACAAAAAATCAGTTATATATTTCTCACAAGAAACGTCCCCTTTGCCCAATTAGTAGTGCCAGAGACCATAAGACGTTAGACAAAGGCACATTTCTCTACCCCCTACTTATTCATTGGCAGGTGGATGAGAAATGACGCCCCGGCATCGGGCTTGTTTCTGACCGTGATGCGCCCTCCCATCTTCTGGATGATCCCGCGGCTTACGGCAAGCCCAAGACCGGTACCTTTGCCTTCGGGCTTTGTCGTAAAAAACGGCTCAAAGATCGTATCCAGGTTTCCCTCGGGGATGCCAGAACCGGAGTCGGTAAACTCGATCTCTACGAGGTCATTGTCTTCCTCGCTGATGCGGCTTGATTTAATGAACACCTTCCCCTTGCCCTCCAGGGCATCGGCGGCGTTTATCAGGAGGTTGATAAAGACCTGCTCCAGTTGCGAGGGGTCACCGGCGATCCTCGGCAGGTCGGGGTTAAGCTCCTTTGAAATGCCCATGTTGTGGAACCTGGCCTGGTTCTGCAGGATGTTTAGCGCGCTTTCAATCGTCTTGTTGACATCGAGGTCGACCTTCTCCGAGGGGATCGCCCGGGAATAACCCAAGAGCACCGCTATGATGTTTGAACACTTCTCGGCCTGCTGGATAATTACCTCCAGGTCGTCCTTGTCCTGCTTGTTATCTGTGCGCTTTAACAAGAGCTGGGCAAAGATGATTATGCCCGTAAGGGGGCTGTTTAACTCGTGCGCAACGCCAGCCACCATCCTGCCCAGAGAGGCCAGCTTTTCGGTGTGCATGTATTGCTCCTGGGTCTTTCTGACCTCGCGGGCCTTCTGCTCCATGATTTCGGAGAGCCTCCTGGTCTTTTCCTGCAGGTCGGACTTTTCAAACTTCAGGCTCTTTGTCATTTCGTTGTAGGCACGGGCGAGCTCGCCGATCTCATCCTCGCTGCCTTCCTGTAGCGAATTGTCATAGTAACCGCGGGAGACCATCTTCAGCCCCTCGTACAGTAGGACCGATGGCTTGGTCACCAGCTTTGACAGTATCATGTACACGGATATCATGATGAGGGCAGCAAAGATTGTCCCATAGATGATGACATCGATGTTGCGCTCCCTGAGCATATCATAGGTGGTGCCCAGGGGCAGTTCCGCCTCTAATATGCCGTTTATCTTGCCCCCCTCGTTGTGGACGTGACAGGGCGCCGTCGAACAGCCCTGCTCGTTCTTTATGGGTATAAAGGCACGTAACCTTTGAGTGTCTTCGGTGATATACCAGTTCTGCTGGAGCTCCTTAAAGCTGTATACTCCGCTGATGTTGATGTGACACTCCTGGCAGATACGCGCCGTCTCTCCCACTGTCTTGCCAAGCTCATTCTTGTCGGAGGAAAACTTGATGTTGCCCCGATGATCCAAGAGCCTCAACGTGGGGACCTTCTTGATGCTGCCCACGTTTTCAATTGTCTTTTGGATCTGCTCCTTGTGGCTCAGGGGCATGTTGTAGTTGATGGTGCTACGGATGATCTCAAGGTAGGAGAGCGTCTCCTCCGTCTTGTTCCTGATCACATCCCTATTGGTGCCAATTATGAACTTGTACCAGAACACCACGCCCCACAACAACAAAAGGGCGCTCACTAAAATCATTGTCTTGCAGCTCAATGAGCTGCGAATCATTCTTAATAACATGGCTCCATTATAACATGACTCCATCCACATATGCACTGTTTGAATTTCATAAACCCTGTCCTGCAGGTTCAGCAAAAAATCATAATACAGAGATATTATACCCTACCCTATTAAATAAGTACATGGACATAAGTTTTTTTATATAAACTTAGGATTGAGCATTATGGGGTCAAGGGGACTGGTCCCCTTGCAGGGGGTTCTGAAGGGGGGCGGAGCCGCCCCTTTCTTTCTTTTCTTCTTTAATATAATTAATTATGGGCAGGTACTTATAATAAATTACCAGCTAAATAAATCATGAGAAAAATTATTATTGACAAAGATGTTTTTTTTTATGTACCTTTTAACTATAAGAAGTTTAAAATAAAGTATAATCATATTGCCAAGTTTATCATTACATAAGCAAAGCCATAAGCACCACAGGTATAAATTATCAATGTTGTGTATAAGCATGCACCAAGGGGGCAAAAAGCAGGGCTTTCAGCCACGTCAAGGGGGATGTTGCAACTCAGTTTTAAGCCCACGTAGTAAGGGGTCAAGGAGACTGGTTCCCTTGCAGGGGGGCGAGGGGGCCCCCTTTTTTCTTAAGGTTTAGGGTATAATTATCAATCAGGGGCTGCGTAATAGCGGCATTATAGGAAAAGGAGTATTTGATGAGTAACATAGCAATAGCAGAGTTACAAGAAAAGGACATTGAGGAGTTGACCAATGTAGCAGAGGGCCTCAATGTCGAGGGCGCTTCAAACATGAGGAAGCAGGATTTAATCTTTGCGATCCTGCAGGCACAGGCGCAGATGACGGGCAATCTCTTTGCCGAGGGAGTGCTGGAGATATTGGCCGACGGGTTTGGGTTTTTGAGGTCGCCCGACTACAGTTATCTGCCGGGGCCTGACGATATCTACGTATCGCCTTCCCAGATACGGAGGTTCAGCCTGAGAACCGGTGAAATGGTCTCCGGTCAGGTGCGTCCACCGAAGGAAAACGAGCGCTACTTTGCCCTCCTGAAGGTAGAGGCTGTCAACCACCAGAGCCCCGAGGAAAACGCAAGCAGACCGCTCTTTGACAACCTGACGCCGTATTACCCCACCGAAAGGCTGATCCTCGAGTATGAAGGCGGAGATTACTCCACGCGGGTTATGGAATTAATAACCCCCATCGGTAAGGGCCAGAGAGGGATCATCGTGGCTGCCCCACGCACGGGCAAGACGATGCTCCTGCAGTCAATAGCCAAGGCGATCAAGAAAAATCACAAGGAAGTACACCTCATCATCCTGCTGATAGATGAGCGCCCCGAGGAGGTCACCGACTGGAAGCGTCAGGTGCATCAGGCAGAGATAATCAGCTCCACCTTCGATGAGCCACCCAACAGACACTGCCAGGTGGCCGAAATGGTCATCAACAGGGCCAAGAGGCTCGTTGAGAGCAAAAAGGACGTCGTTATCCTCCTCGATAGCATAACGCGCCTCGCCCGTGCCTACAACGCCGTTATCCCAGCCAGCGGTAAGGTGCTCTCGGGCGGCCTTGACGCCAACGCACTGCAAAAACCCAAGAGGTTCTTCGGTACGGCCAGAAACATAGAAACCGGCGGCAGTCTGACCATCATCGCCACCGCACTCGTAGACACCGGTAGTAGGATGGATGACGTCATCTTTGAAGAATTCAAGGGCACCGGTAATATGGAACTGCACCTGGATAGAAAACTCGTGGACAAGAGAATATTCCCAAGCATCGATATCAACACCTCGGGCACCAGAAAGGAAGAACTCCTGGTCAGCAAAGATGTCCTCAACAAGATGTGGGTACTGCGCAAGGTACTAAACCCCCTCAGCAGCGTAGAAAGCATGGAGTTCTTGCTGGCAAAGCTCAAAAACACCAAGGCAAACAAGGATTTCCTAGAAATGATGAATAAATAGACGATAATAAGCGCCGGCAACGTCGCCTCCGAGCCATAACCCCTACCACGATAAATACCCTTTAAGAAAAATGGTGTTGACAATTGGTAGGTAATTAAGTTATAAAAAAAGGTAACTTATGCCTGGAACATATTTACCAGAGGGTTACTTGGCCATAATGGTCTTTCTGATGATTGCCTTTGCCTTTGCGCTAGGCAGCCTGATGTTTGGCTACCTGGTAAGACCAAGAAGACCCTACGCCGAGAAGCTATCTACCTATGAGTCGGGGATACCGCCTGAGGGTGAGCCACGACAGAGGTTCACGGTTAGATACTACATAATCGCCATACTCTTTGTGGTCTTTGATGTAGAGGCCGTGTTTCTTTATCCGTGGGCGGTGGTGTTTGGCAAGATCGGCTTATTTGCCTTTACCCAGATGGCCGTCTTTATCGCCGTGCTGGCGGTGGGCTACGTGTATGTCTGGAGAAAGGGCGCATTTGAGTGGGAATAATGGAAACGATTTATTCGGATAAAGAAGGCTTTTTTAGTATAAGGGTAGGTTATGGTTGATTCACCTGTATCGCTTGTAGACGTCGAGGAGGGGATTAAGGTAATCCCTGGGGCTGATGTCATCATAGCGCAGTTAGAAAAGCTACAGTTAGACAAGTTGATTAACTGGGGGAGGAAGTCCTCGTTGTGGCCAGTGACGTTTGGTCTGGCCTGCTGCGCCATAGAGATGATGGCAACGGGGGCGAGCCACTACGACCTGGACAGGTTTGGGATAATCTTTAGGGCCTCACCCAGACAGGCCGACTGTATGATAGTGGCCGGGACGGTCACCAAAAAGATGGCCCCCGTGGTCAGAAAGGTCTACGATCAGATGCCCGAGCCAAGGTACGTCATAGCGATGGGCAGTTGCGCCTGCACGGGCAACGTCTACAGGACCTACAGCGTGGTGCAGGGCTGCGATACCTTCTTGCCCGTGGATGTATACATCCCGGGCTGTCCGCCAAGACCAGAGGCCCTCATGCACGGAATTATAAAGCTCCAGGAGCTCATATCTAAGGAGAGGATGCGATGGACCCCCTTGAAATAGCAGTAGGACTCAAGGAGAGATTTGCCGATGATGTCCTCCACATAAGCAATTTCAGAGGGCAGGTGGGCGTTTATCTGAAGAAGCCCCACCTCGTAGAGATAGCACGCCTCTTGCACGATACCCCGGAGTATTGCCTTGATTACTTAAAAGACCTCTGCGGGGTTGACTACATGGATATAAAGATGCCACGCTTTGAGGTGGTCTATCACCTGTACTCCATGCAGCATGGACACATGTTGCGATTAAACGTACAGGTGTCTGAACACAGCCCCGATATAGATAGTGTGGTGGATATATGGGCCGGAGCCAACTGGCACGAACGTGAGTGCTACGACATGTATGGCATAGTGTTTAATAACCATCCAGACCTCAGGAGGATACTGATGCCCGAGGACTGGGAAGGCCATCCACAAAGAAAGGATTATCCCACGGCCGGTCCTGAGGAGGAGTGGCGCGGGTTTAAAGAGGTCGAGCGCAAGGCCGAGGAGTTTAAGAAGTACCAATGGAACAGGAAAAAGACCTAAAGACACGCGAGCTGGTCATAAACATGGGCCCGCAGCATCCCTCAACGCACGGTGTGTTGCGTCTGAAGCTCAACGTCGATGGCGAGACGGTCGTCAAGTGTACCCCCTACGTGGGCTATCTGCACCGGGGGACCGAAAAACTGGCCGAGACCATGACCTACATACAGGTGATCCCGCTGACCGACAGGCTTGACTACATCTCCTCGATGACCAACAACGTGGGGTACTGTCTGGCGGTTGAGAGGCTCTTTGATATAAACGTCCCCCTGAGGGCCAAGTACATAAGGACGCTGGTCAGTGAGCTGTCGCGGATGTCGAGTCATCTGTTGTGGCTGGCCACCCATGCCCTCGACATCGGGGCGATGACCGTATTCTTGTACGCATTCAGAGAGAGGGAGGGCATCCTTGACCTCTTTGAGACGCTGACGGGGGCACGGTTGACGGTGAGTTATCCGCGCATAGGCGGGGTCAAGCGCGATGTGACCCAGGAGTTTATAGACAAGACCTACGCCTTTGCGGAGGATTTTCCGCAGAGGATACAGGAGTATGAGACGCTTATAGACGTCAACAGGATATGGTTAAAGAGGACGCTTGGCGTTGGCGCCATATCAGCGGAGGATGCGATAAACTGGGGGTTTTCTGGGGCTACGTTGCGGGGCTGTGGTGTCAACTACGACGTACGCAAACGCTTCCCGTACGATGCCTACGACCTGGTTGAATTTGACGTCCCCGTCGGTAAAAACGGCGACGTCTACGACAGATACCTCTGCAGGGTTGAGGAGCTAAGGCAGTCAACGAGGATCGTCAAACAGTGCATCGAGGCGCTACCACGAGGACCAATCATGGCCCCGGACGCGCCCAAGTTCACGCTGCCGGCCAAGGACAAGGTACTTGGCGATATGGAGTCCCTCATACACCACTTCATGCTCATAACAAAGGGCCCCATGACGGCCCCCAAGGGCGAGATATACGTGGCAATAGAGGCCCCCAAGGGAGAATTGGGGTTTTATATCGTCAGCGACGGCACCGGCAAACCCTACAGGATGCGAATCCGCTCGCCATCCTTCGTACACGTCTCCGCCCTGCCGAGATTGTGCGAGGGCAGACTATTGGCCGATGTGGTTGCCAATATCGGGACAATAGACGTGGTGCTGGGCGAATGCGACAGATAAAGGTAATGCTGAGAACAAGAGATAAATGGTGAACAAGATAAAAGAAGGGGTCAAGGGGTCCGCGACCCCTTGCAGGGGGGTCTGAGGGGGGGCGGAGCCGCCCCCTTCTTCTCTCCCCTCTATCTCCAAGCGTTGGAGGTTGCTGATGGATTATAAAGAGGTTTTTGAGAAGTTTGACATATTTGATGGCCTTGACGACAACGAGCGCAAGATGCTCGGCGGGTTTTTCGTGATAGGGTCATACAAGGCCGAAGACGTTATCTACGATGAGGCCCAAAAGGGAGGGACACTCTACCTGCTGATCAAGGGTAAGGTCAGGGTCTGCAGGCGAACAAAGGACTCAGACCTGTTGCCCTACGCCACGGTGGTTGCGGGTGAGACGTTTGGTCTGATGTCGTTTATAGATGGCTCAGACCACGCGGCCATAACAATAGCCGATAAAGACGTCGAGGTCGTAACGCTCCGAAAAGATGACTTTGAATCGCTGTTTGTGAAGGACCCCGTCATGGCGGCAAAGGTCTACAAGCGGATCGGTATACACCTGTGCGAAATCATAAGGGACATGAACAGACAGTACATGGACCTGTCAACGTATATGTTTTCAAAGGGCAGATAGTTGCCCGGTAGGTAGAGACGACAATGGACGACAAAAAGAGCGATGCCCTCAGGGGCAGGATCAAGGATATAATGGGGCGTTATCCGACGCACCAGGCGGCAGTTTTGCCGTCGTTGTATGCAGCGGAGGAGGTCTATGGCTGGCTCAACGAGGAGGCCATGCGCGAGGTCTCAGCCCACACGGCCGTGCCCGCTGCCGAAATCAAGGGGGTCGCTACCTTCTATGCGATGTACAAGACCAGGCCAATGGGCAGGCATGTCATACAGCTCTGTACAAACATCTCGTGCATGATAGCCGGGTCGGATGACCTCGTTGAGGCGCTGAGGCAGGAGTACGCCTTGGCTCCTGGCAGCACCACGGAGGATGGGCGGTTTTCGCTGGTGCTCATGGAGTGCATTGGGGCCTGCGGCACTGCACCGGCTATGCTGGTTGACACTAGCGCCTACGACAGTCTGACAACGGAAAAGATGTTGGCCATCCTGCAAGAGTACAGATAGGTTTTTATACCAAAGAGTGAAAGTGGTGTAGTCTTTATGAGTGAAAAGAAAAGAATTTCTTACTTACCTAAAAACACATGGAGCTGAGTTGATTAGAGAAGGTATAAGACATTCAATATATGCGAAGGACAATAAAAAGACTCAGGTTCCAAGACACACTGAGATTGCAGATGAATTGGTTAATAAGATATGCAAAGATTTAAGTATCCCTAATAATAGAGGGTAGCAAATGAAAAGTAGAGCTGTTATTAAAAAGTCCGATGATTGGTGGATAGGGTGGTTAATAGACATCCCTGGTGTCAATGCACAGGAGAGAACAAGAGACGAATTAATAGAGTCGTTAATTATTGGGGCGCAGGATATGATAAGTATTAACAATGAATCGATTAAAGATGGTCAGGTTGAGGTCATTGATATACCTGAAGAGATATCCAGCTAATTGTTTGTATGTATGGTAGATGTTGGCAGAAACAATAGCCGTTTAATGGAGACGATATGGATGCTTCAACTGAAAAAATAAAGAAGGATGTTGTTAAGGTACTATCTGAAAAAAAGAAGACGGTTTTTATTAAAGAACTAAAAAAGATGTACTTAGAGATAAGCTATTTCCTTGAAAATACTGATTTCACAACAAAAGAAGACACTATTGACATAACAGAAGAAGGATTAGGAACTTACAAGGTGCCAGCGCTAACCATATCTGATAAAAATGGTGAAGTAGTAAGTATCGTACCCATTGGGGCGTGTATCATAGCAGCGCAAGGTAGGGCGGACATTGTGGGAGAGTTTGGAAACGAGGCCTTTTTATTATTTACGGATAAGGGTGGTCCTGTAATAAAAACACGAAAAAAAGTTGGAGACAAATACGAAACACATAAAAAAGCTATATTCAAGGGTGTTGATGAGCCAGGCTGGTATTGGCTTGAAAGCACAGTGCGAAGTAGGGCTCAAAAGTTAAACAAAGAATTGTTACTCGATCTAATTTCCATTGTTAATGATGATTAGTTCAAGCCCTGACAGTTTGAAAGACATCTTGAAAGCATACGCAATTTATAAGGATTCTTTTAAAATTACAAAGAGAAGTATCAAACAAAGTGATGATAGACTTTTGAAACGTACTATATTTGATGCTAATGCTCCTGATGAGGCGGAAAGGCTGATTGAAACAAGCGAAAGGCATATAGAAGATTTTTATGTGGTATTTTTATGGGCTTACTTTGAACGATACGTTATTCAATATATTATAAAAAAAGGCAATAAACTAAAGGAAATATATCCCAATGCCCTCGCTACAAAACTGTATGATAAATACGAAAAAGAAGTTGAATATTGGAGATTCAATGATACGTTGGATTTGCTTAAAGAAATAATTGATCCAGGTACAATAGGCGAGGCAAAGCAAATCAAGCAATACAGAGACTGGCTTGTCCATAGAAATAAGCCCGCTTCAAGCTCTATCAGGCCTATAGCAGCCTTTGAGACGCTGTCTGCAATTATTTCTGTACTGGATGAGAACTAAAGTTAGTATCTTTATTATTTGCCCCTTGATGTGTCATAATATATTTCATGGTAGAGAGTATATTACTTAGGAACATAGACAACCCCAACTCGGCCAGCATCGACGAGTACATAGGGGCTGGCGGCTACAGGACCCTCGAAAAGGGGGTGGTTGAGCTGACCCCGCGCGACATCATCGACGAGGTCAAGGCCTCGGGACTGCGCGGCAGGGGTGGGGCTGGATTCCCCACGGGGATGAAGTGGCAGTTTGCCGCGATGGACCCGAAGTTTCCAAAGTACCTCATCTGCAACGCCGACGAGGGCGAGCCCGGGACGTTTAAGGACAGACCGATACTCGAAAAAAAACCGCACCTCCTCATCGAGGGGATGGTGCTGTCGGCCTATGCGCTGCAATCCACGCGGGGATACATATACCTGCGTGGGGAGTATCCAGAGGCGCGAGTCATCCTCGAGCGGGCCATCCAGGAGGCCTACGACAAGGGCTACCTGGGTAACGACATCATGTCGAGGCAATTTCGCTTTAACCTTACCGTTCATATGGGAGCCGGGGCGTACATATGTGGCGAGGAGACGGCCCTTATCGAGTCGCTTGAGGGCAAGAGGGGGCAACCACGGATTAAGCCACCCTTCCCGGTCAATGCCGGTGCCTGGGGCAAGCCTACGATAGTCAATAACGTCGAGACCTTTGCCAACATCCCATACATCGTCAGTGAGGGGGCTAAGGCATATGCCAGGATAGGAAATAGGGACTGTCCCGGGCCAAAGCTCTTTTCGGTCAGCGGGTGTGTAAATCGCCCTGGTGTCTACGAGCTGCCTATGGGGACCAGTCTGCGGGAGATTATCTATGAGCACTGCGGCGGCCTCAAGGAGGGTAGGCTCCTCAAGGGCGTGATCCCAGGCGGGGTCTCAACCCCAATCCTTACCCCGGATAACATCGATTGCGCAATGGACTTCACCAGTCTGCCCAAGGCCGGTAGTCAACTAGGCTCGGGGGCCGTGATCGTCCTTGACGACTCAGTGTGCCTTGTGAGGGTCTATGAGCGGGCAATGGCCTTCTTTGAACACGAGTCCTGCGGCAAGTGCACACCGTGCCGCGAGGGAACCGGCTGGATGAGAAACATCCTCGGTAGAATTGAGAAAGGACAGGCATCAGCCGCCGACGTGGATACGCTCCACGACGTTGCAAGAAACATAGTCGGTAAGACCTTCTGTCCCCTCGGCGATGGCGCGGCAAACGTCCTGCTCACCTTCCTGAAGCTCTACCCCGAGGAGATCGGGTATCATATAAAAAACAAACGCTGCCCACAAGCACACGATACTAAATAAATATGGTATAATCTCGAGTTTTCGAAAAATAGGCAAACAACAAGCCATTAATATTGCCTGACTGTTTTGCGACTGTTCTTTACGCAACCTCACGCAACTCCTTCTGTCTTTCACGCTTCTTTTCAGTATAGCACGTTTCGATTGCATGCAATACAGAAAGAGGGTGGTATTTTTGCAACAT
>JADFXD010000044.1 GCA_015233725.1 Nitrospirota bacterium | reverse complement strand
GGTGGGTGTTCTTTTGATAACTAAAGTTGAAAACTGAGTTTATGCGTAGGCTCTTTACTAAAAAATCAGCAAATATCTCTTCTAAGGTTTTGTATTCCGGGTCTGATGTAAACTCTTTGTCTGACATTTAGGCTTTCTGTCCGCTTGCACAACTGAAACATGACAATAAGTTCTCGAACTCTTCTCTTAATATCTCTTGTCTATTACTGTCGCCCATCTTAGCTACCTCGAATGACCCGATCTATTTGAAAGGTGCATATGTAATCTTTTGTCTTTCTATGTCTTCATTGCCGTTGTAGTAAAAGAGGTCTCTATTGTTTACCGCGTACTCTTCATACACAATAAAAGGGGTAAGGTTTAAAAATTTATTATCTAACTCATGTAGAAGGATTACGTCATTTGATTCTGTAGGATCAGGAAAATCCCTATCCTCGGCGCTAAGTTCATCGCTCTCTCCGACCAGTAGATTTAATGTATGCAAAAAATTGGGCTTTTTAAGTCTTCGCTTATCTACTTGTATCGGTTTGGCATAAAACAACATATAGCTCTCAAGAAAATCCAAGGCTTGAAGGATTATGCTGAGATGTCCAAATGTCTCACCGCATAACATTCTAAGCTCATTCGGAGTAGCGTTTTTTAACCCTCCATGTTCAAGGTTATTGCGAATCTCTACTAATTTGTTTAATGAAACCGCTGAATCGCTCTCTCTATTCTTCTTCTTAAAATAGAAGTCACGAAGGTCATTAACCGTAGGTTCAAAGTCGTTAGCGTTGATCCATCTAAGCCCCTCCCTAACAAAAAATATCCAACTGCCAAATGAGGGCTTGTTTATCTTTCTTAAAATATCACCTGATAGATTCTCAGATGGTCTGCACTTTGTTTTTTCAACCATCTCCCTACATTCGCACAACACAATTGACCCCAGAAAGACCGCTATTACCTCTGCCGCTGATAAGATACGATAAAGTTTTATCTCATCTGATTTAATTGCATCAGCAGTGTTAATCCTCTTGAAACTTACAGCAATAGGATAAGGAAACCCCGATGCTATCCTTCTTTGAAACCCCCGATCCATCATTACGCCTCCATTCATTGAACCTCCATTACGAACTTGCAATTAAAATCCCCCTAAATGATGCATTATACACAATCAACATTCCTGTTGTCAACAATTTTTCTGAGGGCTTGGAGCCACCGCCAGGAGGAAGGGGTCAAGGGGTCCGCGACCCCTTGCAGGGGAGGTTCAAGGAGGGGGTAGCGCCGCCCTCCTTGTTCTTTTCTTTTTCTTCAGAGGGGGATAGGTCTATCGCGCTCGTGGTCGACGATGCAGAAGAAGCCAAATGGCGCGACTGACTCATTGATCAACTGGTGTGGGCGCATTGGGGCGATGTAGCCGATGTCAAAGGGCCTCAACGTGTACCTGCTGCCCCCGACGAGCAACACGCCCTCACCCCGGATGCAGATGACGACATGAATGTGGAGGTGTCGCTCAAAGGACGAGTACCCCCCAGGCTCTATCTGAAAGTATCGCAGGTCAAAACGGGTCTCTTCACCGTACCTTCCGATAAGCTCATGCCTGGAGATGTACCTAAACGGCTGATTAACCCCCTCCTTGTATAGCCGCGGAGAACGACCCGACCATCCAAAACCCTCAGAAAATGACAGGTGCTCAAACACCTCCCCCAGTGTGACAGAGGCCTGAGATGATCGGGGTTGCCACTGCGGGGGCGATGACTGCACTGATGGCTGATAGGCGTGTGGAAAACAGGATATTATCTTTTCAAGGAACGCCTCTACGCCCTTTCTAACGCCCTCAGGGTGTTGCAAGAGCGAGCCGCCGATGGTGTAGACCGTATCTTCGCCGTACATGGCTGCCATTTCGGCGACGTTATCGAGGTTCATGCCACCGGCGGGGGCGGGAAAGGCTGGCGTCAGTTGTCCAAGCGGCCCCCTCAGGCTCTGCGACAGACGCAGACACTCCTCCGGCGTGAAATTAAACCTCCCACCGGCGTTGGGAAAGATGGACAGGTCAGCGCCCATCAGACGAAATACGCTACCCAGCAACACCGATGGCCGGATGCCGTGGTTGGGGTCATGGAAGTAGGCGCCGGTCATCGCCGGATGTGCCATGATGATTATCCGATAGGTTGAGGCCAGGTATCTCACCGTGTCCAGGCCTACGAGGTATGGAGCAACAAGCACGCCGGCAACCCCGCCTCTCAGGGCAAACCGTAGGCGACCCTCGATCTTATCTGCGCTGTCGGTGATGTTTGGGAAGTAGAGGGTCTTGCGAGCGGTCTTTGCGTTGGCCGCCTCAATGCCCTGTTGACAGAGGGCTATGCGTTGCTCGAAGGGGCAAAAGGGTTGGTCCACCAGTCCGTGGTCATCCTTGATGATATCCGCCCCACCGAGGGCAAAATCCGCCGCCAGAGAGGCAAGGTCAACGGCCGACAGCCCCATAGGCTTCAAGACGGCACACAACAGCGGCCTTCCATAGACCCCCAGCATCTGACGTATGCCAGGTATCCCATACCCTGGCCCCTTAAATGCCCTCAGGAAGTCATCCGAGAGGTCTATCCCAACCACCTGTACGTTGTTATTAAACGAGATGTTGCCAAAGAGGACGTTTAAGAACTGCGGCAGTTGCCAGGCGGTTACCTCGGGATTAAACGACAGCGTTGCACGGTAGCGTCTCGGAGTCTTATGTATAGCGGTGATGTATCTATCGGTCGCATTATCGGTTGTATATTTATCAGGTTCCAGGGGGCGGACGTCTCTTACCGTGGGGACTATTGTGGTGTTTATATGCGGCTGGTTGAGGAAGCAACCATCGGGGACCTCTACGGTCTGCTCAAGGGCGATCTCCCTGAGGAGGGTTTCGATGTTGTCGCCCCCGCGCCCCTCGTGTTCATTGCAGAGTATGTTGTATGTGATATCGATGGTACCAGCCATATCAAACGACTGCCGTGGGGGAGCGTTAGCCCCAGATCAGCCTGCCACGTCTATTGGCCCAACAGCAGATGGAGACGTTTACCACGAGTGAGGCTGGGCCTGAAAAACTACCCAAAAAACTGCCCCCTATCTTAACCCCCAGGGCAGTAGTCTCTGATGTTGAACCAGGTGTGGTGGCATCCAGGACGTTTAAGTCCTCCAGTATTTTCCTTTCAAGCTCCTGTGTTGTGGGGTTGATGTCGGTGAGTCTTCTCAGGAGTTGTTTTTTTGAGAGCATGGCCACGTCATCCCCTTGTGAGCCGAGGCCAACCCCTACGGTGTAGGGGACGCAGACGCTCTTCTTTGCCTTTTTGACGGTATCTACGACAATGTCTCTGATTTCGTTGTGGTAATCTTCAGTGTTGACCCCACCGTCGGCAGCGGGTTTTAAGGCAATCACGAAACTGCCCTGCACCTCTGTGCTGGGTTGACAGTCCGTGTTTTTGAGCAACATATCTATCACTAGGCTGGACTTGTCGGAGTCCTCGAAGTAGATAACAGGATTGACCGCGGTTGTGTTCACCTCCGCAGCGTCTATCCCTGACTCGCCGCTATCTGAAGGGCGACTGCGTAGCTTTAAGACAGCCTGCCTGCTACCCTCCACGATAGCGTCAGTTATCTGCTGACGATCAAGGCCTTGTGGCATTTGCACCCAAAAGACGGGTATGCCAACATCACGACACAGCGGTTTCCTGGTTGTCCTGGACTTCTTCACGTTGTCAATGATAACAATCAAACATCCACTACCCCGATCCACCTCGCTGCCTGTGGTCTCCGACGTATAGGTCTGCCTTAGGGCATCCTCAACGTCAGATGGTATCGATGTGGCCACCTTCGTGTACAACTCAACTATGCCATCCCTCAACTTTAACATACCACCAATCCTCTCAGTTCTTAGCAATTGTTGGGGGTTAGATAGGGAAAGTAAGAAGGGAGGGCTTTGCCCTCCCTCAGACCCACCCACAAGGGGACCAGTCCCCTTGACCCCGTTATATGTACATCTGCACTACCAGCAAATCTCTAAACATAATTAGTCATTATTTGTGCGGATTCTCTGCGGGTGCTGGTGGCTTTGGGGCATCCTGTGCACCTGCGCCAGGAGCTTGTGGGGCACCGGCTGGGGCGAGCGCTGTTTGCTTGCTGGCAAAGTCCTCAACGGCCTTGTTGTCAATCTGTACGCTATAGTTTTTCTCGACAGATGAGTAATAGGTATCAAAGGCCTTCTTTTGTTTTTCACCGGTGAGGTACTGGATAATCATGGGTTTTACGCCTTCAAAATCCGTGGTCTTTGCCTCCTTGGTATCAACCACCTTGATTATATGGTAGCCAAAGGAGGTCTTGACGGGGGAGCTTAACTCACCCTTTTTTAGCTTGAACACGGCGTCATCAAAGCTAGGTTCCATCTGTCCGCGCGCGAAGAAACCGAGGTCTCCGCCCTTCTCTGCGGTAGCCGTGTCCATCGAGGCCGACTTTGCTGTGGCGGCAAAGTCACCACCCTTCTTTAGCTTGTTGTAGATGTCCTGTGCCTCTTTTTCCGTCTTTACGAGGATGTGAACGGCCCTGACCTGCGCGGGCATTACGAACTCTTTTTGATTGTCGTCGTAGTACTTCTTTGCATCCTCGGGAGTGACCTTTATGCTTGTTGTTTGAACATTTTTCTGGATAAGCGCGTTAATCAGGTTTATCTTCCTAAAGTCTGCCATCTTTTTAACGAAATCCGGGTCCTTGTCAAGACCTACCTTTTTGGCCTCAAGATACAGTACCTCCCTCTTCTTGATCTCCTCAACCAACCTCTTAAGACCATCCTTACCGGCAAACATGGCCTTTACATTCGGTGGCAACTTTGTCAGCTCATCCTGCAACTGTTCACTTGTTATTGTCTCCTGGCCTAACTTGACTATAGGCGTGCCACCCTTCTTAAGTACATTGTCCTCTTGTGACTTTGCACAGGCAAGGGTTATCAAAAACACCCCTGCTACAAACACCAACAGCAATTGCTTCTTCATACTTTGTGTCCTCTCTCCATTCGTTAGAATTAGTTTATAGTTAGTTGCCTAGTATTATATCTCATCACGGGCGAAAAATTCCACTTGGTTTTTTGCCCCCCTTTTTTTTAGATAGTGAGCCCCAATGACTCAGCAAATACAGTCAAAGAGTCACACTCCTTATCAAAGTCGTAATCGGAATCTTGCCAACTTTGAGTGGGTAAGATTAACAGCCCCGCCTCTGGACGGCAGGGGATGAGAAATAAGGGGACTTCTTTTTGCCCGGGCAGGTGCGACCCCAAATGCGATTGCCCTGCGTCAAGTATCTTCAGCGGTTTTTTTGACCCATAAAGTTATATAATATAGCTATATTTATGGATACACCGACAGGGCCAGTCACAAAGATGGAAGTCCTAAAGGTCGAGGGACTCAGCGTATATTTTGGGGAGCGCGCTTTACAGTCGTTGGGCAGGAGCGAGTCTCAGCCGGCGATAAAGGTCGTAAGCGCTGTGGACTTCGAGGTGGGCGCCTCCGAGGTGTTTGGCATCGTGGGGGAGAGCGGCTGCGGAAAGAGCATCACGGCCTACGCGATAATGTCAATACTGCCTGATGGTGCCTTCTACGAGGGGGATATCCACTTTCAGGGCAAGAACATGTCCGCGTTGACTGCCGAGCAGCGCAGGCAGCTCAGGGGCAACCGGATATCCATGATCTTCCAGGAACCGATGACATCCCTCAACCCCGTCCTGACGGTAGGCTACCAGATAGCGGAGGTACTGACGACCCACAAGGCCATCTCGCGCAGAGAGGCCAGGGACAGGGCCATCGAGCTCCTGGCCGCGGTAAAGATACCCTCTGCCAAGGACAGGGTCAACGACTATCCCCACCAGCTCTCTGGCGGGATGAGGCAGCGGGTGATGATAGCGATGGCGGTGGCCTGCGACCCCGCCCTTGTCATTGCCGATGAGCCAACCACTGCCCTTGATGTAACCATCCAGGCACAGATACTGCACCTCTTGCATGGCATCAAACAAGAAAAGGACATGTCCATGATCCTGATAACCCACGACCTCGGTATCATAGCCGAGCACACCACCCGGGTGATGGTCATGTATGCCGGGCGTATCATGGAGCTGTCATCGACGCCTGAGCTGTTTAAGGCCCCCCTGCATCCATACACGAGGGGGCTTATAGATTCACTTCCCAGGGGCCGCGGGATAGCGCTGCGTCCGATCCCCGGCTTTGTCCCCAGGCCGGATAACCTGCCTGACGGATGCAAGTTCTCAGACCGGTGTGCGCAGGTCACAAAGGAGTGCAGGGAGGCAGAACCGACACTGAGAGAGCTTGCCTCCGGTCATCTTGTCAGGTGCATATGGGTCTCTTAAAGGTCACCGGAGTCAGAAAGAGCTACGCCAGCGCCCCGGGGCTGTTTGATCGGCTCCGCTCCTTACGGTCGGCGGTTGTGGCCGTTGATGGGGTCAGCTTTAGCGTTGGCGTCAATAAGGTCTTTGCCCTCGTCGGGGAGAGTGGTTGCGGGAAGTCCACCGTGGCACGGGTGATCGTCCGGTTGACCGACCCCGATGCCGGTGAGGTCCTGTTCAAGGGGGTTGACGTCTTTGGCTTACGGGCTGAGGCGTTGAAGGCCTACAGGCGCTCGGTGCAGATAATCTTTCAGGACCCGTTTGCCTCGTTAAATCCGCGGATGTCTATCTTTGCCACCCTGTCTGAGCCCCTGCGGATACATAAGATTGTGCCAAAGTCCCAGTACAGGCAGAAGGTGGCCGACCTCTTGCACACGGTTGGTCTCACCCCCGATGTGATGAATCGTTATCCGCATGAGTTTAGCGGCGGGCAGAGGCAGCGTATCTGCATTGCCAGGGCGCTGACCCTGTCGCCCGAGCTGGTTGTTGCCGATGAGCCGCTTTCCTCCCTGGATGTCTCCATACAGGCGCAGATACTTAACCTCCTGCTTGAGTTAAGGCAGAAGATTGGGTTGTCGTATCTGTTTATAAGTCACGACCTTCATGTCGTGCAGTATTTCAGCGACGACACTGGTGTCATGTATCTGGGCAGGATCGTGGAGCAGGGTGCGACGGAGGAGGTCTTTACGCGACCGCTTCATCCATACACGCAGATGCTCATAGATTGCGTCCCACAGATCAATCCAGGGGATAGGGTCAATCGAAGCAGCGTCATAGCGGAGGAGTCATCGTCATCAGGCTGCCCCTTTTATCCACGTTGCCCCCGGCGTTTTGAGCCATGCAACAGGATATCACCGCCCCTGGAGCCTTACAACGGCAGGCTGGTAGCGTGTCACCTGTATAAAGAATGAAGAAGAAGAAAAGAAAGAAGGGGAGCGGCTCCGCCCTCCCCTCAGACCCCTCCTGCAAGGGGTCACGGACCCCTTGACCCCTTCCTGCGGGGGCTTTTAGCTTGAGTTGTGGTGTGGATGGAGTTTGTAAGCGTGTAATGGATTAAGTGGGAAGTATCTCTTGATATCGTTAGATTTAATATGTTATGATTGTATAAAGTAGCAGCTTAATAAGGGGGGTAATAATGAATACTAATAAGAGACTGTTTTGTTCTGCATTACTATTTATTGTAATAGTTGGAGTGGTGGTGTTTCCATGTCTTTGCGGCGTTGTCTATGCCGGAACCGTCAGTCTACCGAAAACGGGTCAGACGACGAGCTACGCCGCGGGCGACGATGGTGCGTTACAGGTGGGTGTGGCCTGGCCATATCCGCGATTCACAGTCAACGGCGACCAGACGGTTACTGACAACCTCACGGGTCTGGTCTGGACCAAGGACGCCGGTACTCCCACTGTGGGCAGTTGCACAGGTGGAGCTAAGACCTGGCAGGGGGCGTTGGATTACGTGGCCTGCCTAAATGCGGCCAATTACCTTGGCCACAACGACTGGAGGCTGCCAAACATCAATGAGCTGGAGAGTCTTGTTAATGCTGGACAGGCTAACCCAGCATGGCTCTATTCGGAGGGCTTTGTAAATGTACAGTCATACTTTACGCGTTACTGGTCATCTACTACCCATGCGTGGTATACATCCTTCGCATGGGAAATCAATATGTACGACGGTTACGTCATAGCCGACGAACGTGAGGTGAACAATAAGACGTCCGTCAACTACTACGTATGGCCGGTTTGTTCAGGACAATCTACATTCATGTGGGCTACCGGGCAGTCTACCATTTATGCAGCGGGTGACGATGGTGCATTAAATACAGGAGTGTCATGGCCTAATACAAGATTTGTGGACAATGGTAATACCGTAACAGATAACCTGACATGGCTCACATGGATTAAAGACGCCAGTACACCCACTGTGGGTAGTTGTCCAGGCGGATCTATGAGTTGGCAAGCCGCACTAAATTATGTTAAGTGTCTCAATACGGCTAGTCATCTTGGCTATAGTGACTGGAGACTCCCTAATAAAAAAGAGCTTATGAGCTTGGTTAGTCGTGGTGGGTATACTCCTGCGCTTCCACCAGGTCATCATTTTGCAAATGTGAAAACGGACACCTTCTATTGGTCTTCTACTACCTATGTTGCTGACACTGGCAATGTCAACAACTACGTTGCATCTTGGAGAATCAGTATGTACGACGGCCAGATGGGCTACGACAACAAGGCGGACAAGAGCTTCTGTGTCTGGCCGGTACGTTCCGGACAGGCTATAACACCCACACCTACTCCGACTCCAACTCCTACACCTACGCCGCCACCCACAAAAGGTGTAGACAGGGCCATCATCGTGGCCGGAGGTGGGGCATTTCTAGGCAATAACCTGTGGGAATCCACAAAAAACAATGCCAACAAGGCATACAACACCCTTAAAGCCCAAGGATTTGACCCCAGTAACATCTACTACCTGAGTGACGAAAAAAACAATCCCCTGGTTCACGCTGAGGCCACAAACGCCAACCTCCAGTACGCCCTCACTAGCTGGGCAACAGACGCCAAAGATGTCATTGTCTTTATGTTCGATCACGGTGGATTTGGCCGTTTTAAGATGAAAGAGTCGGAGATTCTCTACGCCGTTTCGTTGAGGGATTGGCTAAATACAATGCAGGACAAGATATCAGGCATTGTTGTTGTCATCTACGACGCATGTGAGTCAGGCAGTTTTCTCCCCTACCTCATACCACCTCAGAACAAGACACGAATCGTTATAACCAGCGCTAAATATGGTGAAGAAGCCACCTCTGTATATGATGGCGTCATTTCCTTTTCAGGTTTCTTCTGGGGCCAGATAAATGCCGGAGCTAAGTTGTACGACGCATTTAAGTTTTCTCGTGATTCAGTTTCATATTCACTTACTCACCAGACGCCCCAGCTAGATGACAACGGCAACGGTATAGGTAACGAAGACGCTGATGGAGACGTCGCAGAAACTCATAAAATCGGTAAGGGAGTTGCAACAGGGGCTATCCCCCCGTTTGTTGGCCAAGTGTCTGACCCACAGACGTTAAACGCTACACCCTCAGCCCTTTTATGGGCCAATATAACCAGCAGCGTAAATCTCAGAAATGTGTGGGCCGTCATCAGACCGCCTGACTTTAATACCGGTTCGACCTCCGAACCAGTCACCGATATGCCAAACATAGAGCTGACCTATAACACAAGCAATAAACGCTACGAGGGTACATACAACAAATTTACGGAAAAAGGCACCTATGAAATAGCCGTCTTTGCGATGGATGAAGACAACAGCGTCTCTCTGCCAAAGACAACCACGGTTACGCAGACAGTCTCCACATCCACCAACCCAATTGCCGGGATAACGGCTAACGGCTCACACAACGACCTGTATATCTACACTACCGATACGCTCAGGATCGACGTCAAGCTCACCGCCGGTGGCAAGATCGCCGCTAACGCACAGTGGTGGCTATATGCCTACACAAACTTTGGTACATTATACTACAACCTTTCTGCCGGATGGCTTCCCGGCTATACGGCAACATACCAGGGCGCGCTCTTTGACCTGTCCACAATGCCGGTGCTGTCATACGCAGGATTACCCGCCGGCAACTACCTGTTCGTGTTCAAGGTCAAGACGACAGATGGCGAGAGCTACAGCGACAGTGTGTTGGTCAACATATCCAACAAGTAAAGAGATGGCATGGGGATAGCAAGTTTGCCTTGACGCCCTGGGGGGAGGGTGTTTTTATAAGGCAAGATAAGCTATAATAATACGAAGACAAATTGCAAACTAAGGAGGCTACATGAAAGGCAGCACGTCGGGCAAAGGGATGAATATGGATGTTATAAAAATTAGCGCTATCCTGATCCTGGGTTTAGTGATAGTTGTGTATTCCGCGCTACTGTTTACAGGCGGGTTGGGCAAGGAGGTTGGAACAAGAAAAAAAAGCGCCGATCCAAAGGAAATAGAGGCGGCTAATAAGGTCATTGAGACGCTCTTATCGAAGAATCCTACCGGTGTTGTTAAAGAATACGCAGAAACAAACGATTATCTAAAGATCAAGGTAGTAAGCGATATCTGGAAGAAGCAAAATGCAAAAGAGAAGAAGGAATTCCTGACAACCCTCTCACACGCACGATCTGACCTGGGACTAAGTCCAAACCTGAAGATTGTGGACAGTAAGTCTGCCGTTGAATACGCATCGTTTGAAAACAACAGACCGACACTCAGTGAGATAGATTTTTAGCTCAAGGCCGAATCCGGAAAAACACAACAGCCTATCTCATGATTGGCCTGCACAAGGGTAGATCAATGCCCCGATCAGCCTCTTTATGAGCCGGCCTGTGACCAATTTTGTTCGTTACTGTGTTGGTTGAACTATGTGTTTTTTTTTAGCAAGGTATCAACGCTGTCCTTTAAGACGCTAAACATCGTACTTGCACTATCCATAGTGGATTTAGTCTTTGCCAGTATCTTTGTGCTATTTTCAATTACCATGACAGTTGCATTGTCCAATCGATCGTTAAAGTTTTCCTTTAATGCCTCTGCTGTGTCTTTGAGTTTCTTGCCCAAGTCCTTGGCAGCGTCCTTTGGGGCGGTTATAATCGTTATGCCTGCTCCAAGAAAGCTACCAACAAATACCGACGTAAAAACAATTAGTCCAGATAATTTCTGCTTTGGGTTCATATTCTCCTATAATGTAAATTCTCCTAAAATCATATGTCCTATATTTACTATATTAACAAGTTTATATACATTTGTCAAACAACCCTAATATAGCACATGGACATAAATATATTTATAGGATTGAGAATTATGGGGTCAAGGGGACTGGTCCCCTTGCAGGGGGGGTCGAGGGGGGGCAGGTGCGACCTGCAGCGATAAAGAAGCAGCGCCGCCCCCATTTTTTCTTTTTTTTTATTTTATTTATGGAGTTTTCCTTCGATTTCCTTGACCTTTGGGTTATCCATCAACTTCGTGAACTTGGGGTTTGCCGCAAGGGCGGAGATGTCATTGGCGTTTATGGCGCGCATGATGTCCGGATCGTTTAGTACCTGCTTAAAATCAGGGTCATTTTTAAGCGACATCACTATGTCCAGGATATCAGGGTTCTGAAGCATTTCCTGTTGAAGCTCCTTGGAACTAGGTATGGCATCCGCCGCAAATACGCCCCTTACAGGCACATAGGGCGTAAGCACACACCCAAGGACGATCAACACGCTAACGGCCATCCTTAAAAAATTGAGGATCAACCTCACCCCAATGGCGGATGCCCCCTTGGGCGTGTAATCCTTGTCCTTGTTGTTCCAGGCGGTGGCCGCAATATCGAGGTGTACCCACGGTGTTTTATCAACAAACTCCTTTAAAAAATATGCCGCTGTCACAAGTCCTCCTTCTCTTCCTCCTATGTTTTTTATATCGGCTATGTCGCTCTTGAGATACTCCTTGTACTCCTCATACAGGGGCATCTGCCATACTCGTTCGTAGGTCTCATCGGAGGCCTTTTTTAGTCTGGCCATGAGGTCGTCGTTGTTGCCCATCATGGCTATGGCCTCATTGCCAAATGCCACAGAACAAGCGCCCGTGAGGGTAGCCATATCGATGACTTCCCTTGGTTTGTAGTGTTTAATAACGTATCCGAGGGCATCTGCCAGGACAAGACGTCCCTCAGCGTCGGTGTTGAGTATCTCTATGGTCTTACCGGTTATGGCCTTTACGATATCTCCGGGTCTGGTGGCCTTGCCACCGGGCATGTTTTCCGTTGCCGGCAATATGGCCACTATATTAACCGGAAGTTTATACTCCGATGCCCCCTTTATTATCCCCAGTGTGGCCGCTCCACCGGCCATGTCATACTTCATCTGCTCCATCCCCTCGGCGGGTTTGAGGGACAATCCGCCGCTGTCAAAGGTGACAGACTTCCCCACGATGGCAATAGGCTCCCCACTGCCACCCATATACTCAAGGATAATGAACTTCGGAGGCTCACTCGACCCCCTCGCAACAGCCAGGTACGACCCCATCCCCTCCTGCTCTATCTCTTTGAGCTCAAGGACCTTCACCGCGATGTCATCAGACCTCAACGCCAGGGCGGCGTTACTGAGCTGTGTGGGGGTCATGTCATTTGCGGGCGTGTTGGTGAGGTCCTTCGCCAGGCCTACCGCGCTGACAACGACCTCCAGCCAGCGCACCGCCACATCGTCCTGGGCTGCCAGGACGATCACTTCCTTGATCTCCTTGTCCTTGTTATCATCGTCGTCGGTTGAGGTCTTGTATCTCATAAATCGGTATTGACTCAGGAGCGCCCCCTCCAGGAAGTAGTGGGCAGGGCTGAAGTGGGCATCCAGGACAACCCCCTCGGTCTTAAGGATCGACGTGGCCACCGTTACGGAGACAACCCCCTTGTCCTTCAGGCTTGAAAACGCCTTGCCACCGCTTCGTCTGAGCTTGTCCTGGGATAGATCGGACAACTTGCCCAGGCCCACCAGCAGCAGGCTCTGGAGGCCTCTGTCGTTTACGTACAGGAGGGTAGTCTGGCCGTGTTTGCCGCTAAAGGCCTTGGTATCAAACACCCTCTTTATTAAACCGCCTGTCTTTTCGTCTATGCCGGCATAGAAGTCGGCCCTGTGGTTCTCGAAAAAAGGCAGAACCAATACCTCCGCCTTTGCGGATACTTCCGTCTCAGCGCTTATCTTGATATCCATCTCTTAATCACCTCATTGTATATGCTTGTTGCCTGTAGCTATAACTTAGCATTTTACGTCATATTCTTTCAAGCATAGTTTTTTTCAGGATTGTTGACCCCCATTCACCCCCCGCAAAGGCACCAGTGCCCTTGACGCGCCATCCTGCGCAGGCTTTGGCTGTTCATGCACCGTTGATAGCACATCAATGTTTCAAGTACGAATCATCCCACGATTGATAATTGACAACATCTTTACCTTTATTCTAATATTTATCATGGGATTATTGATAACTCTTTACGCCTTGGATGCTAATACACAATGTCGGTACCGGTGAAAGATTATAGCCTCCTGTATGATAGGCTCAGGCCTATAGCTATGATACTGGCGCTAAGTCTTTCGCTGCTGTGCCAGAATACTTGTTTGTATGGTCTGGCTGGCAAGACGGTTATTACCGCTATGTATAACAGCCATTGCAAGCATTGTCCGATGAGAGAACTCCCGTCAACTCAAAAGAAGGTTGGCGATGTGGACAAGATTCCCTCTATCCAGGGCAATTCATTTCTCTTGACCGTAGCGCGGGCAAATACCATTATTAATCGTTTTCCACTAACCTGTAAGGCGTTTATACCTGAACAGGACAAAGTGGACGATGTCTTTCCTGAGCCTTCTTTAAGACCACCCATTCTTTAAGTTAGCTTCTTCTGTCACACTATACTTAACAGAATTTAAAACAAACGGAGGTCTTCAGATGAATACACAGAAGGCGTTCTTAGGTAGCGCCATCGTATTTTACTTTATTATCGGCCTGGAGGTATTGATAATGATAAGCCCCTTTGCCGGTTTCTTTTACTCGATATTCAATCCCTTTCTCCTGGAGATAGCAGGCCATTGGGCAACGAGCTGGCTATGCGCCTTCTTTCTGCCCCACATGACCCTCCCCTCAGACGGTTTGTTGAGATTCATAAGGGTGATGGGCTCTGTCACGTTTATTGCCGGAGTTTGCGCCTTTCTGGTTTGTGCCATTGAGGTATATGCCTCCAAGGGCATGAAACGCGGAACCGTCGTGAGGGGGCTTTACCGGTATATCAGACATCCACAGTACGTGGCGTTGGCCGTTGCCGGTGTGGGTCTTTCTATCTTGTGGCCCAGGTTCCTGTCTGTATTTCTATGGCTTGTCATGATACTGGCTTATTACTTCCTTGCCCGTGATGAGGAAAGGAGGATGATTAAGGCACATGGACAGGGGTATGGCAAGTACCTGGAGAGAACAGGGATGTTTCTACCAAAGGTCGTCGAAAATGCCCTGCATCTTCGCAATGCCCCTAGCAAGGGGGTATTCTTTATCTTTATTGTGGTGATGACAATAGGGGGCGGTTTTTTTCTCAGGGCCTATACAATCGATCACCTTACTACATGGAAAAACGATAACCTGCTGGCACTGGCCATATTACCACAAGACAGCACGATGCTCGAACACCGGATGCCCGATATCCTCAAACTGAGTGAGGTAACATCGAGGCTTAACGCCAAAGGTGACTACCTGGTTTATCTGATGCCCAGACATTATATAATGCAGGGCATGATAGCCGATACAGGGGAAGACTGGAAGCTCTATAAAAAGCACCACACCCTTGGCATGATAACTGATTGGATACTCCACCCTGACAGTCACTTAAGCGACAGTCACCATCACGGACACGATCTGTCCATGCAGCAGGGTGATGACGCCGAAAAAAGCCCCTTTACCAGAAGATTGATATTCTTGAAGCTCTTCGGCAGGAGTGGAAGTGGAATCAGAGATATTAAGCCCTTTTCTATAGATACCCAGCGGATACCCTATTTCATGCTGGATATAAACGTACATACGCTTTCGCAGGTCTCTGTAAAAGACCTTGAACCAACAACGGGATGGGGAAGGGTTCCAACCCCGATGTTTTAAGCGCTAAGGTGCGTGGAAAGGCATATAACATTAGGATTGAGAATTATGGGGTCAAGGGCACTGGTGCCCTTGCAGGGGGTCAGGGGGCGGAGCCCCCATTCTTCTTTCTTTCTTTTCTTTTTTTAGGATTGTTGACCCTCATTCTGATATTTGACTATAATAGCTAAAATATTGCCAGCGTGGCAACAAGGAGGACAGAGCAATGATGGATATGTTAAACGTAGTATTTCCGGTCTCTGGGGTAGAGACCAACGTATTGATACCGCCGGTGGTGGCGATGGTGATATCGTTTTTTACGTCGATGGGTGGGGTGTCTGGGGCGTTTCTGATCCTGCCGTTTCAGATGAGTGTCTTTGGCTACACGGCGCCATCGGTCAGTGGAACCAACCACGTCTATAATGTCGTTGCCATCCCAAGCGGCGTCTATCGGTACATCAGGGAAGGACGCATGGCCTGGCCCATCACGTGGGTTGTGGTCTTAGGCACCCTGCCGGGGGTCTTTACCGGGTATTACGTGAGGGTACACTATCTGCTTGACCCAAGGCCGTTTAAGCTCTTTGTCGGATGCGTGTTGATGTATATCGGCAGCAAGCTCCTCAAGGGCATCTCTACCAAGGCAGACCCCAAACTCTCTGCCGCAAAAGCCCTGGAGGCAAAATTTAAGGTCAGGGCGGAACAGATCAAACAGCAACAGAGCTCGCGCAGCCAAGCGGGGTTGCCGCCGGATGCCGTGATCAAGACCGTATCGATATCGTTGAGGCGGATCGAGTATGAGTTCTGGTCGGAGCGGTTTTCGTTTAATCCCGTCAGCATGTTTGTCCTGGCGCTCGTTGTTGGGATAATAGGCGGGGCATACGGCATTGGCGGCGGGGCGATCATCGCGCCATTCTGCGTGGCCATCTTTCACCTGCCCGTGTACACGATAGCCGGGGCGGCGCTGATGGGGACGTTTATAACGTCGCTTGTTGGGGCGATATTCTTCACCTTCATCCCGGCAAGCGCTGGGGTGTCGGCCACGCCCGATTGGCTGCTGGGAGGGCTATTTGGCGTTGGTGGCTTTGTGGGCACGTACTTAGGGGCGCGGCTACAAAAATTTGTACCTCAAAGGCACATCAAGCTAATCATAGGCCTGCTTATCGTCCTGCTCGCCCTGAGATACATAACACAGTTTTTCCTTAAGACATAAAAAGAAAAGAAGAGAAAGAAAGGGGCGCCTGGCCGCCCCCCTTTAGAACCCCCTGCAAGGACACCAGTGCCCTTGACCCCATAATTTTCAATCCTCTACCTCATAAGATGTTGTTATTTGGATGAATTATAAATTTCGTATAGATTATAGATGAGGCAGTTCGCCCTCTTTTATTATATTATACTGTTATGGCATAATATTAGAGGTGTCTTGCAATATATTGATAAGAGGTGTCAACTGGATAGGGGACGCGGTTATGACCATGCCTGCCATCAAGGCGTTGAGGGAGGCCGTCGGGGACTATGAGATAGCCCTCCTGGTCAACAACAGGGTACTTCCCCTGTTTCAGCATGACCCAAACATAGACACCCTGATTGAGTACAAGGACAGCTACAGAGACATCCTGGGCAGGGTCAAGCTGGCCAACGCCCTGAAGGCCGACAGGTACGACCTTGCCATCCTGTTGCAAAATGCCTTTGACGCTGCCATTATTACCTTCCTCGCCGGTATCAAGGAGAGGGTTGGGTATGACAGAGACGCCAGGGGATTCCTCCTGACAAGGGCCATACCCGTAATGGCCGATACCCTGAGAATGCACCATATCAGATACTACCTCAATATCCTGGAGAGCTTTGGTATCGACGCACCCTACAGCCTGCCCTGGACCTATCTCCTGCACGAGGAACGCCTTGAGGCAAGAGGACTCCTCTCTGCCTTACGGCCACCCATCATTGGTATCAACCCGGGCGCTTCCTACGGCTCTGCCAAACGATGGCCACCGCGTTACTTTGCCGAGGTCATCAGGGGGGTTATAACACAACTGGGTGGTAGTGTGGTGCTCTTTGGCTCCGCAGATGAGGTGTGGTTGTCCCAACAGATAGTAGTGGCACTAGAGGACTCAGAGGCAGCCCCTGATGATGGCCATTTGGCCGCCGACACCTTTCTCAACCTCTGTGGCAAGACAACCCTGCGACAGCTCGGCGCCTGCATCTCAGAGTGTGACCTCCTGGTGACAAACGACTCCGGTCCTATGCACATCGCCTACAGCGTGGGCACACCCATCGTGGCCATCTTTGGCTCAACCGACCCCGACCTCACCGGTCCACCGCAGTACTACCGACAGTTGCACTCGGGGGTCAGAAGCTCCGTTATAAGGAAGAAGATCACCTGCGCACCGTGCTTTAAAAGGACGTGTAAAAAGTCGGATATAAAGTGCATGAACGCCATCACACCCGATGAGGTCTTTGCAGAGATCAAGGCTCTCTTGCCAGATAAGAGGGCGATATTTTTCGACAGAGACGGCACGCTCTGCAGGGATGCCCACTACCTGAGCAGATTTGAGGACTTCGACGTCTATCCAGAGACAGAGGAACTCAGGAGACTCAAATCAAAAGACTACATGCTGGTTGGCATATCAAATCAATCTGGAATTGCCCGGGGGCTCATAAAAAAGGAGTTTGCAGATGCCGTAAACAAGACCTTTTGCGACAACTATGCCTTTGACGACTTCTATTACTGCCCACACCATCCAGATACTCACTGTCCATGCAGAAAACCCTCCCCCGGTATGTTGTACAAGGCCCGCGCAGAGCACGGCATTGACCTCAAAAGGTCCTTCTTTGTGGGTGACTCAAACGCCGACATGCTTGTCGCTGCCGCCGTTGGGGCCTCTGCAATCTTCCTGCTTAACGAAAAACACTCGCTGACAGTCGATGGCGTTAAAACCATAACAAACCTAAACCAGTTACACGATATGATAAAATAATTTAGAAATGAGATTGAAACATTGTGATAAGTATTTACCGTAAACAAGCCGCCACAAGTAAGGGGTCAAGGGGTCCTCGACCCCTTGCAGGGGGTTCTAAAGGGGGGCAGAGCCGCCCCTTTTTTTTCTTAAATATAAGGAGGATGTGTAATATGCCACAGATTATGGTGAACATTGAAGGGATGAGCTGCACTCACTGTGTTGCTCGGGTCAAGAAGGCGATAGAGTCACTGCCTAGTGTGTTATTTACTGATGTTGACGTAGGATGCGCCACAATAACATATGCAGATGCGACAAGGTTCTCACGGGATAAGGTCGTTAGGGCCATTGAGGATGCCGGCTATAGGGTAAAATGAGGGGACTTATCCAGCGAGTCAACGAGGCATCCATCCGTGTTTACGGGGCGGTGAGCGCCTCCATAGGGCGCGGGATTGTCCTTTTGTTGTGTGTTGAGCGTGGGGATACGGAGTCTGACCTGGAGTACGTATTGAGAAAGACCCTCAATCTGAGGGTCTTTGATGACACCGATGGCAAGATGAACCTTTCGCTCAGGGATGTTGGCGGGTCATTGCTTGTAGTATCGCAGTTTACCCTTGCCTCTGATTGTCGTAAGGGTAATCGTCCCTCCCTTGACATGGCCGCCCCCCCTGAGATGGCCAATGAATTGTATGAGAGGTTTATAGCACGGGCGCGGCAGGAGGGGGTGCAGACCCTTAGCGGTGTGTTTGCCGCCTGCATGCAGGTGACCCTTACAAATGATGGTCCGGTTACGTTTATGATAGAGTCCAGGGGATGAGCGGACGTACTGATAATACAAATAAAAACAAGGAAGATTTATTATGAATAAACCATATGCTATTGGTGTAGACCTTGGAGGTACAAACCTTCGCGTGGCAGTAGTGACAAGGGATGGCAGAATAGTTGAAAAGATAAAGGTATCAACCTGCACAGAGGTTATAAACAACCTTATAGGCTCTATAGAGAGGCTTTTTTCAGACGAGGTCAATGGCATAGGCCTGGCAATAGCCGGCGTCATAGACGCAGACTCCAAACGTATAACGTCCTGTCCAAATCTCAGGCTGATTGAGGACATACAGATAGTTGATATCATAAAGGATAGGTTTAAGGTACCGGTTTTTTTGGAAAACGACGCCTACGTAGCGACCATCGGAGAGTCCGTTGCGGGGGTGGGTAAAGGGTTTGACAGTTTTGTGTTATTGACGCTGGGTACGGGCATCGGTGGAGGTGTTATCCATAACGGGAGTCCGTTAAAGATAGCCGCTGAGTTGGGGCACATTATCGTGGAGATAGGTGGCCGCAGGTGTGGATGTGGCAGCCAGGGCTGTCTTGAGGCATATGCCTCTGCCAGGGCAATGATTGAGGCCGCCATAGATGGGATCAATGACGGCAGGGACTCGGCAATGAGGGGGCAGATCGAGCCAGGATCGGGCAATCTCCAGCCGGCAGACATATATCGATACGCCATTGAGGGGGATGCCTTTGCCACGGAGATATTAAAGACGGCAGGCCGTTATCTTGGTAGTGGTATTGCCAGCTTTATTAATATATTCAGTCCCCAGGCGGTTATCCTCACGGGTGGACTTACGGGGGCATGGGATATCTACGTGCAAGAGGCCATACGGTGGGCATCGGAGAATTCCTTCAAGGAACTCTACGCAAAGACACAGATAATACCCTCCTCCCTCGGCGACGACGCCGGCCTGATAGGAGCAGCCTGCCTAACGTTTGGACATAAATGACAAGAAAAGAGAGAGAAAGAAGGGGAGCGGCTCCGCCCTCCCCTCAGACCCCTCCTGCAAGGGGACCAGTCCCCTTGACCCCGTAAATACTTATTCCAATGTTATCAATATTTATGTTTGGCGTAGCGCTTTTATCACTCATAATTTTAGTGATTCTTCTTCGGCTCCGTAAGGTAACGAGGGCTAATATAGAGATGCAGGGGGTGAATCAAGTCCTCCGCGAGCAGGTATCTCAGTTACAGGAGACGGAGCTATTGTATACGTCTCTGATGGATACCATCCCTGATATGGTGTATAAGGTTGATTTAGATGGGAACTTTACATTTATCAATGGTGCCGTCAGGATGATTGGCTATGAGCCGGAGGAGTTGATCGGGAGGCACTTCAGCACGATAATCGCGCCCGAGGAGATCGAGTATGTCAGTCGTTTGGCTGTCTTGCCAAGGTACATGGGGAAGGCGCTGGGCGAGCATCACTCACCCAGGCTGTTTGACGAAAGGAGAACCCTCCATAGGAGCACACGTGGCCTGGAGGTACACATAATCAGGAAGTGTGTAGCCAATGGCAGTAAAGATACAGAGCCTGAGACCATTATTGGAGAGGTAAACAGCTCCGGTGTATATACAAGAGAGCCTAATAGGGAGTTTGTTGGCACCCTGGGTATAATAAAGGCAACCGAGCAAGGGGGGTCATCCGGCGTAATAAGAGACATAACCGTGCGAAAACAGGAGGTGGATAGCCTGTTGAGGCTAAAAAAGATAATGGAAGATATAACCCAGGGGGTCTCTGACAGCATGAGCCTCATGACGGATGACTTCAGGATATTGTGGGCAAACAAGGCCACAGAGGATCATACGGGTTACAAGCTCGATGAACTCGCAGGCAGACATTGTTACGAGGTCACCCATCACGTGGACACGCCCTGTGATTCACCGTTACACCCATGCCCATTAAAAGAGGTAATGGCCACGGGTACATCAACAACCATGTTGCACACACACCTTGACAAACGGGGTAATAAGAGGTACGTGGAGGTCACCGTCTATCGTATAAGTGAAGAGGATGACAGCAATATCACCAGGTACATCTACGTGTCAAAGGATGTGACAGAAAAGAAGGAGATGGAGGAGAGTCTGTCTGAGTTAAATCGGCTGCTTGAAGGAAGAGTACAACAAGAGACCATGTTAAAGCTCGAAAAAGAGCAACTCCTGATACAGCAGTCCAAGATGGCCTCCATGGGTGAAATGATAAACTCGATAATCCACCAATGGAAACAACCATTAAATGTTATATCATTGACGATTATGGAGATAGCCGAGGCCAATACATTCGGAGACCTGAACAACGATTACCTGGATTCCCTGAAAGATAATATATTGCAACAAATACAATTCATGTCTACGACAATGGATGATTTTAAAAACTTTTTGATGCCATCTAAAGAAAAGATATCATTTGATCTAAGGAAGGCAATTGAAGATATAATAACGATGTTTTCACCACTGTTTAGGAAGAGCAATATCCTGATAAACCTAAACGCCCCACAGGACAAGACCTTTGAGGTATCAGGTTACCCAAATGAATTCAAGCAGGTGATACTGAATCTGATAAACAACTCACGGGATGCTATTGTCTCAAGGGTGGGGCGTGCAGGGGGCCATATTGATATCGACATATTTAATGAAGGCGGCAGACTAATCGTATCGATATGTGATGACGGCGGGGGTATAGCGCCAGAGCTGATTGACAGGATATTTGAGCCTTACTTTACGACGAAACCAGCGGATAAGGGCACGGGTATAGGCCTATATATCTCAAAGACTATCATAGAAGACAATATAGGATGGAGGCTTACGGTAAGAAATATTGAAGGTGGGGCGGAGTTCAGGATAGAGATATGAGAGGGCTCTTTGTAACAACACGAGTGTAGAAGTGTTGTCTATTGTGCATTTTGATATGGGGAACGTCTGGAGAAATAATGTTAAGCAGTTGAAATATATCTCTTGTATATGGTAGCATAACAGGGATACGTTGCCGGTGTGGTGGAATAGGCAGACGCGACGGACTCAAAATCCGTTGGGGGTAACCTCATGGGGGTTCGACTCCCCCCACCGGCACCACTTAACTACTTGATTTTAAAGCATTCCCTACCATGTAATCTCATTCCGGTTTCATTCCAGACTGCTTCTGGACCACCTAATTAATCCCCATCCGCAGCCGAGGTTTTTCCACCCTCAATCGATACGATTTTCCCCCTTCGGTTGACCACATCCCGTAACTTACTTGAGGTGGCGTGATAGTACTTCTGAGTGGTTCGGAGATCGGTGTGTCGGGCTAGTTCTTTTGCCACAAATGGATTGGCATTGTCCTCGACTAATTGGGTTATGAACGAATGTCTAGATGCCTCATAAAAAGAAACATCAAGCCCAGAATACTCACGCCAACTCCTACACAAGTTATTTACGGTGTAAAAAGTCTTGGTCCTCTTGTTTATGAATAGGAAGGCATCGGGTGTCTTATCCTTTATGTTCCTCTGTACAATCTCCAGGGCAGTGTCAGAGAGTGGCATGTAATGTTTCATATGTGTCTTTGTGGTTTCCCTGAGTTTATGACGACTGAATGAGCGTTGGACTAAGATGGTCTTTTTGTTCATATCAACGTCTTTAACCTTTAGAGCACAGAGTTCACCTCCTCTTAAGCCAGTTTCAAAGGCAAAAGCGAAGATGTCCCTATTATGCTTGGGTAGCCTCTTTAATGCCTCTTTCTGTTGATCAACGTCGATAGATGTCCTCATTTTGGCATCATTGCCTCTAATTTCAGGGAAATTTGGCACTTCTTTTATAACCCCCTTACGTCGCAGCCATGTAAAGAAGGAATGGAGGGCATTGAGGATGTTCCTTCTTGTTTTTATTTTAAGGCGCTTGGGTAGTTTATCCTTGAAGTTCTCTATGTGAGAGAACTCTACTTCCTTTACATCTAAGCCTTTAAAGAACGGTATATAATGATGTTTTGCGTAAGATTGGTAGTGTCTTATGGTATCTGGCGACAGTTCATCAGCCTGTTCTTCCTCTGATTTCTGATCTAGCCAGTCATTTAACTTGTTCTCCATAAGGCGTTCATTTACCTTAGATGCTATGAAGTCATCGGGGTTGAACGTCTTGTTATCGATGGCAGATCGTATTATTGTTATTTGTCGATTGGCTCTTTTGTAGTCCAGTTGCCCACCATCTCTATCTCTCCTGAACCTATATGTCTTCCCCTGCCAATATATATCAATGTAACAGATTGTGTAGCCACAGTTTGAGCATGTTGCCCTTGTCATTGTTTTAAAGCATCTATTACACCTAAGTGAACCATTCATGCTGAACCTCCCATCATAAGAATAGGGGGCCAGAGTATCAGTACATTCCAACTTTGTCAAGTTCGCATTTTGTCGCATATCCATATTTTTTCGGTTAGGCCGAGAACAATTTGCAGTCCAACGTCTGCACCACACAGCAGTCTAACCTACACATCCTTTAAATGTATTTTAACTGCCATCCAAGATGGCTTTTTTCGTGATTTAGTGCTATACAGTCTATAATTCTAATATTATATAGTTAAATTAACTTAATATTGGAATATTATCCAATATCATGATATAAATATGTTTTTATTCGGTAATATTTCCTTTAAATACCTATTTATTGGTTAAAACACACAATATAACAAGCATATTATGTCTTATTATATCCCCCACAATGACCACTGAAGCGTACAGGTACACCAATAAAGTCAGACTAAACATGGCACTTGCAAACGCTTCCCATATAGTACACCTCCGTAATACGATATATAATCCCAATCTAAGGTTATGATGCTTTCTGAGATGTGTGTTTATAGCAATGATAATGCCGCATATCAGAAAGAATGCTATTGTAACTTATATATGTTTGAAAGGCAATTAATTTTTTCAAGGGGTGGGAAATTTTTTTAGTGATACACACATGGGAGAGATGGTGGATGTTCTGTTGATGGCGGAGTTGTGTAGAGAGTTTGGGGGGAGTGGCGGTGGCGGAGAAGAGAGATGAGGTGTTATGGGGTGGGATAGGGTATCGGTCGCTATGTATGGCTACTCTGTCACGAGCAGGTAAGTCTGTTTAGCTGGTAACAGGATGAGGATGATGACAGTGTATAATCCTTATTCAACATATGCCTTTTCACTCGAGGAGGCTTCATTCCATTAGAGGAAGGTAGCCTTAACAGTGCTGCGGTGAGACTATTGATACCCCTCTCATGTTCGCTAATGAGGCATAACCGTCATTTGGATGTTTTATTTATGCCTATTATCGGTAAGGGCTGTCAACTGGATAGCACTCCATTTAGGTAGAATAAAGGCAGATTGCTACCTAAAGCAGGTAATTCATATCGTGGCATTATACCCCTTCAACACCCCTTATCACACTATCTCAAGAGCCGTTATCGCCTAACCCACTGTCTCTTAACTCACTTCCCGACTCTATACTTAAATTATGGATTTGTCCTACTTCTTGTTCTTTACAGGCTTAGTTTCTACTTTTGTACTCTTATCACTTATAGCATCCTTATTGCTCTTGTTACTGTCACTACCCTTGCCATCCTTACCACTCTTTGCATTGACGGCATCTTTAGTACGCCTTACCTGCTGCAAACTTTGGAGCCTTAGAAGCCGGGATAACAATAGCGGCACCAGTTTGTGGGTTCCGTCCTTCTCTTTGTTTGCGCTCTGCTACACTAAATGCGCCGAACCCGATAAGAGTTACCTTATCTCCCTTTTTTGTTGCATCAATAACATTTGAAATAAAAGCATCGACCACTCTGGCAACATCACCCTTGGTCATTTCTGCTGATTTCGCTATACTATCTACCAAATCTGCTTTGTTCATGTACCATTCCTCCTTATCTGTCTATTTACAAAATCCATATCCTATGTAGTGTTTGTGTAACACCATTAGAAACTAACACTTTTAAACAAGCAATGTCAAGGTTTAACTGGCTTTTTTTATGAAATGCTACTTGGATGTGTAAGTATTTAGGACAAAAAATATACCAGATCTGTTTAAATTTTGATGTCATTTGTATTATAATAGCCACATGAGCACTGTAATTGACGAAAGAGTTCGTGGCAAGATAGTTAGGATAATGGAGCAACGAAGCATAAAGCAGCGTGAGTTGGCGGAGATGATCGGTGTTATGCCACAGAACCTCAACGCCTACATGACGGGCAAACGTGGCTTCGGTAAGAAAAACATCGAACGTATTGCAAAGGCATTAAACGTAACTGCGGAGTTCTTCTATTCCGATCCTGACGCAAACCGCTCAAGAATTAAAAAGGCTAAGAAACTACCTCTGATCTCTTTGGATAAGGCAGGAGTATGGGATAGAGATATTGATACCATGCAGGACGGTTATGCGGATGACTGGATAGCATATGACGCAACTGATACTCATGCTTTTGGTATCCGAGTTGTAGATGATGCTATGGAACCCGAGTTTCGTAAGAATGATATCGTTATTATCTCACCATCGGTTGTGACTTCTACAGGAGACTTTGTATTGGCAAAACACGGTAACAATGTCATTATAAGAAGGTTGAAGATACTTGATCTGGCATTACTGCTTAAACCGCTCAACCACAGTTATGACGACATTAGCGTACCAAACAAAGACAGGCGGCTTCTGAGGGTTATAGGTAAGATTGACGCCAAGATTGTGCGGTACTGAATACAACCTCTAATTAAATCACATATAAACAACAAACATGGAGAAAAACACACATGAAAAAAGGCAGTAACGGCCCTATGCTTATAAATATAGGGTTCGGCAACGTTATATCGGCAAATCGGGTGGTCACAGTACTGACATCAGTCTCAGCACCTATGAAGCGTTTGAGGGAAGAAGCAAAGAAGGTCAGTAAACTCATCGACGCAACGGAAGGTAGACGTACTAGGTCTATAATCGTTACAGACAGCGATCACGTTGTATTAAGTTCCTTGCAGACAGAAACCCTCGCACAAAGGCTTATGGGTTCATCGGATAGTGAGACCGAAACACACACTGACACAGATACCAAGGTTAAAAAGGTTGCTAATGCCAAAAAAGATAAAAAATAAACACGGGGTACAACACGCTAAGTTACCAAAACTGCCTCATGGGTACAAGAATCTATCAGATTTAATTGTGGAGTACGCCAGACCAATGCTGGATGAAGCAGAGACAGTAGAAATGCAAAAACAAGCGATTGAGATAGCGATATTCTGTTGGAAAACTAGCCTTTTGCCCGAAGATGAACGAATAAAGGAGATAGAGACAATGGTGAAGGAAAATAAAAGCGGCAGAGAAGGTGCAGTAGAGATGATTAAATATATGATAGACAGAAGGTTAAATATATATCCAGATGTTAATAGACAGATTATGGTTCACGAAGTAGCAAAATTGGACAACGGAATGCTGGTTTTTTACCTTGCCTCTACAGGGGCTGATGTAGACCTTAAACAAACAAGAACTGAACAAGTATACGTTAAGGTAGACAAAACTTATATTAAGCAAAAACCAGGATAGTGAGTATTACTCCCTATTCATGAAACCTCACATTTTTGGCATCAAAATACTCAGGATCAAAGTCTTCTCCAATCCACTCAGTCATGTCTTCGTGCTCTGGGTGCTCTGTATCTGATAATGCATTTAAGAGTTCCATATAACCCCAGGAGCCTCCACAATCATCAGGCGGACAAGCACGTTTGCCATCGAGACAGGTTGGATACTTAGTTGCACCACTCTTGGGAAGTATCTTCTCTAAAACTATGCCATGCTCCCAATTATCTCCAAAATCATATAGATACACACCCTTTTTATCCCTCATTGAGAAAAAATCGGATATGTATGTCTTGCCTTCGGGTAGACCACCCTCACCTATTTCCGTTCCGTACATTTCGAAAGAATGCAAATGATGACCTCCCCACCCCATGGAACTTTGTATTGCATCGTGTAACTGCTTAAACGTGAATGTTTCAGGAACCTGTATCCGTCTCCAGATAGGGGGTTTTACATCTCTTAAGGTGATCTTGAACTGGTATACGTTACTGAATGACTTGCCCATATAATATCTCCTTCATCTTAGTTTCAAACATCTGGTACATCTAAACTAAGACCGCTATTGGTATCGCTCCTTCTATGTTATCGGTATATTTACTTGATAATATACTATACTGAAATGACACGAGTTTTTTCGGGCATGATAATTGATATTGTGCTCACA
>JADFXD010000043.1 GCA_015233725.1 Nitrospirota bacterium | reverse complement strand
GCTCCCTGGCTGGTCAAAGCGTCAGGTTCAGGTTCAATCTCAAGACCGACCTCGGAACTGCCTCTTTTGGTTGGCTCATAGATGACATCAGGATATATACCTGTGATGGCGGTACTTCCAGGACAAAGATGGACTTTGACGGCGACGGTAAGAGTGACCTTCTCCTGTACAACACCGCCAGTGGCAGCGCTAGGCTCTGGTTGATGGATGCCCTCAATATTGCCAGTGACAGTCCTGTAGCCACGCTGCCTGATCTGAGTTGGCAGATAAAGGGCGTAGGCGATTTTGACGGCGATGGCAAGGCCGATATCCTCTGGTACAATACCGCAACGGGTATGGTCTACATCTGGTTTATGAACGCGGCATTGGTGTCATCGCAAGGTGTGGTGGCCACGCTGCCTGACCTGAGTTGGCAGATAAAGGGCGTAGGCGATTTCAACGGTGATGGCAAGGCCGATATCCTCTGGTACAATGCCAAAACCGGGATGGTCTACATCTGGTTTATGAATGCGACATTGGTGTCATCGCAAGGTGTGGTGGCCACGCTATCTGACCTGAGTTGGCAGATAAAGGGCATCGGCGATTTCAACGGCGATGGCAAGGCCGATATCCTCTGGCAAAACACCACAACAGGGGTAATAGTTATCTGGTACCTCAGCGGTGTCAGTGTCATATCCTCGAACTCTCCGCTGACACAGTCTGATCTGAGTTGGCAGATAAAGGGCATCGGCGACTTCAACGGCGACGGCAAGAGCGACATCCTCTGGTACAATCCCTCAACCGGGATGCTCTACATCTGGTTGCTCAACGGCGGCATCATTGGAAGTGGCTCTCCGGCGACCCTGCCTCCAACCATGCAGGTTATCAACATCGGCGACTTCAACGGCGATGGCAAGAGCGACATCTGTGTCGTAGACAAGTCAACCGGTCAGTTGTACATCGGTTTGATGGATGGCACTAGTGCGGTGTCAGTTGGCTCGCCAGCCACCCTGAGCGGCCCCACCTGGAAGGTCATCCCCGATGGCTCAAATATGCTTCTGTTTTAGATAGATTTGGACTAAATAAAAAGGAGGATACGCACATGGAGATCAAGCAAAAACAGGATGGTATGAAAGTCCGGTCAATTAGTGAGTTGCTGGATTATTGGTTTATTCAGTACAATCCTCTCTATTTTTTTAGCGCGTTTTGTGTACTCTTGGGCGGGTTTTTGGTAAAGAGCAGTCTGAACCTGCAAGATTTCAACATGTGGCAGTCGTTGCTGGTGGCCATAATGATCGTCTACGAGGTGTTGTTGGTTGTGGGGGCGTGGCTTCTCTTTCGCGTTGCGGGGCAGAACAGATCGGCTGTGACCCTGGGGTTGATGGAGGTGTTTTTTCTCTTTGACTTCATATTTAATACCGAGGGGATGACGTTCATCGATAACTACGGATATGCGCTGGCAGTCCTGTGGGTTGTCGCGGCTGTGATGAGAATGATAGCGTTGATGTGGATATTCAGGCTGCAAACGGGTGTTGTCGTCAAGGTTGCCGCCTCGACTGCCATTTTGGCAATAGCCCTGATGCCGCAGTTGTTAGCCATATCCCCCATAATAAAAATAAGCAAGGAGACCCTGTTTCTGGTAAACATCTATCTTGGGGTTGGTCTCATAGGCCTTATCGCAAACCTCAGACCCGTGGTCAGCATCAATATGGAGCTTGACAACTGGGGACAGACGGTACTCGGTAGCACCACAGTCAACCGTGGTTGCCAGGATTTAAGCCACTTTTATACCTTCATAATATGGCGTTGTTACTATGCGGCAGCAATGTGACCACGTTTGAATGCAGTGGTACCCGATCGTATGTAATACAAAAAAAGAAAGGGGCGGCTCCGCTTCTTTACCGCTCCAGGACGCTCCTGGCCCCCTTCAGAACCCCCTGCAAGGGGACCAGTCCCCTTAAGCGCTACTTGCTGCTGATAAAGACCTTGTGTTTTTCTAAGACCGCCTTGAATTCTGGCCTATTTCTTATGTTTTGCAGTGCACCATCCTCGCGCAAGAGATTATACTTTTTAAATCCGTTCTCCAATGCCTTATCCAGACTGACAAGTGCGAGGTCAATCTTGTCCTCCAACGAGTACAGGCAGGTAAGGTTATAATACACGCTGGGGCTATCCGGTAAATAATAGGCAGCCTTTTTGAGATCCTCCTGAGCCATGTTCGGTTTCTTTAGTACCATATAGGCTGTTCCTCTGTGTTCGTATGCCTTTCCTATTGTTTGCTTGTCAACTAAATCGTTCTCTATTGCCTTTGTATATTCGTTAATTGCGTTATTCATGTTCTCATCAAAGGCAGCCATATCGCCTTTGCTATTCTTTGCAAATGAAATCCAACGGAAGCCTTCTTGAAGATGCCTGGCTGCTTCTTGTTGGTTTGCCTTAAGGTTGTTATCAGGCAATGTTGCTTGCGATGTCGTTGTCGTTGGTGATGGTGTTGGCGATGTTGATGGTGTTGGCGAGGGCGTTGGTGAAGGCGTTGGTGAAGGCGTTGGCGAAGGACACTTATCTTTTTTTACCTCAGCGATGAGTGTTTGTTTATCGTCTTCTGATATCTTGTAGGATGCTACAACCTTGTCTGCTGCAGCACAGCTTATAGCTCCGCTAGCACAGAAAACGGTCGTAGCGTTAACGTCAGCGTCACAACACTTCGTCAAGGCCGCCTTATATTTCTTTTTAGGCCCGCCGATGAGTAACAACGAGACAACGACTAGCAAGATTAGTAACACTCCCCCTACAATTGACACCATTATTATCAACTTCGTCTTTGGGGCAGCAGGCTTATTTCTTCCACATCCCTGACATTTACCCATATGAGTTGGGTTGCTCGTACCACAATTACCACATACCCATTCATTGCTCATTTTTTACCTCCTGCTCAAGGGTTAATACCTCATCGTCGGTTAGTCCCAACTGCCTCTGCCTTTCTTTCAAGAAGACTCTATCATCTGGTATGAATATCCAGGAACATGACTTAAACGCTGCCTTGTACTGCTTGTATAGTTCCTCTTTACCGGATTCATTACCGGACTTTGACAACGCCTCTATTACCAATCTTTCGGCTGTCTCAGGCTTAAGCCTATGACGATGGACTCCTTTGTCTATGAGCGCAGCCTTGTCCCTAATCCCTCTTTCGACTACTAGTATCGAAAGTTCCTTTTTAAATAATGCCTCGTTGGGGTCGGGTTTAGTAGGCTCACCTCCGGGGGAGTTGGGCTCTGGCTTAGTAGCCTCATCACCTCCAGGGGGGTTGATAGGTGTTTCACCCGGCTCTATACCAAACTTACGCCTGTACTCCTGGATGATATCCAACTGTCTCTTAAACTCTGGATTGGCCTCCCTGTCATCGAGAGAGTCCTTTAGGTTATCGAGGTATTGCTCAAGCCGCAACCACAGGGCCTCTTTATCTTTCTTGGTCTTCAGAGAGGCCGCTATCTTATCGACAAGCCTTACAATGACCTCAAGGGAGGTCTCCTTGGCCGTGAGGTTGTCTATGTCTTTGGCTGCCTGGATAGTGGTTAAGTGGGCCTCGACCTCCGTCCAGTTTCTGGTGAGCCTGTCATATGTTTTTTGTCTGCTCTGCTCATCGTGATATACCAGGTAGATATAGTCATAGCCAGAGGCTGTATCAGTTCTCTGCACCAGGAAGTCAAATATCCTCCCCAGCAGGACGTAGGACTCTGCCTGCCGTTTGATATTATCCTTCCTGTCATCGGGGAAGATGTCTGGAAAGTCGATACTTATGTCGGTACTGCGGGGCTTGACAGAGAGGTAGCTCTGTCTGTAGCCATCCAGTACGGTTATCTTATGCAGGGGGAAGGCCATATACTCTGAGGCAAATATGATCCGATACACATCTGAGAGCCTGCTCATATGAGAGAGATTGCCTCCCTGGACGTAGTTCTTTATGCTGTATATCTTTCCAATAAGCTCTTGGATATTAGGATCGTTGTCGGGGTTGGACGTCCCCAGCCATTCGTGTAAGACCCCTTCACCCACATCAGGGTCGGAGATTGAGATCATTGGCCTTGACATACGGATGTAAGAATTCAGGATGTTGGCCAGGTCTTTTGGTGGGCTCATCAGCAGTATGTTTGCGATGGAATGTCGTCTGATCCCTGAGCACTTGTCCTTGCATTTCTTTAGAAGGGCCATGATAAAGTCTTCCTGTCTTAGTTCGAGGACATTTAATATCCTGGCCTCCTCTATGGTGGCGCCACTGTTGTCTTTTTTAGCAAAGTGACCAGTCATGTCATTGATCATGCTCACGGCGTAGACAGCGGGGTCTGGGACGATGGAGCGTATTACCTCATATAGGCTTGCCCTGTTTAGCATCAGGTCGTTAAAGGACTTGTGTGTAAGTACCACGTCTTCGATGTCCTGCTTTTTCTGTGCGAACCTGTTTGAGAGGCTTGTGATACTGTCTCTGTATCTTGTAACATTCTTTCTCAATATCTCAATTTCGTCCATCACGGAGCGCATAATGCTGCCATCATCTATGCGCAGCCCCTTGGCGCTGCCTATCATATCGATTATCACCCTGTAGGATTCGGCATACAGGGCGGCCTCGGTGTAACCTTTGATGCAGTCATAGACCCTGTTTATCCAATCCAGGACGGCAAACCTTTCCTTCCCTATGGTCTGTCGCAGGACGGCGATGGAGGCCGCGTACTTATCCTGCATGGCCGTCATATCATCCTGGAGCGACTTGTGCACCTTATTAAGGGTGGGGAGTTGTCTATCTATATAACTGGCGAGGTTATTTAAAAAGGCACTTGCCATTAGATGCCCCTTGTACTGGTCCTCGACGGTCTTTAGGGTTACCTCCCTTAGTTGATTGATGATGCTGTTTAATTGAAGTATCCCTGTCATCTGTATTGCCCTGGTTAACATCCCCCAGAGTTTTGGGTCTGCGCTAAACTGGAGCACCCTCTTGTACTCGGCAAAGTGCATATCGATGGTATTTATCTTATTGGCATCTTTCTGTGCTATTGTCTCATGTTTCTTTGTTTCTATAGCAAAGTTGGCCTCGTTTATTATACTTTTCTTCTCAGGGTTTAATAGCGTCTTCAACAGATTTCCTTTATCCAGTTGGTTTAGGATGTCGCTGTCAACGGGGGTTACTGCATCCATAAAGAGCCATTTCTTAAGAGTTGCAGCGGCCATTTCGTAGGCCATCATCTCTTCAACCTTAAATACTGGGAAGGACAGCGACGATAGCCCAAAGGACAGAAACGACTTGGGCTTGAGAGACTTCTCAAAAAACGCTGAATTTGACTTCTTATCGACCCTCAACCCCTTCTTGGTATCAGAGATATCGCTGCCGAATTCCAGGAAGAGGTTAAAGGCAACTACCTCCTCTAATTCACCCCTTGTCAGATGATAGCCTACGGCATCCTGCGTCACGAGATAGCAGTCATCAACAGGCGGCAGCTTTTTATTTATTATCTTCTCTACACTTGGGTCGGGGTATTCGGCGTTGAAGATGGTATCAGGCATGGAAAAGTATTGAAGCTCCTTTAGTGCACTGTAACAGTTGGCCTTTTTTATGGAATTATCTCCGCCGATAATAAATATACCTGTCAGCCTGGCATGTTCAAAGACATGACGCGTGTTATAGCACAACTCAAGAAAGGAGCCGCTTCCAGTTCCACCCATAAAGGAGCATACAATGTATATATTCAATATGTGATCACAGGGTTGTTTCAATGTCTGAGCAGTCGTAGTCTTGTTGTTATGTTGCAATACTCTATTAGCGACACCCACTAAACTGCTTCTGTACTCATTGACATTGTACGTAAAGGCTAATTTGCCAAATGGTCTTATCCCGCCAGCGCCCTCAGGGATAGAGCTTGCGTTTATAGTCAGATTTGGGTCTAGCCAGGTCGAGGCCTTTTTCCTTATTAACCCTGTATCGACCTTGGATATCCCTCCTGAGAGTTCTATCCTCTCGGCTGCGTTGAAGGTCAGGTTATAGCCAAGGTACTCGGTAACGGCGTTTGAACCGGCGTCGGGTACCAGGTTAGTGTGGGTATCCACGTGGAGAAATCCGATGCTGGGCAACTGCTCTAAGGAGCCAAACTCCTCGACGATCATCCTTCTTACGTTTAGGAGGACGCTCTTGCCAACTCCCCCGATTCCTACGATAACTGACGGTGAAAACATCTACACCCCCTCTGGTCTTGTCACAATGAGATAGACCATATCAAATATGAGCGCTAAAACCAGAATAACCAGTGCAAATATGGTGCTGTAGGAACCCAACAGGTCTAATGATGCTATGACCCAGGTCAGCATAAAAGTGGCGCTCAAAAATATTGCCCCGTACTTGGCATGGTCTATATGTGGGTTTATCGAGTAATAGATGATCCTTTTAAACCCAAAATAGAGCAACCCAAAGAACAGACAAAAGGCGGTGGCGACAATGTACTCGTTTGTGGTCAGCACTAACGGTGGGTAGCTTTCAACAATGGTCTCCCATAAAAAGGTTCTAAACATAACTTTCCTCCTTTATTTTCCTAACTTTATGTTCCAGTCTTTATTATCCCACTCAACATGTGGATTCTGGGATGCGTTTTTGTCTTGCAAGACACCAACGGTGACTTTTGGTTTTGCATAGTCAAAGGCATTAGCGACACTGCCCTTGTTTTCTTCCAGGCCGGCGATTAAGTAGTGAGTGAAGTAACTGTTATTGATTGAAGCATCCTCCCATGATTTTTCGTTCTCCCCACTTGCGCTTATCAATACCTTGCCCCAACCTTTACTGTTAGATGATAAGTTGATTGATCCTTCCAATACTATATCCTTTGAACCTATCATCTTTCTTGCTTGTTCCTTGCCTATACCATAGGTTTCGTCTTCAACTCCCAGGGATTTTGCACCCTCTGGAACAAATCCTTTTATGCCTTTGAAAGCGCCGCTGCTGTAGCAGACATCAAGGATAGCAACAAACCTTTTGGCTCTTATGCCCTGGATAAAAACACCAAGTGTTTCATGAGTTATGGATGTGTGCCAGATTTCTACTGGCTTAAGCACTGAATCATGAGTTACAATAAATACGTTGCCAGATTTATCAGGCTGGGTACCATGAGTGCTTATGTACAAGACAACAAGATCGTCCTCTTTCGCCTTATTTTTTAAGTCATCTAAGGCATTTCTTATATTCTTCCTTGTTGCTTTTTCACTTAATAGAAGGGTTACATTCTTCCTGGAGAAACCTCCCTTTGACGCAGCAGTGAGATAGTTATAAAAGTCAGTTGCGTCTTTTTTTGCATAGTGCAGCGGGTCTGCCTTGCTGCTTTGGAATTCCCCTATTCCTACCACCAGGGCATATTTATTTTTTATAGGTCCTGGCGGACCGTTGCTATTCTTGACAGGTGGACTCTTTACCGCCGCCCGTGCAAATATCTCAGAGAGCTTCTTACTCCACCCGGGTACCGTCACATTCTCTGGGTCTACAGGGGAGACCCACTTCACCCCTACCGTCTGTTGAGCTAAAGAGAAAGCCACATCAACCTCTTCCTCGTTTTTATACGAACCCTTGAGCTTTATCCGGCCTAAATGGTCTAACTCCACGTACGCATCCTTGAGGTTGTTTTGCTTAAACAGCCCATTAATCTTATCTATGTAGAACTGTGTAATTGGCGAAGAAGGATTTGAAGTGTTTGGTGAAGTTGTGGTTGGCGAAGAAGCAGGAGTTTCTGATGACCCCCGAAATATACCTGTCTCTCCGACCATTGCTACACCCTGTAATGGAACGCACTGCAATAGCATGGATGATGTTACAATCACCAAGGCAAGCAGCATTAAACTATACTTTTTCATTTATAGTACCTCTCCGTTATTATTATGAAGGAGGGGGTCAGCGACCCCTGGCTCAGTTGGCAAAGCCCTCCCTTCTTTACTTGTATCGCACGCAGTTGAAATCGCCATGTACCAATACCAGCCTATTTCTTAACAACGATATTAACCTCGCGCTTATCAGACAGGTTTTTGTACGACACCTCAAAGATGATCTTATACCGGCCATCTGGCATCCCTTCAATCATATCACACGGACCATCAGCTGTCCTTGTGCCAGGGTCGATGGTCCTTTTCTCTGGAGTAGTACCAAGCTCATTAGCCTTACCATCTTTATCGTAAAATATTACCGTCCTGGACTCTATAACTGGCAGGTCTTTTGTCGCTTCCGGGTCCATAACATAATATTTCGCCGAGAATTTAACTGGCTTGCCAGGGGCCACAGTAGAAGGTGCAACTGTTGCCGTATCAATCTTTACCAAAGCGCCTTTCTTAGGCTTATAGGCGATCTTCTTTGCCGTTTCCTTGTAACCTGCCGTTTGTTTACTTGTTACGTTAAAATAATACGCTATACACTTACCCCACGCAAGGGCAAAGGCCAGGGTGCCGCCTACTATGGCGCCTTGAATAGCCCCTCTGCCTCCTCCTGTCAGACCCCCTATTACGCCACCTACAACAGCGCCGCCCACCGTATTTAAGGCTATACACTGATCTTTTGCCGTATTACGTTCCTCGTTGGTCATGTTTTCACGCGCTGGAGGTAACAGCGTGGTACATGATGTAAATAAAAACGCTGTTATTACAAGCAGCGCTACCAGGTTATCTCTCTTGCTGATCCCCATTTACTTAACCTCCTTTTGTTTAGCCTCTGTGTTTGAGTTTTACCTGTACCAAAAAGGACTTGCCTGCATCTATAAGCGCAGAGGGAATAACGCCATAGTTAGTACCACTATCGCTCTCTAATACGATATCCTTGCTGCCCGAACGATCTAAACTACAATTGTCCCTGGAGTAAACGGCATAGTTGGTGCCAATAGTATCCTCAACAACGATATCTTTAGAGCCCACCATCAGCACGGATGGCTTACAATCAGCCCTTGCCTCGACAGCTATATTATCGGAGGCACCGGATAACTCGAAAAATATTGACTCCGTACCAGGCGGATCGACAATGCGCATAGCAGTACCTTGAGGTATCTCAATTGGAGTAAAAGAACTTACAGGTCCGTTAAACAAATAGTTGACGTTACCCGTTGGCCCCACATTATACACAGCCATATTGCCCGGCTTATTTGACTGTGCAATTATCTTAATCCTATCGCCTGTTCTAAACACTCGCTTGTCTGACACTGGCCGTGAAGAGCCATCACCAGATAAGAGCACCACCTGATACTTGATCCCGACGTGGGGACCATCTGCAACATTTACTGCATTTGACGTATTACCTCTTTCGCCCCTTGTATTTGAGATAACTGTTGTCTTTTTTATCTTTGTGCCATTTTCTGTCTCTACACTTACTGTAGACCCCTCAAGTTCAAACATACCTTTAGCGCCAGTGGGTTCGGCGCTATAGACACTTATGCCGCCTGCAAGGGTCAGCATCACTATCGTAACGACACAAATCACCCTATATAACCTGTTATCCATGTTTTACCTCCTTATTATCCTGAACCTCTTGTTCACACAAATCCTTCTGCTCTTTACGTTTCCTTATTCTCTACTCTCAAAGTCGAGCTATTCTTCTATAAAAACCTCCTCATTCTTTATTTTCTCAATATACCAGCACAAATCAGGTATGCAAATCCAAATAATATGGTAAAGTATCTTATCAGTTGAAATATAGAGATATCAAGAGAAATCTTGTTCACAGAAATCGCTATTTAGTGGGTAAAACTTCACATTAAAATGTAGAGATATCAAGAGAATTTTTGTTCACAGAGGTCGCTACCTGGTGAATAAAACTTCACATTCCAAATTATTGCTTGCTGTCAAAAATCCTGTGATGATATGATAAAGAATGAGACATCAGGATTAAGAATTATGGGGTCAAGGGCACTGGTGCCCTTGCAGGGGGTTCTAAAGGGGGCCAGGAGCGTCCTGGAGCGGTAAAGAAGCAAAACCTTCCCTGAGCAAATAAAATCTGTAATAGTGTATAATTATATAATGTATGTTAAAATTAATCAGGAGTTTGAGATTTTGAGATATGGTAAAGACGATAGAGTGGATTGAAGGCGGTTCATCGCCGGTGGTACGTATCCTTGACCAGACGATACTGCCGCACCGGACTGACTATATTGATTGCGACCATTACGACAAGGTCGTGCAGTGTATCAAGCGGTTGAGCATCAGGGGTGCCCCCGCCATAGGGATTGCTGCGGCGATGGGGATAGCCCTGGCCGGGTGCTCGATCGATGCAAGAGACAATGCGGAGTTTGTATCGAGGTTGAGACCCGTATTGGACGACTTCATTGACAGCAGACCAACGGCCGTCAACATCCGCTGGGCAGTGGAGCGACTCTCAAGGGTCTTATCTGCTCAAAATGGGGCATCGGTGCAAGAGCTGAGGGATTCATTAGTCAACGAGGCCAGGTGCATGTTGACCGAGGATATAGAGATAAACAAGGCAATAGGACGCTGGGGCGCGCCATTCATAAGGGACGGCGCCCGTGTGCTCACCCACTGTAACGCCGGTAGCCTTGCCACTGGCGGCTATGGAACGGCCACGGCCCCCATACGCGTGGCCATAGAGCAGGGCAAAAGGGTCAGCGTCATAGCCGATGAGACACGTCCCGTCCTGCAGGGGGCGAGGCTCACCTCCTGGGAACTGCTCCAGGACGGTATCGACGTGACCCTCATCACCGACAACATGGCCGGCGCCCTGATGAAGAGAGGGGAGATCGACCTCTGCATAGTCGGCACCGACAGGACGGTCAGAAACGGCGATGTCGCTAACAAAATCGGCACCTACTCCGTGGCGGTGTTGGCCAGGGAGCACAACATCCCGTTTTATGTCGCAGCCCCTATCAGCAGCATCGATTTCACGATGTCCCACGGCGACCTGATCCCCATAGAAGAGCGCGATGGCAGCGAGGTCACGGACGTCTTCGGAACATGCAAGATCGCTCCGGAGGGGGTCAAGGTCAGAAACATAGCCTTTGATGTCACCCCCGCCCGGTACGTGACCCTCATATTTACCGAAAAAGGCGCCTTCAGACCACAGGACATACACATGCTGGAGGACCCAACACGTGATATCGAAAGACTACGGGTGCTGTCATAGCTGATATGGACGCTGTCGAGATATTCCAACGATATGAACCGGAGCTAAGGCTTGTAGAAAAGGAGCTCCACGACGTCTTTAGCAGCGACGTAGCGCTTATCCCAGCAATCGGCAGACACATACTCAACAGCGGTGGTAAGCGTCTGAGGCCGTTGTACCTGATCCTGAGCGCTGAACTTGCCGGATACACGGGCAAGGGCAGGGCCGTCTTTGGCAGCATCATAGAGGCCATACACAACGCCTCCCTCCTGCACGACGACATCGTGGACGGGGCAGAGGTACGGCGCGGTAAACCTACATCGCACTCCCTCTGGGGCAATGAGGTTGTGGTGCTCGTGGGCGACTTCCTCTATGCCAACTCGTTGCGTCTGGCCGTGGAACAACAAAACCTTGCCATCATGCACACCATCTCTGACGCCGTCACCAGGATGACCGAGGGGGAGATACTGCAACTACAGAAGATAGCAGACCCATCGGTGACAGAGCAGGAGTACCTCAAGATCATCTCATCCAAGACGGGTGTCCTTATCTCGGCCGCGTGCAGGATAGGGGCGTTGCTCGGTAACGTGTCTCAGGAGAGGGTTGAGGCCCTTTCCAGGTTTGGGTTAAAGACCGGCATCGTCTTTCAGATGTTTGATGACATCCTCGACTACAAGGCCGATGAAGAACGCCTTGGCAAGATATTAGGCAAGGACCTCAACGAGGGCAAGATCACACTACCGCTTATCTATCTCCTGGACTGTGCACAACCACAGGAGAGGGAACAGGTAACACAGATCATTAAATCGACAGAGGATGCCTCACCCCATGAGATGACCAGCAATCTGGCAGAGATTCTTGGCCTCTTTAAGAGGTACGGGGTTATAGAAAAAACCATGCAAAAGGCCATAGACATAGCCAATGAGGCCAAAGGGGAACTCTCCGTCTTTGACGACTGCCCGCAGAAGGATGCCCTCATACTCATGGCCGACTATGCCCTAAAGAGGAAGAAGTGATGCGTACCGATCCAAACAACCCAAGCCATCCACTGGTGCAATTGGCCAAGGCTGCCATAGAATGCTACATTGACTCAGGACAATCCTTACCTGTCCCCGCAGAGCCTGTCAAGGAGATGCAGGATAGGGCAGGGGTGTTTGTGTCGTTGAAAAAGCACGGACAACTAAGAGGCTGCATAGGGACATTTACACCAATGACGCAAAATGTCGCAAGCGAGGTTATCAGAAACGCCATAGCCGCAGCCACCGAGGACCCTCGTTTCTCCCCAGTCAGGGCAGAAGAGCTACAGGAGCTTAATATTAGCGTTGACGTCCTGTCTGCCCCAGAGAAGGTCAATGACATCTCAGAGCTGGACCACAAAAAATATGGAGTCATCGTGGCAAAGGACTATAGAAAGGGACTACTATTACCCGATATAGATGGTGTGGACTCAGTTGAGGAACAGCTAAGGATCGCCAAGCTAAAGGCAAACATCTATCCCAACGAACCTGTAGAGATATTCAGGTTTGAAGTCAGGAGGTACTATTGATCGAAAAGACTAGATTAGAACAAGAACTAGAGAGCTCTGAGTTGCGTTATACCAAAAGTAAAAGAAACATCTTTTTTCATCTCAATGCCAAAAGTAAAACAGACACGCCTGCTCAAGTTGACAAGACAAAGCTGGAACAAGAACTTGAAGGTTCTGAGCAAAATTATACCAAAAGCAAAAACAAAATGGGCATACTTTATTTAAGCTTAGTCTTGCTGACTATTGCATCAATGGGCTGGTACATGTACTTTATGGAACGTAACGAACTCAAGGAAGTAAAAGAACAACTCTCAACCGTCACAGCACGCTGTGAGCTACCAAAACAGGCCAAAAGATAAGTAGTTACAATGTCAGGATTAAGAATTATGGGGTCAAGGGCACTGGCCCCCTTGCAGGGGGGTCCAGGGTTAAGAAGCGCCGCCCCCTTCTTTCCCTTATTTCTTTAAAGTGGGTAGGCGGTATGGCCAGCATTTTCTGAGTGACGTAGGCATTCTTCAAAGGATGCTGGATTGCGCACAACTGACTGCGGAGGATACGGTTGTAGAGATCGGTCCTGGGTTGGGGACGCTCACTGAGATGCTCGCCAACAGGGTAAGGCGTGTCATTGCCATCGAGATAGACTCAAACCTCTATCAGAGGTTGAGGTCGCGCCTGTCGTTGAGTTATGACAACCTCACGCTGATAGAGGGGGATGCCCTGCAGTTTGATTACGGGGGCATAGAGAGGTTCAAGGTTGTATCAAATATCCCGTACTCCCTTACGACACCGCTAATCTTTAAGATATTGGAAGAGGCCAAAGGCCTGCAATCCATGACTCTAATGTTGCAAAAAGAGGTAGCCCAGCGAATAACAGCCCACAAAGGCAGCAAGCAATACAGCGTGCTTACCTTGATGGTGCAATACAGGAGCTCCACCAACCTGAACTTCATTGTACCACGGACATTCTTCAGGCCGCCTCCCAAGGTCGATTCGGCCGTGGTGAGCTTTGTTGCCCTGGCGACTCCTGCCGTAGTGGTCAGCAACGAGGAGTCGTTTTTTAAGGTGATCAGGACGTCCTTTCTAAAACGCCGAAAGACCATCGCCAACAACCTCAAGGCATACGACATCAACATCAAAGATATATTAAGCGATATCGGCATAGACCCCATGACAAGAGCCGAGCGACTCTCCCTGGAAGATTTCGCAAGGATCACCCAATCCCTCGCACAAAGAAGACACAATGACCCTTAAAAAAAAGGGAAAGAAAAGAAAGAAGGGGCGGCCACGAGAAGTCCCCTTGACCCCATCATTCTCAATCCGACCCCAGCGACTGTAAGGAGCGAGCCGATCAATCTTATAAATATATTTATGTCCATGTATAGTATAATTATCTCTATGAATAATTGCTCAAACATGGCATGATTTAAAGAGAGGTACTAAGAATGTTAAGGAATTTTACTCTGCAATATTGGATCGATGATAGTTGGTATGTAGGCAAACTAATGGAAGTTCCAGGTGTGTTTAGTCAGGGTGAAACACTTGAAGAATTGGAGGATAATATCAGGGAAGTCTATAAGCTAATGAAAGATGAAGAGGAAAGTGTATACCACACTGATATTATTACTAAGGAAATAGCAGTTGAAGTTTGAAGAGACGCGATCTTATACGTGAGCTGGTTAGTTTTGGATGTTACCTAAAACAGCATGGCAGTAATCATGATATTTATGCTAATCCACTAAATAGAAAGAAAGCGTCTGTGCCCAGACATACGGATATTAAGGAAAACTTATGTGTTTTGATAAAAAAACAACTTGGATTGTAATGTTGAGGTTGTTGTATTTTTACCAATAGTCATGATATATTACTTTTCAGTATGGGAGTCTTGTGTGCTTAGTCATCAATGGGAAAGATGAAAGCGGACCGGTCTGAGAAAGAGTCTTTTTACTCAATGAATGACAATGGGAAGTTGCGGGCGATTGTCGAGGCCTCGCCCCTTGGTATTATCTATATGGATAAGGAGGGGAAGGTGTTGATGTGGAATAGGGCAGCCGAAAATATATTTGGCTGGAGCGAGGCAGAGGTTGTTGGCTATACCCTTCCTTTTATTATTGATGAGCCTTCCGCAGGGTGTGCTACGATGTTTGAGTCATTGTTAGGGGGGCAGTCCATTACAGAGGTTGAAATCAGGCGTTTTCGTAAGGACGGCATGTCGATAGACATAAGCCTGTCAATGTCCCCCGTGTGTGATGACGGCGGCAATATCGTTGGCTTGATGGGGGTTTTTGACAACATCACTGACCGGAAACGGGCAGAAGAGTGTCTTGTTGAGAGCGAGGGCTTCTACCGCAGTATATTTGAAACGGCAGGCGGAGCCACCCTCGTCATCGAGGGTGATTCAACTGTTACCATGATTAACGACGAGTTTGAGACAATAACCGGTTATAACAGGAAAGACATAGAACACAAAAAAAGCTGGACAGACCTCGTTGCCCCAAAGGATGTTGACAGACTCAGGGGATACTATAATAGTAGATTACTGTATAAGCATGTCTCATTAAAACAATATGAGACAACCATTATCAACAAGTACGGCATAAGAAAGGACGTCTACGTCAGTTTCAAAAACATTATAGGCAGCAATAAGTGCATAATGTCTATAGTGGACATAACTGAACACAAGCAGGCCTCAAAGGCTCTGGAGGAGCAGGCACGCCTGGCGGCCTTTGCCGCTGAGATTGGCAATGCGCTAAGTCGTGCGGAAGACCTCCAGGAGCTGCTTAAGCTCTGTACGGATGTAGTAGTCAACAAGATAGATGCATCCCTTTGTAGTATTTGGCTCTATAACAGAGAGACAAACATGCTTGTGATACAGTCCAGCTCGGGCGTATACACGAAGATAAATAGCATTTATAAAAATATCCCTCTTGGTAGGTATGAGATCGGGGTCATAGGCCTGAATCGTAGGCCAATAATGACAAACAACATCCTGGCAGAGTCGTTTCTTCATGACAGGGCGTGGGTAATGCGTGAGGGTTTTGTCGCCTTTGGTGGGTATCCACTGGTGGTGGAGGAGCAGCTTATGGGTGTTATTGCCATGTTTTGTCGCAAGCGAGTCGGTGAATTTGCGTTCAGGGCGATGGTGGCAGCCGCGGACAACATCGCAAATGGCATAAGGCGTATGTGCGTAGAGACCGAAATAAAGCTGAAACATAAGGAGCTTCAAGACCTCAACAGGAGACTCGAACAGCGTGTCGCAGAGGAGATACTCCAGAGGCAGCAGAAGGAGCAGATGCTTATCCAGCAGTCAAAGATGGCCGCGATGGGGGAGATGATAGGGGCAATAGCGCATCAGTGGCGGCAGCCGCTCAATGCCGTTGGGCTTATCGTCCAGGACCTCGAGGATGCCTACGAGTACGACGAGGTAAATAAGGAATACATCCAAAGGGCCGTTACCGACACGATGAAGCAGATACAGTTTATGTCTAAGACCATAGACGACTTCAGGAACTTCTTTAGGCCTGCCAAGGAAAAGGAGACGTTTAATTGCCTCAACGCCATAAACTCAATGCTTTCCATAGTAAGCGCCCAGCTCAGTAACGATTCTATCGGCTTTAAGGTCACCGCCCAGGATGAGCACGCACTGTTTATCAACGGATTCCCCAATGAATTCAAGCAGGTCGTGTTGAACATTATAAATAACGCCAAAGACGCCATAATAGAAAACAGGAAAAAGCCATCCCCGGCCAACGAAAGGGGCTTAATAACAATAAGCGTATTCAAGGAAAACAACCGGATCGTCGTAATAATAGCAGACAACGGTGGCGGTATCCCGGAGGATGTCATCGAGAGGGTCTTTGAGCCTTACTTTACGACCAAGGAGCAGGGTAAGGGCACCGGCATCGGCCTCTACATGTCCAAGACCATTATCGAGCGTAACATGGGCGGCAGACTGGACGTCAGAAACGTCAACAAAGGCGCCGAGTTCCGTATTGAGCTATGACCACAAAAAAAGAAGAAAGAAGGGGGCGCTTATGGACATAGATGTGTACTTAAGAGAAGTCACAAGGAGGATCGCCACAATGTTTGATCCGGAGCGGATAATCCTGTTTGGCTCCTATGCCTATGGAACACCAACATCCGACAGCGACATTGACCTTATGGTTATTATGCGGACAAATGAGATGCCGCACAAACGGGCAGTTCCGATACGACGGATACTAAGAGATATCGGTATGCCCAAGGACATTGTCGTCAGGACGCCGGAGGAGTTTGAGCGCTTTAAAGACATTGTAGGTACGGTTATCTATCCCGCCGCACACAGGGGTAGGGTACTCTATGAGAGGCGATAAGCTAAATGTTGTGAGGGCGTGGTTTCAAAAGGCGGAAAACGACCTCATTACATCCGAGCACACCATGAAAATGAAAAAACCACCCTGTGATACGGTCTGTTTTCACGCCCAGCAGTGTGCAGAGAAATACCTCAAGGGTTATCTTACATATCTTGAGATAGAGTTCCCCAAGACACACTCCATAGAAGACCTTATCCTTCTCTGTCGAGGTGTCTATCCTTCCATAGAATCGGAAACAAGCGACGCTGAGATACTCTCAAGCTATGGCGTTGAGGTTCGGTATCCCAGTGAGGTTTATTATGAGATTCCACGAGAGGATGCCGAAGAAGCAATCGCAATCGCTCTTTTATGGGGTCAAGGGCACTGGTGCCCTTGCGGGTGGGTCTGAGGGAGGGCAGAGCCCTCCCTTCTTCTCTTATCTTTGTTTTTGGAATCTATCGAGGTAGATGTATATAACCGGAGTGATGTAGAGCGTCAACAACTGGGAAAAGAGCAGACCACCTACCACTGCAAGCCCCAGGGGACGGGTTGCCTCGGAGCTGGCGCCCAAGGCAAGCGCTATCGGCAGGGAGCCCATTAATGCGGCCATTGTGGTCATCATGATTGGACGAAAACGGATCAGACAGCCTTCAAAGATGGCATCGCGGGCGTTTTTGCCGTCCTTGCGCTGTGCCTCCAGGGCAAAGTCTATCATCATGATGGCGTTTTTCTTTACAATACCAACAAGCATTATGACACCCACAAAGGCATAGACGTCCAGTTCCTTGTGAAACAGCATCAATGTCAACAGCGCCCCAAAGCCGGCAGATGGCAGCCCCGAAAGTATCGTCAACGGGTGGATGAAGCTCTCATAGAGGACCCCAAGCACCAGGTAGATCACCGCTATGGCCATCAACAGCAGTATCCACAACCCCTTCGTGGAGGCGACAAAGGCCTGCGCCGACCCCTGAAAGGCAGTGCTGACGCCTATTGGCAGCTCCTCGCGCGCCAGCTTGCTGACGGCCTCAACGCCCTCGCTCAGGGCCACACCAGGTTTGAGATTGAATGAAATGGTGACCGCCGGCAACTGACCAAGGTGATTGACCACAAGGGGGCCAACGCCGTTTGTCAACCTGGCCACGTAGTTCAGGGGTACCAGCGCCCCGCTGCTTGAACGCACGTAGAGCATGGACAGCTCTGAGGCATCCATCTGGTACTCCGGCAACAGCTCCATGATGACCTTGTACTGATTATTTGGTGCATAGATGGTCGATATCTGACGCGAGCCATACCCGTTGTACAGGGCGTCCTCGATCTGCTGCACCGTTACCCCGAGGGCTGCGGCCTCGTTGCGGTTTATCTCAACGTTTATCTGCGGGTTTTTTATAAGGAGGTCGCTTGTTACGTCCTGTAGCTGCGGCAATGAGCGCATCCTGGACTCAAATATAGTGCTGTGCTTGTACAGGTCCTCCGTAGAGGGACTCTGTAGCGTAAACTGATACTGACTCTTGGTCAACTGGCCTCCGATACGGATCAGGGGCAGGTTCTGCATAAACATCTGTATACCGGTCACCTTGGAAAATTTGGGTCTGAGTTCCTGGATGATCTGGTCGGCGTTTAAGCGGCGCTGTGCTCGGGGCTTCAGGCGCATAAATATTCGTCCGGTGTTGCCCAGGACGTTTGGACCGCCGGCGCCCACGCTTGACATAAAGGCCTCCACGTTGGGGTCCTCGTTGACAATGGCCGCCAGGGCCTTCTGATGCCGGACCATCGACTCAAAGGATATCCCCTGCTGGGCCTCCGTAAATGAAAATATCTGCCCCGTATCCACACTTGGCAGAAACCCCATCGGTATCTTCAAAAACAGATACCCCGAGGCAAATAGTACCAGGAAGGAGACAAAGAGCGTTGTGCGTCTGAAGTCCAGGACACGTCTCAGTGTCACCTCATAGGCCTTGAGCATGGAGTTAAAGAAGCTCTCGGTTATGTTGTAGAGGCGTCCATGCTCCTTTGCCGTCTTATGGCGCAGGAAACGGGAGCACATCATGGGGGTCAGGCTCAGTGACACAAAGCCCGATACCAAGATTGCCATGCTGATGGTCACCGCAAACTCGTGCAACAACCGCCCCAGTATGCCACCCATAAACATGACAGGTATAAACACGGCCACCAGCGACAGCGTCATCGACAGGATGGTAAAGCCGATCTCCCTGGAGCCTTTGATTGAGGCCTCGTAGGCGGATTGCCCATGTTCCATGTGTCGGACGATGTTTTCGAGCATAACGATGGCGTCATCAACGACAAAGCCAACCGACAGGGTCAAGGCCATCAACGACATGATATCAACGCTGTAGCCAAGCAGAGACATGGCGGCAAACGTACCCGTGATCGACAACGGCAGCGCAAGGGCCGGGATGATAGTTGCCGAGAGATTACGTAGAAACAGAAATATCACAAGCACAACAAGAACGACCGTCAGCCCCAGCGTGTGTGTTACATCCTCCACGGAAGCGCGGATCGACACCGAGCGGTCAAACAGGATATCCAGGGCGACGGAGGCCGGCATCTGTTGCCTAAACATCGGAAGCATCGCCCGTATGGAGTCCACGATCTCAACGGTGTTGGTGCCTGGCTGGCGTTGGATGGCCAGGATAATGGCCCGCGTGCCTTTGTACCAGCTTGCGATCTTGTTTTCCTCCACGCTGTCTATGACCCTGCCAAGTTCGCCCAGGCGCACGGGGGAGCCGTTTCGGTAGGTCACGATCATGGGGAGGTAGTCCTTTGCCTTGAAGAGCTGTCCGCTGGTGTTGATCGTAAGGGCTCGTTCCTTGCCATAGAGCGCCCCCGTGGGGATGTTGACGTTGCCATTCTGGATTGCGGTTGAGACCTCGTCCAGGCCAATCCCGCGACTGACAAGGGCGTTGGGGTCAAGCTGTGCCCTGACGGCATACTTCTGTGCCCCAAATATCTGCACCTGTGCCACACCGGTCAGCATCGATATGCGTGGGGCTATCAACGTGTCGGCGTACTCGTTGACCTCTGACAGGGGCAGCGTTGGGGAGCTCATGGCAAGATAAATGACGGGCTGGTCGGCCGGATTGACCTTCTGGTATACGGGCGGTGTGGGCATGTTGACAGGCAGGAGCGTGGCTGCCTTGGTCATCATTGCCTGGACGTCCTGACCGGCGGCGTCTATGTTTCTGCTGAGTTTAAACTGAATGGTTATCTGTGTCAGCCCCTGGGCGTTGGTGGACGTCATGGAGTCCACACCGGCGATCGTCGAAAACTGTCGCTCCAGGGGGGTGGCGACGTTACTGGCCATGGTCTCGGGGTTTGCCCCTGGGAGGGTTGCCGTCACAAGGATGGTTGGGAAGTCAACGTTGGGCAGGTCGCTAACGGGCAGGGAACTGTAGCTGATGATACCAAAGAGCATGATGGCCAGCATCACCAGGGTCGTCATGACCCTGCGGTGGATGAATATCTCGGATATGTTCATTGTCGATCCTAATTCTAATCAATAACTCTAAAAGAAATCAAGTAGGCAACTTAATCAGCAATTTTCAATGAGTTTGCATAAATGCTTTTTATAAAGATAAACAACAGACACTCTACTTAAGAATAAAAAGTGACGGAATGGTCATTTCCTCTTTAAAACTTTGGCAACAAAATGCTTTTATAAAACATGAACATAAGCGTCAGCGTAGCACCACAATCAACCGTGGTTGCCAGGATTTAAGCCATTTCTATACCTCATAATATAGCATTGTTACTATGCTGCAGCAATGTGACCACGTTTGAATGGAGTGCTACCATATTTACTTATATTTATGCTTATTCCTTACAGAACATCCGTTAAAGGCTATATCAATTTTTACATCAACAAATCTCATAGTTTTATTCTAACACATCCCCTGATATCTTGTGCGTAAAATTTGGTAGCGCCACTCCCTTAGATAGCCGAAGTTCGCTAGTATCCTCAAGCCTACGCAGGAAGGGGTCAAGGGGTCCGTGACCCCTTGAGGGTGGGTCTGAGGGAGGGGCGACAGCCGCCTCTTCTACAGGTGGCTCATGAAGTCGATCCAGATGGGTAGGGCGGCCACGGCGCCGGTCTCTTTATCGCCGATGGGCTTGTGGTTGTCCCTGCCGACCCAGACGCCTACGATATAGTTGTCGTCGAATCCCATAAACCAGGCGTCGGCATAATCGTCGGTTGTGCCGGTCTTGCCATAGACGGGCCTGTTTAATACCTGCGCCTTTCTGGCCGTACCTTCTCGCACTACAGCGCCAAGCACATCGTGCATTTTATCAACAACCGCCTCGTCAATTATGTCCTCGCCGTTAAAGTTAAACTCGTCCAGGACGATGCCATCCCTGTCAACGATCTTATCGATGGCCGTGTTTTCAAACCGCTTCCCCGTGGCCATTGCGCAGTAGGCATATGCCAACTCCATCAGGGTCAGCTCCGACGCCCCCAGACACGATGGCAGGTACGGCTGAACCTTACTGCTAATGCCAACCTTCTGGGCAGTGTCGATCACATTGGTAAGCCCCACACTATTGCCAAGATAGACGGTAGCCGCATTCAAGGACTGCGACAAGGCATAACGTATCGTGACAGGGCCGTTGTAGACACGCTTGTAGTTTCTGGGGACCCACACATCTGCCTTGTTCCTTCCAGGGAAGGACATCTCCTCGTCCTGGATGGTGTCATCGGGGGTCATCCCCTTGTTAAACGCCGTGAGGTAGACAATCGGTTTAAAGGCCGAACCGGGCTGACGCTTGGCCTGTGTGACACGGTTAAACTGGGTATCCCAGAAGTCCGTGCCACCTACCATTGCCTTGATAGCGCCCGTGTTTAGCTCTATGGCAATCAGGGCGGCCTGGACGTTCTTTCTACCTCGCTTGGCCAGGGCGTTGATGCCGTTGGTAATAGCCGTCTCCGCTATTGTCTGCAACCTGTAATCCAGCGTGGTGTGTATCTTTATACCGCTTGTAAAGAGCTTGTCTCCGTACTTGTCCTCCAGTTCGCTGCGGATGTAGTCAATGAAATATGGCGCCTTGTACCTCCTGCTGTTGTACAGGGTGGGCAGCGGAACCTTCAAGGCTGCATCGTGTTGGGCCTGGTTGATGAAGCCGTTTTCGTACATCTTCCTGATTGCGTAGTTTCTCCTGTTTAGCGCCTTTGCTGGATTTTTAAAGGGTGAATATACCGATGGCGCCTTGGGAATGGCTGCCATCAGTGCCGCCTCCGCAACGTTGAGCTTCTCCGTGGTCTTGCCAAAATAGGTAAAGGCCGCCGCCTCTATGCCATAGGCGCGGGTGCCAAAGTACGTTTGATTGAGGTACAGCCCTATTATCTCGTCCTTTGTGTAGTGTCTCTCTATCTGGATAGACAATGCGGCCTCCTTGAGCTTTCTCGAGATGCTCCTGTCGGGTTTGAGGAAGAGCATCTTGGCCAGTTGCTGGGTTATGGTGCTGCCGCCCTGGACAAACCCCCTCGCCTTGATATCCTCTAAAAAGGCGCCAAATATCCTTACAAAGTCTATCCCCCGGTGGCTGTAGAACCGATTGTCCTCTACAGCGATGAAGGCATTTTTGACGTGCGCCGGTATCTTGTAATACGGCACAAACGTGCGTCTTTCTATGAACAGCTCCGCCAATATCTCGTTGTCCGCTGAGTACACCAGAGACGACTCCAACGGCGAGTACTCCTCCAACTGCTTTATCCGAGGGAGGTCTGACAGCGTCCAGAACACAAAACCACCCAAAAACCCCAACAACGACGCAATCACAATAAACGACAACACCACTAACAATGGCCTCGCCATCTTCTTTCGCTTGGTTGGTAATTGCCCAGCCATAACTAAGAGAAAGAAGGGGGGCGGCGCTGCCCCGCCCTGTTGAGATAGCCATCAATCATGATCACGCCATTGACCAATGTAAACCCTACAAAGAGACCAATCATATCTACCATCTTTAGAGATAATAATATTATTACAGCGATAAAAACAAGTCCCAGGCGCATCATGTTCAAGGACACTATCAGGATTTGATTGCTTGGCTGCCGCATGATAAACCTCCTGATGCTCCACCTCAGTATGGCGTAGTTTACTAACCCGATGAACCACCCCACACCGACACTCACCATTTGTCTCCTGCCGTTGAGGTACAGGGCAATACTCGCAGCAACTACAAGCAATAAGACAGCATAGAGGAGGTAGTGCTTATTCATCCTTGTCCAACTCACCCTTGGCGAGCTTAAAGACCTCGATAAACCCCGATATAACCCCAAAGAATATAAACGTTATCGTCAGGTACGGGGAAGAGCCAAAGAGCCTGTCCAACCCCAACCCAATGGCCAGCCCCACGATGACCGAAACGATAAAACTCAAACCTACATGGCTGGCAAAGGCCACGTATTTCAGCAGAGACGGATATTGCTTCTTATCCAAAATAGTTCAACGCCACAGTTCAAGGCTGCGCAAGAAGGGGTCAAGGGGTCCGTGACCCCTTGCAGGGGGTTCTAAAGGGGGGCAGCGCCGCCCCTTTCTTGTTTTTGTTCTTTTCTTAGGATACGCTATATATTTCAATGATGTGAGCGTGGTTCTGGTGTGGTGCCTTTTGGCAGGAGGGTCAGTTCTCCTTCATAGATGGGGATAGCCGTTTTAATCATGAAGGTGTAGAACAGGGCGCCGATGGCCCAGATGCCTGCGCTTAGATTGATCTCAAGCGCACTGGGGAGGTAATCGTATATCTCACCGAGGGTATCCGGCACAAACCCGGGGATAATCAACCCCATGCCCTTTTCTATATAGACTCCAATGATTATCAGGACACAGGCAATGTTTAACAAGAAGAATTTTTTTCTTGTCTTAGGGTTTATGAACAGAGCGAATGCCGTCAGGTTACACGCGAGGGCGGTCCATGAAAATGGCACAAGGACATTGTGTCCATGTAGTCCAAAGAACAGGTACTTCATTGGCGCCAGGTGGACACTGCCTGAGTAGAACTCCTTAAAGATTTCAGCTCCAAACAGGTAGAGGTTAACGGCCATTGCGTAGGCTATCAGCTCGGCGATCTTAAAGATAGCGGTATCGGTGACGTCTATCTTTGAGAGTTTTCTGGCTACCTGAAATATGAGGATCATCAGGGCCGGACCTGAGCACAGGGCCGAGGCGATAAACCTTGGCGCTACGATAGATGCGTTCCAGAATGGACGGGAAGACAGGCCGTTGTACAGAAACGCCGTGACCGTGTGTATGCTGATTGCCCAGGGTATAGAGAGCAGGACAATCGGCCACATAATGGACATACTGTACGCCTTGCCGTGAGCCGCCCTGTAGAGCACGTAGATGACAGCCGTCAGGTTTATCACGAGGTAGCCGTTTAGCGCTATGACGTCCCAGACAAGCAGGGAGCTGGGGAAGTTAGGCGCCAGGAAGATGTGCCAGGCATATTGAGGTCTTCCCATATCCACCACTATAAACAATATACACATTATCAACGCGGTGACGGCTATCATTTCGCCAAAGAGGACGATCTCCTTTATCGGCTTGAAGTTATACAGATACGCGGGTATGACCAGGAGCACTGCCGCAGCAGCCACACCAACCAGGAAGGTGAAGTTTGAGATGTAAAACCCCCACGACACCTGGTCTCTCATGTTTGTGACGATAAGTCCGTGTTGCAACTGCTGAGAATAGGCGATGAGCCCATTTAAAATCAGTGCAAACAGGATGACTAGCCACACATAGTAGATGGTAGTTCCCTTAAGTATATGCGATATTAAATCCTTAATGAAACGAAGCATAATCGTTCTCCTCTAAAGCGAAAAGAAGTAATAGAACTTTGGATTTGTATTCAGACTCTCCTTTAGGCGAAACACGCGTTTGGTTTCGATTAACATGCGGATTTCACTTTTCTCATCCAGGAGATTGCCAAACTTACGTGCGCCAACCGGGCATATCTCAACACAGGCTGGATATCTCCCCGGGTTTTCACGTACTCGCTGTATACAGAAGGTACACTTCTCCACACAGCCCTTATGCTTTGGGCGATTACCCAGGTAGTGGGTATTGGGGTTAATCTGCTCAACCGGGATAGTTGGCGCTCCCCAGTTGAACTTTCTCGCTCCGTAGGGGCAGGCGGCCATACAGTATCTACAGCCGATACACCAGTTGTAGTCAACCACGACTATGCCATCTGGCTCCTTCCACGTGGCCTTTGTTGGACAGACCTTGGTACAGGCTGGTCGTTCGCACTGCTGGCACTGTACTGGCATGTAGAAGTGTTCTGGTTCTGGCACCACCTCAGGGTTGTAGTATTTCTCTGCTTCCTCGAGGTCGTCCACCCATTTCTCGCCGTTCTTAAATCGCAAGACCGTGATATATTCTATCTGTGGATTGCGCGAGAGATTGTTTTCGGTCACGCAGGCGTAGACACACCTCCTGCATCCGATGCACCGGGAGAGGTCCAGGCCGTAGCCGTAGAGCACGTTTGGCAGCGGTCCCTTTGTACTAACCTTTATGTCCTTACCGAATCTCTTTTTGTAATCTGCCTCAAGTCTCTTGACCACAGCGTCTTTCTCTGCCTGGTTCATCTCCCTGAAGTATTTCTGAAAAAACTCCTCCCACACTGATGCCTTGGCATCTTTGGCAGGCAGTGCAATCCCTTCAAGGCCCAGTGCTACCGCAACCGATGTTGCCCCTTTAAGAAAATCCCTTCTTTTCATTCTATATCCTCTTTCAAAATCCCATTACTTGCTATAGACCGGAATATATATCTTCTTTCCTTCGATGTCCACTGTTGATGTGCCCTTTGTCTCCGTTATAGCTTTTGGTTTCAGAGGAACTGGCAGGGGTTTCAGTGGTTTAAACTTGGGCGAGTGTGGACTATGGCAGCTTACACACAAGAAGTATTGTTTATCTCCGGGTTTGTCACTATTCCACAGTCCTATGCGTTTACCGTGAATGCCAATCTTCCAATCCCTGAATACGTTGCCATGACACTGACCGCACAGTAAGTACGACTCCTCAAACGTAACCTCATCACCATTGGCCAACTTCAGTCTATCCCTGTTGTCTGCGTCATGGCAGTCGAGGCACCAGCGTTGTTTTGTCGCGTGCTGGAGATCTATCTCTGTGTGAAACTGGAGCTCGCGGCGTGTCCTGTCAGGTTTCATGGTCGCGTGACACGTTGAGCATGGAAATATGCCTTCTGTAAATGGCGGCTTTGTCGTAAAGTATTGGGGTATTGCTGCGTGATGTTCGGCGTTTCCTTGTTCTACCGCCTGGGTGGCCTGTTGTGTTTGCCCAGGCGTAGGGGAAGGGGATGGCGTCTCTGCCATCAGCGTGTGTGCCGAAAACGCCACGCACAACATAACCAGACTGCACAACCCATATACGGATACTCTTTTAATACCCACTTTCCCTACCCCCTTTTTTTAAGGCTCGTAATCGTTCAACCATAGGCAGGAGAGAGAGAAGGGGGGCAGCGCTGCCTTCTTTTTCGCTCCAGGACGCTCCTGGCCCCCTCAGCCCCCCCCTGCAAGGGCACCAGTGCCCTTGACCCCATTTCATCTTGTTTACCCTTGACCTCATCTTAATCTTGTTTACAGTGGATTGATCTTCAATCATCATTTGCCCTCAGACAGATTATTACATTCTTCTTCTGTAAAGACCTCTTTAAAGACCGGCAAGACCTTGTTAAAGATAAACAGTAACACAAAAGGGGCGGTTAATAACAGGATGAGTGAAAAGAGTCCCTCTTTGAATGCCTCAATGCTTGTAGGCCATATCGGCATCTTATAAGTTAGGAAGCCGGCAAAGCTCCTCGACATCGATTGTCCGCCAATGACCACGTCCCACCTCATCATAAACACGCCCATGACCACGAGAGAGGCCGATATAAAGGTTCTTAGTATGGTGAGCCTTGGTAACAACAGCAGGACCAACGGCAGGATCATCCCGCATATCCACTGTATGACGATCATCTTAAAGGCGAAGCGCTCGAACAACAGCTCACTGAGTATCCCCCAGAACTCCTCTGCCGTGTAGGCGTGAAACACTATGTCTATGCCTTCAAGCAGGAACGCTATTACCAGAAACAACGCAA
>JADFXD010000134.1 GCA_015233725.1 Nitrospirota bacterium | reverse complement strand
GGGGGGGGCTGAGGGGAGGGTAGCGCCGCCCCCCTTCTTTTTCTTATCTTCGATTATGGGTAGGTATTGATGAAGGTTGCGGTCTACGGCTCATTGGGGATGGCGCAACACACCCTGGAGGCTGCCGTGGTCCGGGGTGTTGAGGTTGCCGCGGTCGTGGATGCTGACCCGACGCGACATGGCCAGACGATCTGCGGCCACATGGTCGAGCCGGTAAGCAGACTCAGGGAGGTTGGCTTTGACAGGATCGTCATAGCCACGTTTGATTGGCAAGCGGCCAGAGATGCCATCATGGACGCCGGATACACACAGGATGATCTCTACGACGACGTGTTCTGGGAGCCGTTCTTTATTCAGATAGAACCAACGACAATGTGTACCTACACCTGTCCATCATGCAGCAGAGACACCCTGCCTGCTGGCAGGAGAAACCGAAACATGCCCTTTGACGACTTCCAACGACTGATAGCCCGCTTTCCAACCGTAAAGCGACTCCAACTCCAGGGGCTTGGTGAACCAACCCTCAACCCGGCACTCATAGAGATGCTCAGATTCAGCAAGGACAGGGGGATCAATACCTCGATCACGACCAACGCCTTTGCCCTGCGGCGTGACATCGAACGAGGCCTCTTGCAACACCTCGACAAGCTGATCATCTCCATAGACACACAGGGACAACGAGACATCAGACGCCGCTATCTCACAGAGATTTTACCCGCGCTAAACGCCCAGACGCCCAGACGCCCAAGGGTAGTCTTTAACTTTGTCGTCGGGTACGACAACGTCGATGAACTTGCGTCGATCTACGAGTTTGTGACCAAGGCCTCCCCCGATCAACTGCACGTCCAGCTTGTGGAGAACTGGTACGTGGCAAAGCAGGTGCGACCTGCAGCGGAAAAGAAGCAAGACGGGTTTGATTCGATGTCCACCTTTGTGGCCAAATCCCGAGGGGTTGAGGCTGAGATCATCGCGCAGGTAAGAGCATACAGCGCCAAGCTGGCCAAGGTCGGGATAGCGGTCACGTATGGTGGTTCACAGCGCAGGCGGGGGGCGTGCTGGTGGCCGTTTTTTGGCTGCTTTGTCTCCTGCGATGGCCTTGTCACGCCATGCTGCATAAGGATGCACCCGGAGGTCTTTAGCATGGGCAACGCCTTGGAGGAAGACCTCGGAGACATCTGGTATGGGTCGGTCTATGCCGAGTTCCGGCGCAGCATGTTCTCAACCCACGCAAGCGCGTTGTGTGGCACTTGTCCGCAGTAAAGAGAAAGAATGGGAGGACCAGGAGCGTGCGGTCTTTATGCTAGGGGTGGCTCACCCCTAGGAGCGTCCTGGAGCGGAAAAGAGACAAGGCCGTTCCTGTTCTCCTTCTTTTTTCTTCAGTTTTTTATGCCTTGTGGTCTAAATCGCATCATCAGCACCAGTATAATGCCAAAGATCAGATAGCGGGCATTTACGATATCCTGGCTTATGAATGTTACCCCTGCCAACGTGCTCCACTGAGCCAACGCAAGCAGGGCCACCCGCAGGAGCTCCGTGGTCGGTATCAGAACCAGGGCGCCCAGGACTATCCCTGACACCGACCCCACCCCGCCAACTATAACGATGCAAAGAACCAGTATGGACTCCCAGAAGTAAAACATGTCCGGGTGGACTATGTGCATCCAGTGCGCATAAAACGAACCCGCCGCCGCCCCAAACGACGCACTTAGGCCAAAGGCAAGCATCTTGTACCTCCGGGTGTCTATGCCGCAGGCCTCCGCGGCTGTCTCATCTTCCCTGATTGCGAGCATGGCCCTGCCTATGCGTGAGTATTGCAGCCTCTTTATGACCACTATAGTCAGCGTCAACATAAACAGTATCATGTAAAAATACTCCCACTCCTTGCTCAACGTATGCCACAAAAACGAAGGCCCCTTAACACCGGTAATCCCCATTGGCCCGCGCGTAAGCCAGACCTCGTTGCGTATGATGAGGACAATCAGCTCGCTGAAACCAAACGTGACGATGGCAAAGTAGTCCCCGGTTAGCCCCAGGGTGGGGATGCCCCTCAATAGCCCCCCCACACCTCCAGTTAACGTCGCGATGAGAAAGACTATCCAATAAGGGATGTCGTAGTGTGCGCTTAAAAGCGCCGATGTGTAAGCGCCTATGGCGTAGAAGCCCACGTATCCAAGGTCGAGGTAGCCAATAAAGCCCGTAACCACGCTCAGGCCAAGGGCAAGTACCATGTAGAGCATCGACATGGTGGCCATGCGTAAGACGTAGTTCATTGAATCGCCTATTGGTATCCACGGCAGCAGCAGCAGAAGCAACAAAACGACAATCTTCCTCGTCATCTTCTGTCCACCTCAGCCTTGCCAAGCAGCCCGGTTGGCTTAAAGATTATAACGAGGATCATTATCGCATAGGCGATACCATCCCTATAGGCCGACGATATATACCCGGCGCCAAAGACCTCGGCAATCCCCAGGATCATCCCGCCCAATATAGCCCCTGGCACGCTGCCTATGCCACCCAAGACGGCTGCGGCAAAGGCCTTTATCCCGGCCGTATAACCCATTGTAGGCCAGATGGCGTTGTAATACACCCCCACAAGCACCCCCGCCACAGCGCCAAGAAAAGACCCCACGGCAAAGGTAAAGGAGATCACCCTGTTGAGGTTTATACCCATCAATGCGGCTGCCCTTGCATCCTGGGCAATGGCGCGCATGGCCATACCGATCCGCGTTCGCATGATTATGTAGTGTAGGGTCAGCATCAGCACAACGCACAACACGAATATGAACACCTGCAGGTAGTTGATGTTTATATCGCCCAGGGTCAGGGCCATCGAGGAAAAGAACACCGGGAGTTTCTCTGAGGGAAACCCCTTCTGCTGCGCCCCCCATATGACAAGGGCAAGATTCTGCAGGAATATGCTGATTCCAATGGCGCTGATCAGGGCCACCAGGCGGCGTTTCTCTCTCAGGGGTCTGTACGCAAAGAGCTCTATAAGCATCCCAAACCCGGAGCACACAACCAGGGCTATGCCAAAGGCGGCAAAGAAAGGCACATTGTAGGCGCTCACCAGGTGATAGGCGATAAAGGCCCCCAGCATGTATATCTCGCCGTGGGCAAAGTTTATAAGCCCCAGCACGCCATAGACCATCGTATACCCAACGGCTATCAAGGCATATATGCTGCCCAGCGTAAGCCCGTTAGTCAGTTGCAGCAGAAACAGAGAAGACTTGTCTAAAATATCCTGCCAGTCCAAATAACCTCACATCACAAAGAAGAAGAAGAAAAAGAAGGGGGCGGCTCCGCCCCCCCTTCAGATCCCCCCTGCAAGGGGACCAGTCCCCTTGACCCCATAAAAATGCCTTGCATTTTGTATTTAATCCAATCGAAACGTGCTTTAAATACGTTCCTCAACCAGACATAGACATCACCTAAGTTAGTGTTTTGCCAGAGCATGTCGGCCTTAGCATAGCAGAGGGAGAGGGCGTTGTCAAGTCCAAGGTCATTGAAGGGCTGGAGATTGACGTAAAGGACGTGTTTGGTGACTTCTCTTTTAGGGATAGAGGACAGTCTTCTATATTTTATAATGGTTCTAAAAATCTCAATCATATATTTCATCATGGCTACCTATGTCTATTAGCTCTATAATATTAGCTTCCAAGATGAATCTAAGCCTTATGTCATAGGTTACATGACATGACCAGAAATCTTTTAACTCACCTGATAGTTTATGCGTCTTTAGAGATTGGTCAAAGGGATTAGAGGTTAAGATTTTGATTGTCTTTGTAAATTCTTTTCGTAACTGTGGATTCTTTTTCAGGAATTTGTTGGCTTGTTTTAAGAAAGACGGGGTAGTCTTAATCTGCATCGTCTATAGCCTTTAGTAACTCCTCAGCGTTGTTAAAAGTTAGTCTCTCTTCTTGATTAGACTTTAAAATTCTATCTTTAGCTTCTTGATATCTCATGAACCTGATAAAATCAATCACCTCAGATTTTTTTGTATCAGAAAGTTCATTAAACATGTCTATCATTGTTGTATCTGCCATATCTTAAATGCCGTCCTTCTCTTTGAGGCTGTCTATTCTTTCCTTCCAGCCTGAGCCTTATTTAGCCTTCCAATCTGAAGGCATACCGTTTACCACATATCCTTTGTCTGCTATCTTTAACCCATCCATGAACCATGTATAAACGCCGCCGGTGTTTGCATCTTGCCACATGAGGTCAGCCTTGCCATCACCGTTGTAATCCGCCGCTGTCAATAGCTGCCAGTTATTGGGTACTCCACGGGCTATGTATCCACCTCCGATTACATTAAATCCGTTCATAAACCAAACATAGACGTCACCAGAGTTTGTGTTTTGCCAGAGCATGTCGGCCTTACCATCGCAGAGGGATAGGGCGTTGTCAAGTCCAATGTTATTGAAGGGCTGGAGATTGACGTTAAAGGCGTGTTTGGTGGCTGCTCTTTCTAGGGGGCTCATTATCAACCTATATAATGCTTTCTTCGTCTGATTTGTCTAATTCACTCATTGTTGTTCCGCTTAATAAGTGGTCTAACAAAGTAAAAAAATCAATTCTTGGATATGCAGTACCACCACCTCTTCTGTCAAATGCTAATTGCCCTTCTTTTGCTAAAACAATACGTTCATATCCCCAATAAACCAACTGCTTACTATAACGTATCACAGCATCATTAGGGTCGATATAATGACATTTAGGGTCATTCTTTATAAATGTCTCAAACTCTTTTTTTAACATAGCGTTCAATGCTTCATTTCTATTTGGCTCATCAGAATGATAAGCATTAATTAAAACAAATAATTCTGCATTCTTGTTTACTCCTCTAATGTTATCGAAAGTTCTTTTAATTACATCTGCGTTTTTATTAACACCTAAAGGTGTCAACATTGTTGGAATAATGCAATAGTCAAACTTTTCCATAAACTCTTTAGGGTTAGCTTCAAAGCTAGGATTACAGTCACACACCACTATTTTAGTGTTGTTTTTTACCTTACCCCAATCATCATAACTTAAAACTGTCACCGTATTGCCACTCCTATCACTTTTCTTTGGTGGAGGGACATAAACACTATCTCCAATTAATTTTTTTAAATTACCTTCTTTGTCTAAATCTAACAGTATAACGTCGTGTCCCATTTCAGCAAATGCGCCAGCCAAATGAGCTGCTATTGTGGTTTTACCTACGCCGCCTTTGCAAGTAAAAATTCCTATGTATTTTTTAGAGCCATCTATATTATCTGTAATAACTGGTTTAGTCGGTGGTTCGCCTGGTGTTAATATACCAGGTAGAACAGGGCTCCATTTCCCATCACCATGATACCAATATATATTCCCTCTTATATATCCTCCTAAAAGCAAGCCCACGTTATCTCTTTCAATATATGTTGTGGCAGTCTTATAAAATCCACTACCGCTAATTAAAATTCCACCAGCAAACCTATTTGCTATTGGTTTGTGTAAGAAATCTAAAAACTTGCTCACATCTGGCATACCAACAGGAACTTTTTTACATTTAACCTGAATAGCAAAACATCTGCTGTTGGCTAGCGTAAGTTCAATATCATAACCAAGTTTATTCTTTGTTGCTAATTCTGCCTTTATTCCTCTTCCTTTTTCAAGCAATGTCTTTATATGTTTTTCAAAGTCCGACGGATTCTCAAACTCACACGGTGTTATTGCCATAATGTTTTCCTTTCAATATCTTTTATCGAGAATCTACAATAAATTCTCTGAGCTAGTTCTTTAGTGTATCAAAACACCACAGGACAAAGTCAACTCACTTCTTGCGATAAACGTTTAATCCAACTTTTACATTATCTTTGCCAGGAATAGCCTGATTGCCTTCCGTGCTTGCAATAATAATTGTCTTTCCAGAAGTCGATGGCCCAAACTCTTTTGTTATGTCAACCTTGATTGTTAGTATGTTGCCCTCAAGAGACATTTCAACGTTCTTCATGTTCTTATTGTCCTTTTTAGGTTCTCCATTTTTGAATGCTCCTACATAATTAGCACCATTAGGATATGTCATAGTCCCTTGACCGTTAGGTTCACCGTTTTTAAACTCTCCTGCATACTTCTTGCCGTCAGGCCAAGCCATAACCCCTTGCCCGTTTGGTAAGTTATCCTTCCATTCCCCTATATATTTCCTATGTCCATCGCTTGCCATCTCTTCTTTTTTAATCCATGCCATGTCATCTACTCCTATCCCTTGCTAAATATCTTTTAATGTTGCAATCCCTTTTTACCGCTATTGCTCGTAAACCGTGGATTAGGCCAAGCCACCCCTGCCTTTATACGCCATATGTCCACCCCTTTAAGAACATTATAAATACTATCTGTCTATATCATAA
>JADFXD010000042.1 GCA_015233725.1 Nitrospirota bacterium | reverse complement strand
CTTGCAGGGGGTTCTAAAGGGGGGCGGAGCCGCCCCTTTCTTTCTTTCTTTTCTTTCTTTTTTCATTTTATTTCTCCTGTGTAGACCTTCAAGAGTTCCCTGCTGAGATTGCCTTGCACAATGGCCTGATTATATTTTGTCATGAAATCCCTGTATGTCCTTTCGGTGTCGAGGAGGTCGAGTATCGTGATCCCGCCAAGGGAAAATGCCTTCTCACTGCGGGACATCAGGTCTTCCATGTCTGTTTTTCTGCCCTTGTATGTATCAAAAATCCTTTTTGCCGTCCAATAGTTGTTGACGGCCTGGCGGATGTCGGAGACGATCAGCCGCTTCACCTTGTCCCTCTGCACCTGGAGTTGATTGTATTCTGCCTGCCTCCTGGCAATCTCACCCTGGTTTCTGTTAAACAATGGCAGCGGTATGCTAAAGCCCAGACCTACGCCGGGATTGAGCCTTGGCCCAAGTGTATCGAGCTCGGCCCCTACTGTGATATCGGGCACCGCCTGTGCCTTTGCGATCCTTTGGTTGATATCCGAGGCCTTTAACTGCTTTTCGATAGAGAGGAGGTCAAACCGGTATTGGCAGGCGTTTTTGAGGAGGTCTTCCTCGGTATATTCGGTAAAGTCTTCTCTGACCTCAATGGCCGGTGTCAGGGGCGCAACGCTCCCCAGAAGGAGAGAGAACTGTTCAACGTCATTGTTCATTTGCGATTGAAGGTTGATGAGATTGTTCTCAAGGTCTATCCGTGCGAGTTTGAGCTTTGTGTAATCAACAAGAGACAAAAAGCCGGCCTGAAACCTCATGTTGGCAATCTCCATAGTCCTGTCAAAGCGCGTTAGCTCACTCCTTGCCAGTTCCACATTGAGGATATCGGCGTTAATACTGAAAAACAATGTATAAAAGCCAATCAGAAGCGTCCTTACCGTGTCCTTTTGCGAAAACCTGCTTGCATCGAGGCCTTCCAGTGCGGCGCTCGTCCTGAGTTGCCTCTTGCCGCCGAGTTCGATCAACTGCTCTACGCGGGTTACGGTTTGTGTATTGTCGTTTGCCCTTGGGAAGCTCCGAAGGCCGCTAAAGGTATAATTGAAACTCACGCTCGGATTTGGAAGCAACCGGGCGCCTATATAGTCGGCATAGGCCTTGTCGATCTCATACCTGCTTATCAGGACGTCGTAGTTGCCCTGGTAGAAATCCCTAAGGGCCTGTTCCAGGCTGATTTTATCGGCAGCGCTTTTATCGCCGGCCCAAGTCGTCCCCGCTGCCAGAAGGACAATCACTGTCACAGTTAGCCACTGAAAAAAACTATTGCATTTGAACACTACAAAACTCCTTTCTACTCGATCCTCAAGACTCGATATATATATTGTATCACAATACCCATGTACCTGCACATAATACAAGAAAAGGGAGAAGAGGGGGGCTCTGCCCCCTAACCCCCTGCAAAGAGGGCGGCGGAGCTTCTTTTTCGCTCCAGGTCGCACCTGGCCCTCCTTGACCCCATAATTCTCAATCCAAACGTTATAAGTATTTATGTCCAAGTACTTAATCATTGTGGTAGTATAGAGAGATAACCTTACAACAACCTTACAGATGAGAATATTGATCGTTGAAGACGATGCGGTGCTGGCCGATGGTCTCATATCGGCATTGAGGCAGGCGGGTCACGTTGCCGACTGGATAGCAAATGGCGAGGAGGCCGATGATGTCCTGATGCAGCAGGTCCACGACCTTGTGATCCTCGACGTTGGTCTGCCGCGTCTTAGTGGTTTTCACGTTGTTGATCGGCTGCGTAAGCGCAAGAGTCAGATACCGGTCTTAATCCTGACGGCACGGGACGGCCTGGAGGACCGCGTCAGGGGGTTGGACCTGGGAGCGGATGACTATCTGACTAAGCCATTTGAGCTGCCTGAACTCGAGGCTCGTCTGCGGGCGCTGCTAAGGCGCAGTCTTGGCAGGGGTAGTAACGATATCTCTATGGGACCGTTACGCTTTGACATATCCGGCAAGTATTTCGAGCTTGAGACGCAGCCTCTTGAGCTATCATCTCGTGAGAGCGGTGTGCTGGAATTGTTGCTTTACAACGCCGGTCATGTTGTCAGCAAACAGAAGATACTGGAGAGCCTGTGCGGTTGGGACGAAGAGGTAAGTGACAACGCCATCGAGGTCTATATCCACCGTCTGAGGAAAAAGGTGGAAAACAGTGGGATACTCATTCGCACGATACGTGGCCTGGGCTACTTGATGAGTTATAGGGATGGTGATTAAAAAATCCTCTTCCTTGCTTGGCAGACTTCTCTTGCTGGTGCTTCCGCCGATATTGTTGCTGTGTCTGTTAAGTGGTGCAGGCACCTATTACCTTGCCTTAAAGTACGCCAATATCGCCTTTGATCGTACCCTGGCCGACTCAGCCCGCGACCTGACCTTGCAGATAACGTTTGACAATGGCGTTGCCTCATTGAACCTCGCCCCCGCCGCATTTAAGATGTTTCTAACGGATGAGTACGACAAGATTTATTTCAAGGTTAGCAGACAAGGCAACCTCCTTGCCGGAGAGCCTGCCATTCCCTCACCTGATGTTGCCGGAGAATCAACCGGAAAGCCGGGTAACTCTGCCATTATGCACTCCGGTATCATTAAGGGCAAGCGGATACGGGTGGCTACATTGTATTTCCTGGCCTCTGGTAATCTCTCTGGTCAACCCGTCCTGGTGCAGGTAGCGGAGACCCTCAACAAGCGAAAGATACTCGCAAGGGAAATTGCTACTGCCCTGGCGCTGCCACAGTTCCTGATGATCTCCCTTACCGTGCTTATTGTCTTGCTGGGCATTGGAAGGGGTCTGTCGCCGCTACAGCGTTTATGTCAGGAGATTGCCATCCGTTCCCACCGTGACCTCAGCCCCGTAGAGTTAAGCGGTACCCCTGATGAGGTGCACCCCCTCATCCATGCCATTAATGAGCTTATGCAACGCCTGGGCGGCGCCCTGGAGGCTCAACAGCGATTCATTGCCGATGCGGCTCATCAACTGAAGACCCCCCTCTCTGGCCTCAAGACACAGACTGACCTGGCGTTGCGACAAACCGATCCTCAAGCCTTACGTCGCGCACTTGGTCAGATCAGCGCCAGCACCGATCGCATCGTCCATCTCGTCAAGCAGATGCTGGCATTGGCAGAGGTCGAACCAGGGACGAACAAGAAGCCCAACATGAAGCCCTTGAATCTCGATCAACTGACGAAGGATACCACCATCGAATGGGTCCCCCACGCACTAAGAAAGAAAATAGACCTTGGTTATGAGGGACCAGACAGGACAATCATAATAGAGGGAGACAGCTTTAGCCTAAAGATGCTGATAGATAACCTCCTGGACAATGCCATATGTTACTCTCCAACGGGAAGCCGCATCACAACAAAGGTAGAGACAACAGATGGCTCGATTACCTTGTCGGTTGAGGACAACGGACCGGGGATACCAGGACAAGAGAGAACGGCAGTCTTCCAGAGGTTCTATCGGATACTCGGCAACTACGCTGAAGGCAGCGGGTTGGGATTGTCTATTGTTGCGGAAATAGCAGCCGCCCATAAAGCAACGGTTGAACTGGATGAACCCACAGGTCATACCGGAACCATCGTTAAGGTGAAATTCCCGTTGGTGCAATAGGTAACAGCGAACTTGACGATGATGGCTTCAGGTGTGGTATGATCGAAATATGGCATTGACAAAATAGCTATGATATACTTTAGGTGAGGATTATGAAGATCAAGCAATTAGGGATAAAGGGGTATCGTTCTTTAAAGGAAGTAACCTGGAATCCGGGGGACTTAAACGTTATAATAGGACCAAATCGTGCGGGGAAGTCTAATATCCTGAGCCTGTTAATGCTCATCAAGGCATCCGCCAACGGAAGGCTCGAAGATACGATCCGCAGTGAAGGCGGATTTGATTCAATTGTATGGGATGGAGAGCATCCATATATAGACATTCAAATTATAAATGTTGTAAACAAATCCGACAAGGATAAGGACTGTCCAGATTGTTATCAACTTAGGCTTAATAGATTAGGAAAAGTAGGTTCATATCAAATTAATGAATTGTTGAGCAAAAATGAATGGTTGGGCAAATCTGATACTGATAAACCAAAAGAATATTTTAGGCGAGAGTCCAACTTAATGTATTCGGGTTTAGAATTATTTGGGAATTTAGATTTAGAAGAGTTGTTGCTGAAAAGTGAAACACTGCTATCTTTTGTAAAAAGACCGCTTGTACCAAACCGCTATCTCTCTACTTACCGACATGACCTTGCCACTATAGGGGTCTATAATGACATAAACACATCCAACTATTCTCAGATGAGACAGTCGGTTATAACACAGTATCAAACAGAAATTGACTCCGATGGCCATAACCTGGTCGCGGTACTGCACACATTATATTCACATGACCGCGACTTTAAGAGGGCAATAAACGAGGGCATGAGCGCAGCTTTTGATGGTGACTTTGACGAGCTGATATTTCCCCCGGCAGCAGACAATAGAATACAGATGCGGGTGCAATGGAAGTCTCTGAAGCGTTCATGCTCATCGGCGGACATGTCTGACGGTACACTCAGGTTCCTTACCCTGCTGACGATATTGGAAAGCACCAAACGATCATCGGTAAACACCGATCCACCCTCCATCGTAGCAATAGACGAACCGGAGCTGGGACTGCATCCATATCTGTTACGTATCATTGCCGAATACGCAGTTGAGGCCTCAAGACATGCGCAGGTTATCTTTACCACTCACTCACCGCAGTTTTTGGATGCCTTTGAGGAAGACGTCCCCACTGTAACATGTGTCAACATTGAAAATGGTGAGACAATCCTAAAGACCTTAAAGGGTGAAACCCTAAGCCGGTGGCTGGAGGATTATTCACTTGGCACTCTATTTAAAAATGGCGATCTGGACGCTATAGAATGAAGATAATGTTACTGGTAGAAGGTGCAACCGAAAAAAAAGCGCTGCCAGGATTCTTTAAAAGATGGCTTGATAAAAAATTGAGCAATAAGATAGGAATTGATGCTGTAAAAATAGACAACATAAAAATTGATCTAATCAACAGAGCCTCTAACTATTTAAAGGGACACGAAGTTATAGCAGTTATAGGAATCGTGGATATATATGAACTTAAAGAGATTAAAAGAGATGGTAAGGATAGAGAAGAATATTATCTTTATGCCAAACAAGAAATTGAAAAACGTGTAGGTCATGAGATGTTTTTCCAGTTCTTTGCTGTACACGAAACAGAGGCATGGCTTTTAAGCGACCCCAATATATTTCCCAGACAGGTGCAGGAAGCTATAAGACAAGAGTTAGTAAAGAAAAATGGCCCAGAGTCTGTCAACTTTGATACCCCACCTGCCAAGTTGCTTGATAGACTTTACAGAAAAGAGTTGAACCGTAAATACAATAAAATTACAGATGGCAACAACCTATTCACAAAGCTCGCCCCAGACACTGCATACTCAAAATGTCCTTATTTGAAACAAATCCTTGACAAGCTGAATGATATTTGTGAGAAACACAATGACCTAACTTAGGGGATTGAGTATTAATCAGAATCGCTCCTTCTTCGTTTTTCGAGGATGACCATGATCAGGGACACGGCTGCCGGGGTGACACCGGATATCCTTGCCGCTTGACCGAGGTCGGTTGGCCTGACCTCCTCGAGCCTGCTGATGACCTCCCTTGAGAGCCCGCTGACCGTCCTGTAATCGAAGTCGGCGGGGATGTGCCTTGTCTGCATCCTCTTCATCTTCTCAACCAACTGACACTGCTGCCTGATGTAACCCTCATACTTTACCTCGGTCTCAATGAGCTGCTTCAGGGCGCTGTCAAGGGGACGCTCAGGTGGAAAATACTGACACAGGAGGTCGTATGTCACCTCCGGACGCTTCAGGAGCTGCTTTAGGCTGACGGCCTCTGTGACCACGGGGACGTTCAATGGGGCAAGGTGCGGCTGCACCAGCGATAAGAAGTGCGGCTGCACCAGCGATAAGAAGACCTCGTTAATGGCCTCCGGCTGTGCCCGATGCTCACTCAACCTCTGCAGCTCGGCACGCAGGAGGTCGAGCCTGGCGCAAAACCCCTGGTACTCTGCCTCGGGGACAAGCCCCACGCGATAGCCGTGCTCCTTTAACCTCAACTCGGCGTTGTCGTTTCTCAGCAGGAGGCGAAACTCAGCCCTCGATGTGAACATCCTGTATGGCTCAATGGTGCCGTTGGTGACCAGGTCGTCGAGCATCACGGCAATGTAGGCCTCGTGCCTTTGAAGTATCAGCGGGGGCTGTCCCTTGATCTTCAATGCGGCGTTGATGCCGGCAATCAGTCCCTGGGCGGCGGCCTCCTCATAACCTGACGTCCCATTTATCTGACCGGCCAGGTAGAGGCCCTCAATGGCCTTGGTCTCAAGGGTGTGGCGCAACTGGGTCGAGTGGACGCTGTCGTACTCCACGGCATAGCCAGGACGCATGAGCTCGGCCTCCTGCAGGCCATCTATTGTCCTTACGTAGCGAACCTGGACGTCGTAGGGCAGGCTCGTTGAGATGCCGTTTGCGTAGTATTCCCGTGTGTCGAGGCCGTCGGGTTCGAGAAAGACCTGATGCCTCTGGCGCTCCGAAAACCGCACCACCTTGTCCTCGATCGATGGACAGTAGCGCGGACCAATGCCCTTTATCTTTCCGCTGTAGAGGGGGGAGCGGCTGAGGCTCTCTTTGATTATTTCGTGTGTGGCATTGTTTGTGTATGTGATAAAGCATGGCAGTTGCGGGTTTGTTATCTCCGTCGTTGAAAACGAAAATGCAACCGGAGGGTCATCGCCCCACTGCGGGGTGGTCCTGGAGAAATCTATGCTCCTGGCATCAATCCGTGGGGGCGTGCCCGTCTTGAGCCTGCCCATCTTAAACCCCAACGCCCGTAACGACTCCGAAAGTCCAACCGATGGCCCCTCCCCCGCTCGTCCGGCAGGGAAGTGCTCAAGCCCAACGTGGATGACCCCCTTGAGAAACGTCCCCGTGGTGACAATAACAGCCCGCGCCCCAAACGATGCCCCAAACGCACTTACAACACCCGTGATACGGCTGCCGTTTGTGTCAACAACGAGCCTCTCTACGAGGGACTGTTTGATGTCCAGGTACCTGGTGCCTTCGAGGGTTCGCTTCATGTGCAGCCTGTAGAGGACCCTGTCGTTCTGGCTCCGCAGAGACCACACGGCTGGCCCCTTGGAGCGGTTGAGCATCCGAAACTGGATGCCGCTATAATCCGCCGTCCTGGCCATCTGCCCACCAAGGGCGTCGATCTCCCTGACGAGGTGCCCCTTGGCGAGTCCTCCGATGGCAGGGTTACACGACATCTGGGCTATGGTATCGAGGTTGGCCGTAAATATACACGTGCTCAGGCCCATCCTCGCACAAGCCAGGGCCGCCTCACACCCGGCATGGCCTGCACCTATGACGATTACATCATAATCTCGCTGATAAAACATAACTTCCCACCCATGATTAATTATATGCGAAAAAAAGGGAAAGAAAGGGGCGGCTCCGCCCCCCTTTAGAACCCCCTGCAAGGGGGCCAGCCCCCTTGACCCCTTATACCTTATTGACAGTGGGTTGATTATACAAAAACACTGCCAAGTGTATATCTGGACTATTACATATATCTGATGAAATATTAAGAAAGAGTTACTTTTTCTTTTTCCTGGTGAAATCAACCTTGACGATGTTGTCCTCAACCACTGCACTGACATCTTTGGGCAAATCCTGTGATTTAGTTTTTAAAACGCCCTCCTGTGGCAGATACGAGGTTACAAACTGGGTCTGAAGCTCCGGGGAGTAGATCGCAATGATATACTGCACCGGGATGATGCACTGTTGGGCAGTTGTTCCAAAGACCAGCGTTGCATCCAGGACGTCGTCATTCCAGGCAAAGTTCATTCTTGCGTTAAATACCAGCATGATCCCTTCCTGTTTTTCATCGTTGATAAAACCCCTGTTGCCGATCAGGACGTCTTCAGAGTACTTGACGATGATAAACACACGGCCAACTATCTCCAGGATATCATAGAAGACATCCTTCTTCAGGTCGTTAAGCTGTTTGATTAAATCCATCTCACTCATTAGGTCACCTTTATGATCCTTTTTACGATTGTTTTGAAGTTATCCGTGTCTGCCCTCTTAAGGGCTTGAAACAGGACGGTCTCGGTTGTCGTAATAACTGCCCCGGCATCACGCATATACTCAATGGCCGTTTCCTTGTTATCCTTGCTCCTTGAGGCCACACAATCCCTCACGACGTGTACAAAATACCCCAGCGCCAACAACTCCACACACGTCTGAAGCACGCATATATGGGTCTCAATCCCGCATATGATTACAGTCTTTCTGTCAATGGTCTTAAGAGCCTCCAGGAACTCTGGGCGCTTGCAGCAATTAAAGCTCGTCTTGTTGATGTACTCGACCTCCGGCAAGGCATCCCGCAACGCCTGTACCGTCGGACCAAGCCCCTGGGGATACTGCTGCGTTATCAGGACAGGGATGTCGTCAAGCCTGCTCAATTCGATAAGGTGCAGGGCGTTTGCTATAACCGCATCGGCCTCCCCCACGGCAGTAACCAGCCTTTCCTGTATGTCAATTATCAGCAAGACCGACCTCTCGGCCTCTATGACAAATCTCTCTAACACTACTCTAATTTACAATATCAGTGGACAAGAAAACAAGAGCATCTATCATGATCTTATTTTAAGGCGACAAGCGCCTTTTTATCAACCTTGCCACCGCCGATCCTGGGCAACTCAGACAGTAATTCTATCTTTCTGGGGACCATATTAATGGGCATAGTCTCTTTGCAGAAGGCCACTATCCCGGCTTCACTTAAAGATGCGCCATCCCTTAAGACAATAAAGGCCTTTGGCGCCATCCCCCTCAATTTATCCTCAACCCCAATCACGGCAACCTCCGCGATATCAGGGTGCTGCCTCAGCGCTATCTCTATCTGCAACGGGTAGACCTTCATCCCGGCTACTTTAATAAGCCCACTGCGTCGTTCCACGAAATAGAAGTATCCCTCGTTGTCTCTGTAGGCGAGGTCTCCGCTGTGGAATGTGTAGACATTTGGATAACCGCTTATGTCAGGCGCTTGTGTCTCTTCGTAGAAGCCCCCCACAACCCCCCGCCCCTCAAACACCAACTCCCCGGTCTCACCGATATTGGCCTCAGAGCCATCCTGACGCAGACACCTCAGCTCGTAATGGGGGCAGACCCTGCCCATGGAGCCATCCATGCGGTAGTGTTGTGGCGTGTTAGCAATGGCGATGCCCGAGGTCTCCGTGCTGCCCCAGACACTCAGGATTGGGACCCCAAAGGTGTGCTTAAACCCCGCGATTGTTGCCGGTGGGGTATACATCCCGCCGCTCTCTGCTATCCTGAGGCTATCGAGTCTAACCCCCTTACAGTGTGCCAGGAGCATCTCATACATTGTGGGTAGTCCCATCATTGCAGTCACGGAGTGTTTGACTATCGTATTGGCTACGGTGCGTGGATTGATCTCCTCCAGGAGCGCCACGGATGCTCCCGTATACAGGGCGCGCGCAAAGAGCTCGTGCGGATGCGCAAAGGACGCAAACATGCACAGGTGGACGTCCTCACTTGTAAGGCCCATGACCTCAACGGCTGCAATGCTGTTGAAGTAGATGTTGTCGTGTGTAGCCAGCGCCCCCTTGGGTCTGCCGGTTGAGCCTGTTGTGTAGTTGAGGTAGAGGGGGTTGGGGTTGTTCTTTGTTGCGGCGATATCGGGGGTGTGCAACGGTTTGGTCTTGATGGGTTGACTTACGCTATCAAAGGCGATAAGACCCGGCAGTTGTCTGCCAACCAGGACGATGGTGGTAGCCTTGCTGTTGCGGGTCGTCTGCTCATCCAGGGTGTGGAGGAACTTGTCGTGTATCACTATGAAGGCCGGCGAGAGGGAATGTATCAGCCCGTTAGATGAGCCCTTATCCATCATGTAACTGACAGGCGCCGGCAACCCCCCGGCCATTACCACCGCAAAAAACGCCAGCAGAAGCTCCGGCACCCGCGGCATGATCAGACAGACCCTGTCACCCACCTTGAGCCCGGAGGCCATCAGAAACTGCGCAAACCCCTGACAACGTCTGTAGAACTCCTCATACGTCAGCGCACTGTTGCGGTAATAGATGAAGTTGCGTTGTGGATGCCTGATGACGTTTTCCCGTAGCGCCTCCAATATGCTCACCCCCATGTTAAGCCCCATGTTAAGCCCTTTGGCAGTGGTCATCAGGTGCCTTTCCTTCTTACAACGGCCACTGTGGTTGACAACAGTATCTTGATGTCTAACCAGAGAGACCCCTTTTGCACGTACTCCAAATCGTATTTGACCCAATCGCTGAACCTGTGGCTGTCCCTGCCACGTACCTGCCACAGCCCAGTTATGCCAGGCTTGACCGAAAGCCTCATCTGTCGCCAGTGGTCGTTGCCCCGCATCTCGGCGTTCTCAAGTGGACGTGGACCAACGAGCGACATCTGCCCCCTCAGCACGTTTAGCAGTTGAGGCAGTTCATCGAGGCTCCAACGCCTCAGAAACCCTCCAATGCGTGTCACCCTCGGGTCTTTTTTGAGCTTAAACACGGGACCATCGGTCTCGCTTAAGAGTTCATCCTTGAAGCCATCCGCCCCCTGGACCATTGTACGAAACTTGTACATCATAAACTCCTCTGCCGCAAGACCGCAGCGCCTCTGTAAAAAGAATATAGGCCCCCTGGAATCAATCTTAATCAAAACCCCAATTATCAACATAAGAGGAAATAAAAAAAATGTTAATAGCAGACTTACTAACCTGTCAATGACCGCCTTTATGGCTCCTTGTATCAAGTTTATTCTTACTGTATTGTTACACTTTATAGCTATGGGAAAAAGCCATTAGCTATAGTATCATATAGACCAGGATGTTGTAAAGTAATTGCTGTATTTAATGAGGACAATGCCATGATTAAGGGGTCAAGGGCACTGGTGCCCTTGCAGGGGAGGTCGAGGAGGGGGCAGCGCCGCCCTCCTTTTTTTCTTTTTCTGTTACTTTGTTGACCAGTCCAGCGGTAGGGCGTGTGTGGCGAAATCACCGTTGGTTATCTTGATGCCGTCCATGAGCCAGATGTAGATATCACCCGTGGAGTTGTCTTGCCAGAGGACGTCGGCCTTGCCATCGCCGTTGAAGTCGCCCGTTGTCAGGAGTTGCCAGTTGCGGGGCATACCATGCACCACGTAGTTACCGCCGATGACCTTCGACCCGTCCATCAGCCACATAGCGACATCGCCCGATTGGGTGTCCTGCCAGAGAATGTCTACCTTTCCGTCGCCATCAAAGTCGTCAACCGCCTTGACCTGCCAGTTGGTCGGGATACCTTTAGCGGCGTAATCGCCACCAGTTGTCTTGACGCCATCCATGAGCCAGATGTAGACGTCGCCATTGGCGGCCTGCCAGATCATGTCGGCCTTGCCGTCGTTGTTGAGGTCAGCCACGGCCTTGAGCGTCCAATCCGAGGGCATGCCCTTGACGACAAAGTCGCCATTGGTTATCTTTGCACCGTCCATAAACCACACGGCAACGTCGCCGGTTTGGGTGTTTTGCCAGAGGATATCGGCCTTGCCGTCACCGTTGAGATCACCTGCGGCCCTGAACGCCCAGTCCTTTGGCATACCATGTACGGGATAATCGCCACCGTTTATCTTGGCACCATCCATGAGCCAGATGTAGACGTCGCCGTTGGTGGTGTTCTGCCAGAGGACGTCGCTCTTGCCGTCACCGTTGAAGTCGCCGATGGCCTTGATCTCCCAGTCCGCGGGCATACCCTTGACTACAAAACTGCCCTGATTTATGGCCGCCCCGTTCATCAACCAGAGGACGACGTCGCCCGTCTTCGCGTTTCGCCACAGGACGTCGCTCTTGCCATCGCCGTCAAAGTCCTTCTTTGGCCTTTTGCCATCAGACCTAAATTCGATAGCGACGATCTTGTCCGCCGTCATGTTGACCGTACACTGGCTGCCGATTGGCACGTCACACCCAGTCCAGGCAATGAAGCTTGAGCCATCCGCGGGGTCGCCCTTGAGGATCACCTGAGAGCCAGTGGGGTATGACGTCGCAGCCGTCTTGCCGTTGAAGGTGAGCACACCGATTGATGGCGTCACGGCGCCATCTCCTGTGCCTGTCTTTGTGACGGTCAGAGTAAAGCCTTGCGTATGGGCGTTAAACGTCACGGCAACCGTCTTGGATGCATCCATCTTGACCGTGCATTGGTTTGATGAGATCGTATCACATTTTTCCCATTTGACAAAGTCTGAGGACATATCCCCATCCGCCGTGAGGGTCAGGGAGGTATTGAGGTCATACTGTGCGGTACCTGCATTACCGTTCCAGGTGATCTTACCGGTTGATGTCTGTATTGAACCGTTGCCGGTGCCCTGCTTGATGATTGTGAGGGTCTTTTGGGTTGCCGACTGACCGTCCTGTGTCACCGTGAAGGTTGCTCCGGCTATGGTTATCGTGCCGATTCTCACATTTGCGGTGGCATTTGCTGCCACTGTGTATGCCATAGCGCCGTTGCCGGCTCCTGTGTTGCCCGATGATATCGAAAGCCAGGTATCGTTACTAGTTGCCGTCCATGCACAGGCGTTATTGGATACGGTCACGCTGACGCTGTCACTGCCACCGGTTGAAGGGAAATTCTTGCTCGTTGGCGTTATCGTATAGGTACAGGAGAGGTGATCCTGGAGCACGGTAAAGGTCGCTCCGGCTATGGTCATTGTGCCAATTCTTAAGCTTGCGCTATCGTTTGCCGCCACTGAGTACGCCACGGTGCCGTTGCCAGTACCGGAGGCGCCGGAGGTTATTGTAATCCAGGTGTCGTTGCTCTTTGCTGTCCATGTGCAGGCACTGTTTTGTGCGGTCACGCTTACGCTGTCATTGCCTGCAGAGGGTGAAAACGACTTGCTCATTGGTGTGATTGTGTAACTCGTGCAATTTGGCGTAGGTGTTGGAGTTGGCTGAGGTGTTGGGGTTGGCGTAGGGGTAGGAGTCGGCGTGGGGGTAGGGGTCGGCGTAGGGGTAGGGGCGGCATCCTGTATGAGCGTAAACGTCTCTCCGGCGATGGTCATCGTGCCGATGCGGGAGCTTGTAGCCGTGTTTGCCGTCACCGAGTATGATACCGTGCCATTGCCGCTACCGGAGGTACCAGCGTTGATCGTTATCCAGGCGTAGTTGCTTGAGGCCGTCCATGCGCAACCAGTTGTTGTCGTGACACCCACGCTGTCGCTGCCGCCGCTTGAGGTGAAGTTCTTGCTCGTTGGATAGATTGCATAGCTGCAAGTTACACCATCCTGCGTGACCATAAATGTCTGTCCCGCTATGGTCATCGTCCCGGTGCGTTGGCTCGTGGTCGTGTTTGCTGCCACCGTGTACGACACGATACCGTTGCCGGAGCCAGAAGTGCCGGAGTTGATCGTTATCCAGGCGTAGCTGCTTGAGGCCGTCCATGCGCATCCGGCTGTTGTCGTGACACCTACGCTGTCACTGCCGCCCGTTGAGGTGAAGCCCTTGCTCGTTGGGTAGATCGCATAGCTGCAAGTTACACCATCCTGCGTGACCGTAAACGTCTGCCCGGCGATGGTCATCATCCCGATGCGTTGGCTCGTGGTCGTGTTTGCCGCCACCGTGTACGACACGATACCATTGCCGTTGCCAGAGTTGCCGGAGTTGATCGATATCCAGCTTGTGTTATTACTCACCGCCGTCCATGCACATCCGGCTGTTATCGTGACGCCTATGCTGTCGCTGCCACCGGTTGAGGTAAAGCTCCTGCCAGTTGGATAGATTGATGTGCTGTTACAGCTTGGGGTTGGCGTAGGTGTCGGAGTGGGCGTAGGTGTCGTAGTTGGTATTGGCGTCGGTGTTGGTGTTGGAGTAGGAGTCGGTGTTGGTGTAGCACTTGAAATCTTTGCCACGAAGGCGTCACTGACTCCCCCCCCGTATGCCGCCTGGAGTGCAGAGGCCGTTGGAAAGTTGCTTGAGGAAGTCGTCCCTGTGACATAGGCATTACCAGCGTTGTCTATGGCTATGCCACCACCGCTACTCTCATCACCATTTCCCCCCAGATATGTGGAATAGACAAGGGCGTTTCCTGTTGGATTGAGTTTAGCTACAAATTTGTCATATCCACCCCCGTTTGTCGCCTGGAAGGCAGAGACGGTTGGAAAGTTGCTTGAGGAGGTGTGCCCTATGACATAAGCATTACCGGCGTTATCTACAGCTATGCCTGTACCCATCTCATAACCACTCCCCCCCAGATATGTGGAATAGACAAGGACGTTTCCTGCTGGATTGAGTTTAGCTACAAAGGCGTCATAGCTTCCCCCCCCGTGTGTTGCCTGGAGGGCAGAGGCGGTTGGGAAGTTGGTTGAGGCGGTATCCCCTACTACATAGGCATTACCGGCGCTGTCTACGGCTATACCATTACACTCATCAGCACCACTTCCTCCCAAATATGTGGAATAGACGAGGGCACTTCCTGTTGGATTGAGTTTAGCTATAAAGGCGTCCTGGCCTCCCCCTCCGGATGTTGCTTGGAGGGCAGAGGCAGTTGGAAAGTTGGTTGAATTGGTCCACCCTGTGACATAGGCATTACCGGCACTATCCACGGCTATGCCACCACCCCAATCCTGGGCACTTCCCCCCAGATATGTGGAATAGACGAGGGTGTTGCCTGTTGGACTTAACTTTGTCACAAAGACGTCACCCGCTCCCCCCAATGTCCCCTGGAGGGCAGAGACAGTTGGAAAGTTGCTTGAATCGGTAATCCCTGTGACGTAGGCATTACCGGCGCTGTCTACGGCTATGCTTTGAGCATAATCTGTTCCACTTCCGCCAAGATACGTGGAGTAGACGAGGGCGTTTCCTGATGGATTGAGTTTAGCCACAAAGGCGTCGTACCCTCCCCCGGATGTTGCCTGGAAGGCAGAAACTGTTGGAAAATTAGTTGAGGTGGTTAACCCTGTGATGTAGGCATTACCGGCGCTGTCTATGGCTATGTTATAACCACAATCATAACCATTTCCCCCAAGATATGTGGAATAGACAAGGGCGTTTCCTGATGGATTGAGCTTAACCGCAAAGACGTCATATTGTCCCCCCCCGTATATCACCTGGAGGGCAGAGATGGTTGGAAAGTTGGTTGATGAGGTACACCCCGTGACGTAGGCATTACCGGCGCTGTCTACGGCTATTTTCATACCTCCATCCTCCCCACTTCCGCCAAGATACGTGGAGTAAACGAGCACCGGGTCCAGAACCAACGTGTATGCGCTGTCCCATTTGTCTACCTTAAACCCTACCAGGTAGTTGTAAACCCCTTTCTGTGCCTTCTTCCTGTCAAGGATTTTAAAGCCGCCCGTTAGCTCCACCTTTTCGGCGCCATCCTTCTGCTGGTAGATGTAGGGCTTGCCCTTGATTATCTTGCCGAGCCGAAGGGCTATCTCCAGGGCGCCATCGCCTCTGACCTTCAACCCCTTTACGCCCTCATACGACATCTTTACGACGTCGGGGCTGCCTCCGGGGCTAACGATTATGTCATACTCGAGCTGGCTGTTGTTGCCGTAGAACCGAACATCGATCCCGTCATAGACGTTGCGGTAGACCACGGATCGGTACGTCGGGATGTCTGCCTTCCACCTGGCGCTGTTGTTGCCGATGAAGTAGTTGACCCGGCCATCCTGCATCTCCTCTGGGACGACCTCGACGTTGGCGTTTGCGCCCTTGAAGGAGAGCTTCAGCGTCTCCTGATTAAAACCCTTGGACGGACTGGCTTTCAAGGATTTACCCTTGGATTTACCCTTGTGGGTCAGGGCGATGTAGACGCCGTCGTCCGTGAAATAGGTCGCGTGCGAGGCACCCTTTTCGTAGAACCGGACACGCTTGTCCACCTGGCCGTCGTTTGCGATGAAGTACATCGGCAGCTTCAGGTAGGCGGCTGAGACGGCCTTGCCTTCCGGGGTCTTTGCCTCCTCGGTGATTGTTTCAGGGTTAGTTGATGCAGCAACATACCTGCAAGGCATTAACGAGGCAAGGAGCAACCCCACAAACAAGGCAAGGATCAGCATTGCCGATTTGTTGGCATACGAAGGCTGGTTGTACGTAGTCATGGTTCCCTCCTGTTACGGTTTGATAAGATATGAACTATTATAGCATGGTCGGACGTCATTGTCAGGTTTTTTCATCAATTTTTTGCCCCGTATAGTATAATAGTTATGGATACGCCAACATGGCCAAAGAGCGGACCAATAATGTACGACAAGGTCATCAGGTGGTGATATCCTTTTTAGATTACAGGCTTTTAGCTTGCTGATCTCTATCTTGCAGGCACCGTAAAAGAGTGTTCCCTGTTTGTGAGACTGCTCAAGTAGTCCTTTGCTTCCTTTAATGCCTGGTTTATCGCCTGCTTACCGTAATAGCCCATTGCCGCGTGGAAGAAGTCCAGCTTTGCCAGATGCCTGAATATGTACTTCCAGGAGTAAAACCTGCCCATCGACTTGAGACTCTCTATCTGGAGCGTCTGTGGCTTCATCAATGCTGGCTCGAATAACACGTGCTGTGCGTCGTACTTGCTCCAATCGGTGTGGAATAGCCGGCCAGCTTCCTTCATCTCCGTAAAAAACGGTGTGCCCGGCAGCGGGGTCAACACCATAAACTGGATGGTCTCTATACCGAGTTCCATCGCGAAGTCCGCGGTCTTGCGTATTGTATCAACATCGTCGGTGTCAGCCCCAAAGACAAACATGCCGTGTATCTTAATGCCGTGCTCCCTTACCAACTTTATACAGTTGATGATCTCATCAAGGCTCTGCCCCTTGTTGTAGTTTTTCAGGGTAGCAGGGTTTATGGACTCAAACCCTATCTGTACGACCTCACACCCGGAATCCGCAAACAATCGCAATAGTTCCAGGTCTTTTGCTACATCCGTCCGTACCTGGGCTGACCACTTCATCTTGATGTTGTCTGCTATAATGCCCCTGCATAGCTCTTTTGTACGCTCCTTGTTAGCGGCAAAGTTATCGTCAACAAAGAACTTGCTGTGTCTTGTCATCGGAGCGGCATACCTTATTTCGTTAAGGGACGCCTCAACCGACTTGAACCTGTACTTCCTGCCAAACATGCTTATAACCGAACAGAACCTGCAATTAAACGGACACCCCCTCGATGTTGAGATCGGATGTGCGAGATTGCTCCTCCACTTGTGAACTAGCGAAAAATCAGGGACAGGCAGGCTATCAAGGTCAAGCAAGAGCGGTCGTGTGGGTGTATTGACCACCGTGCCATCTTTTTCCTTGTAGGATATCCCTGGTATCGATCTGAGAGTGGGTGTCCCCTTTTGAAGGCTATCAAGCAGTTCAACAATGGTGTTATCGCCCTCTCCACGGACTACGTAATCGGCATAGGTCAACGCCTCCTCCGGCATAAACGACGGATGCGCCCCGCCCATTATCACCGGTATGCCAAGGGCCTTAATCCTTTCCGCAATCCTGTAAGCGCCCACTGCCGTAGAGGTTATGGTCGATATGCACACAATGTCAGAACTCTCTACGTATGACCAGTCAGGCCTTGCGACGTCCTCTATGAATGCCTTTACCTCATAACCACGATCCCTTAATATTGTTGACAATAATACCGCCCCTAATCTGGGTATAGGAAACTTGGTGTAGATATGATTTCCCGGCGACTTTGCCTCTATAAACGTTATTCTCTTTATCCTCATACTATATTTTACAAAAAAAAAATAATCTATGCAACAATTATTTTTGGTGGCACCACAATCAACCGTGGTTGCCAGGATTTAAGCCATTTATGTGCCCACATAATATGGCATTGTTACTATGCTTTAGCAATGTGACCACGTTTGAATGGAGTGCTACCTTACTTTGGCCATTGTTCCTCTCTATTTTAAGTGAGCGAGTCTGTGGAGGTGCAGACTACCTAACGATTCGACTACTTCCATACCTTTATTAGTATTGTTGTAGCTAATGATATAACCGTTAAACCTGTCCCTAAAATCCACATAATTACCTGAAGCCTGGCCTTATCGACCTTGTGAGATATCTTGTCATCAATGGATTCTTCCAAAAAATCCACCCGTTGGTTTAGGTTTTTTTCAACACTATCTATCCGTTGACTAAGATTTTTTTCAATGCCGTCCATTCGACTATTCATGGATATAGTCAAGATATCTATCTTCTGGCAAAGAAGATCAAACATATGATCCATCTTGTCATCAAGGCGTTTTTGCCCTTCCTCTAAGATTGTAACCCGCTTGTCAAGCGTTCTTAAACTTTCATCCATACCATTATTATTAAGTACTTTGAGGATTAGTGTCAACCCTCTCCACCCACCCCCGAACCCAACCTACCAGCCCTTTACGGGGTCAAGGGGTCCGTGACCCCTTTCAGGTGGGTCTGAGGGAGGGCAGCTCCCTCCCTTCTTAATTGCAGACTACGCATTGTTGGGGCGTTTATGGTATACTGAACAATTAGGAGATTGGAACCGGAGTGATTGATGCGTAAAGTAGCCATATTGTTATTGTTGCTAACGAGTCTCATTGTCGTCAGAACCGCTTCATCGGAGGAGATTGTTGGCCCTGAGCTCGTGTTAGGCGGCGGTGTTGCCAGGGTCAGCCTCACCCTGTCCCTCACCGGGGAGCAGGTCGCCCTCATACGCGATGGACTCGAAAAGGAGCTCATCTTCTACATAGACCTCTTCAGGAAATGGCAGCTCTGGCCCGATGAATTCATACACGGCATGAAGATCACCAGGACGATAAGGGCTAACCCCGTCAAGGGCGAGTTTAAGGTCGTCTCCATTAATGAGACCACTATACTAGAAAAGCGCTTCTCATCCTTTGACTCCATGCTGCGATGGGCATTGCACGTCAAGGATATCCAGATATCCCTGAACGAACTCTCAGAGGACGGCGTGTACTTCATCAGGATCACGATTGAGTCCATTAAACAGAAACCGCCACAGTTGTACTCCTACGTCCTGTTTTTCGCCGACGACAAGGATTTCAAGATCAAAAAGGACTCGGAAGACTTCAAGATAAGGTTAAGATAAATATGCTCAGACGCTCGATACGTTATCGGATGTGGGCGGCGCTGCTGATCCTCGGGGTGGCCGTGATGGGCATACGGGCGTTTAACTCCTCGATGTTGAAGTTTGAGCAGGGCGTTATGCCCAAGGTAATAATCATGGCGCTCTTTAGCCTGACCCTGCTGGCGCTCTTTACGCTGAGTATCATCGTCTTTAACAGCCTCATCAAGCTCTACGTCGAGCGAAAGAAGCGACGCATGGGCTACAGATTCAAGACCAAGCTGGTCATCATCTTTGTGGGCATCACGCTCTTGCCCTCCGCCATGCTCTTTGTGATCGCCAGCGGACTGATCACCAACTACATAGACAAGTGGTTTACGCCCTTCATAAACAAGCCCCTCGATGACGCCTTCGCCCTTGCCGCTAAATTCTACGACATGACCAGAGACAACACCCTCAACGACGCCACCGCCATAAGCGAAGGGAAAAGATCAAATTCGCTCCCTACGGTCGCTGGGTCGGATTCGCCCCTTACAGTGGCTGGGACTGCCAGCAGATATCACGTCGAAAAGATAAAGAACACCCCCGAGGAGACCTCCGAGGTCATACGAAACGCCTTCCTGGGCATCAGCGGCACAGAGGTCGTCAGCAGCGGCGGCGTAGACACCATACGGGCGGCAGTACCCATAAAAAGAGACGGCCATGTCACGGGCGTCCTGCTGGTGAGCACAACACTACCCGTGGAGATAACCAACAAGGTTGAAGACATACAGTCCGCGTACAAGAACTACAGCGCCCTCAAGGCCTATAAATTACCCCTTAAGGCGAACTTCCTGATAATCCTGGGCTTTATCACCCTCCTGGTCGTCTCCATAGCCCTGTTGATAGCGATGAGGATTTCGCGCGGGATCACGGAGCCGATCCAGAACCTCGTGCGCGCAACAACGATGGTTTCACAGGGCAACTTCGATACCGTCGTTGACCCCAGAGGCGACGGCGAAATCGGTAGACTCATCCTGTCCTTCAACGGCATGATCGAAAAGATAAAGACCGCCGAGCTGTCCCTGCACAACGCCTACCTCGAGTCAGACAGGAGACGACTGTGTATGCAGAGTATCATCAACAACATAAACTCCGGCGTCATATTCCTCGACGACCAGAGCATAGTCCTGACCATCAACGGCGCAGCGGCAGCGATCCTCGACGTCAGGGCCGAGGAGGTGAGCAACAGGCCATACACGGAACTGATCAAAAACATACACTCGGATGAGTTCCACCTGTTTCTAAAGGGCATCAACCTGTACAACTTCCACAGCGTTAAAAGGCAGATGAGGCTATCCATAAATGGCAGGGCTATGGTGCTGAGGATATTTATCATCCAGGTCAAGGATGAGGCACAGAACTCCCTTGGCACCCTGGTAGTCTTTGACGACCTGACTGACCTGATCCAGGCAGAGAAGGCACTGGCCTGGCAGGAGGTCGCCAAACGCCTCACCCACGAGATAAAAAACCCCCTCACACCCATCAAACTCTCCGCCGAACGACTCCTCAAGAGATGGAAAAACAACGACGTCAACTTCGACCGGATCATAGAAAAGGCCACCGTTACCATCGTCAAGGAGGTCGATGGCCTCCAACGCCTGGTCAACGAGTTCTCGCGCTACGGCAGGATGCCAGAGATAGAACTGGCACCATCAAATCTACACACCCTTATACAAGAGGTCATAGACCTATATCTGGAGTACGAAACCCTCGATATACAACTGCACTACGATACAGACATCACGGAGATAATGCTCGACCCCGAACAGTTTAAACGAGTGCTTATAAATATCTTTGACAACGCAATCCAGGCGATGGAGGAAAATGGTACTATAGATGTAGTTGTAAAAGAGGATGATATTCACTCACACATCCTTATAGCGATCAGCGACAATGGCAAGGGCATAGATGAAGAAGACAAGGACAAGCTGTTTCAGCCGTACTTCTCAAGGAGAAAGAACGGTACCGGTCTTGGCCTTGCCATAGCACACAGGATCATCACGGAGCACAAGGGTATGATCAAGGTCAGCAACAACGTACCACGTGGCTCAACATTTAAGATAGAACTGCCCTGCTACTGAGATTATAGTGCGTTTCGATCGTATGCAATACAAAAAAAAGGGGGGCGGCGCTGCTTCTTTACCGCTCAAGGCACGCTCCTGGCCCCCTCGCCCCCCTGCAAGGGGAGGGGCGAGCCGCCCCGGGCACGAAGAAGTCCCCTTAACCCCATAATTATATATTCGTACTCATGAAATTTTTATGCACCAGTCCATGTTTTTCCCTTTTTCAATTGACAATTTCGATCTATTTTGTTAGCATATCCTCATGGGTGTTGAGATAGCTGATAGTGAATGTGAAGATATCCTTAAGAAGATAGTTGTCTTATACGTTGAAGATGACAGGGAGATACACAAGCAGCTTTCCTTTTTCTTAAGAAGGCGTGTGAAGGTGCTCTTTAGCGCATTTGATGGTCAAGAGGGGCTTGATGTGTTTAAGCAGCAAAACCCCGACGTTGTAGTTACCGACATAAGGATGCCTCATATGGATGGTATCCAGATGGCCAGGCATATCAGGGAGATACGGCATGATACGAAGATAATCGTTACTACCGCCTTTAACGACGAGGAGTATTTTATCAAGGCCATAGAGGCCCAGATAGACAGCTTTATGAAAAAACCAATAGACCCACGCCAACTCCTTGAAACGATATCAAAACTCGCCTCTGCATGTTTTCAGGAGAGGGAGCTCGATGAGAAAAACAAACTCATCGGTTTTATACTCAATTCACTACCAAATTTTATCTTTACGACGAGGAACGCAAGGTTGGAGTTTGCTAACTTCCCTTTTTTAAAATACATGAATTGTAATTCCATAGAGGAATTTCAGAGGAAATATAAATCCCTGGAGGATATTTTATCCGTAAACACGAAATATTGCGATGTTGCTACAGGGGCAATGAATCTAATAAACTATCTGAAAGAGCATAAAGAAGACAAAACAATAGTCTCTATAGATACCTCCAAGGATAATGCCTCCTCCAGATCGTATATCCTGACATACGCCCACCTCCCTGAGACTGAGACATACGTGTTTTCTTTACACGACGTTGAACACTATGAAAATAAGATAAAGGAACTGGAAAGTACAACCATAACAGACGAGTTGACGGGCCTGTATAATAAGAGATATTTTAATAAAACCCTATTGATGCATATAAATAACAGACAACGTTATGAGTATCCTCTGTCCTTGATTTTCTTTGATATAGATCACTTTAAGGTAGTCAATGACAACTATGGACATCTCCTGGGAGACTGCGTTTTAAAGGAAATGGCCAAACTCGTATCCGAACAAATCCGCGACCAGGATGTACTGGCAAGATGGGGTGGAGAGGAGTTTGTTATCCTGATGCCCCACATTAACCTGGATGCCGCCGTTACGATCGCACAACGCCTACGAGCAGACATTGAAGCCCAAAACATGTGCGGGATCAAGATTACAAGCAGTTTCGGTGTAGTAACATATACAAATGCCGAGACAGAAAACGACTTTCTAAATCGCGCTGACGCCCTTCTCTATGAGGCAAAACGCGCTGGTAGAAATCAGGTTTGTTTCTAGGTTGGACATAAGATTAATAACATTAGGATGAGTGTTTATGGGGTCAAGGGGGCTGGCCCCCTTGCAGGGGGGGTCTGAGGGGGGGGCGGAGCCGCCCCCCTTTTTTCCCTTTTAGCAATGGATAGTTGGAAATCGTTTAGCGGCATTATTAGATATCTTCGCAACCGTACCTCGCTTACAATAAAGGCCTTTGTCTTGTCAATCGTGCTGGGTGTTGTTATATGGTCTGTTATGGACTATATTCACACCACAAGAAAAGTAGCCCTATATACGACCTCTATACTTGAACGAATGAACTCTGAGACGGAAGAGGATATGGAAAGGTTGGTCGTTTATATGAAACAGGTTGAAATGTTTACTAAACTTATCCACTATAGTTCTTTTTTGGATGAATCGGATCTCGAACCTACTTTAGAATTCAAGTATATCCTGTTAGTTGATTCAAATGGGCAAATAGTAAAAAAACTTACTATGTTTGGAAAACCTGTTATACCTAACTTAGTAGAACAGGTGTCCAAGTATGCCATATTTGATAAGCTATTTATATCTAAAATTAACAATGAACCTTTTTTAATATTAAAAAAACGCGCTGTTGATAAAAAAGGCAATTTCTTTGCTTACATATTATTATTATCCAGGATAGATAATAGTATTATGAAGAGATCATATATGATACATCCACACGACAGTATCCATGCACTGGAGGATGAAGGTAGTTCTACCGTCATAGCGTCAAATCAACCCGATATATTGCCGGTGGGGATAAAAGTGAACGAGCTTACCAATGATTACATTATCATACGAAGACACTTGCCAGATATCTCACAGAACGGTATAAGGCTCGCCTTTCTATCCCTCAAGAACAAAGACGACATAAAAACCGATTTAAGGGACATGGTTGATAGAAACAGAAAACAGGTGGCTTTGACTGCCCTGGCGTTTATATTGTCTTTTTCATTGGTTGCTTATATATTCTCAAGAGTCATTAACAAGATCGCCTTATCACTATATAAAACATCCAAAGAGGAGTTTGGTATCGATTTATATACTGACCATAAAGGCGACGAACTAGTATTCATTACCGCTCAAATCAGAAAGCTGTTTACCGAACTGGCTGCCCTACGCAATGCCTTGAAGATTGAATCCGACAAATTCATGAAGTTTTACCAAATAGTCCAACAAAGCCCCGACAGTATAGTAATAACCGATACAGAATCTAATATAGAGTATATAAACCAGAGATTCACAGAGATATCAGGATACACACACGAGGAAGTCATTGGAAAAACCCCCAGTATGTTGAAGTCAGGCAGGCATACAAAAGAATTTTATCAAAAGTTGTGGAATACAATACTCTCTGGAGACACATGGAAAGGAGAGATGTTAAATAAAAAGAAAAACGGAGATTTGTACTGGGAATCGACGTTCATCTTCCCCCTGATTAGTAATGACGGGGATGTCATTAATTATGTCGCTATAAAAGAGGAAATAACCAATAAAAAGCAACTTGAACTTGAAATTGGGATATATAAGGCCCATCTTGAGGAGGTAGTCGCTGAACGTACAGTCCAGGTGATAGAGAGAGATGCTGAATTAAGAGATAGCCAGAATACTCTCCTGGCGCTAATGAATGCCATCACGGAGTCTGTTCTTCTGATAACGAAAGATGGGATTGTCCTTACAATAAATGAGACAGGCGCCAGAAGGATTGGTAGGACACCCAATGCAATGATTGGTCGAAATCTCTTTGAATTTTTTCCTCATGATATAGCAATGTCAAGGAAACAAATAGCAAACAGGGTAATAAATGAAAAAACTCCTGTCGAGAATGAAGACACACGTAATGGTCGTCGCTTTAGTCAGAATTTCTATCCGGTATTTGATAAAAAAGGCAATGTCATTAGTATCGCCATATTTGCTATTGACATTACAGAGAAGAGGAGGCAGGAGAAAAAGGCAACGCTCTTTCTACAGGCAGTGGAGGCCGCCCTGGACGGGATTCAATTGGTAGACCTTGATGGTAAGGTATTTTACTCAAATAAAGCGGTAGCAAACATGCTAGGTTACAGTGTTGAAGAGATCTCAGGTATGAGCTCAAGCGATCTCAACGATGACCCCACGATTGCTGAACAAGTGATAATTCCAACCGTTTTAAGAGATGGCCTCTGGAGCGGTGAACTGAAGGCCAAGAGAAAAGATGCTACAACAATTGATGTGTGGCTTAACGTTAGTTTGATAAAGGATGACAACGGAAATATAATATACCTGCTTGGAGTATCTAAAGACATAACAGAACAAAAACGCTACGAGGAAACCTTAAGGCAATATGAAGATATAGTCTCGGCCTCTAAAGAACAAATCTCTCTGATTGATAGAAATTATGTATACAGGGCCGTTAATAAAACGCATTCAGTTGTCCATAACCGCAGCAAAGATGAGATTATAGGTCATTCGGTTGAGGAGCTTTGGGGAAGCAAGGTGTTTTATGACTCTGTGAAGCCTATACTTGACAGGTGTCTATCAGGTGAGGTTGTCAACTATCAGGCATGGTTTGATGTCGCATCTATGGGCAAGAGGTATATGGATGTATACTACTACCCGCATTATGACAAAAATGGTGTCGTCGCTGGCGTCGTAGTAAGCGGAAGGGATATGACAGATAAGAAGAAGGCCGAAGATGAGCTTAAGAGTGTTGCTAAATTTCCTGCTGAAAACCCAAATCCTGTCATGCAGATAAGCAGAGACGCCAGGATTCTTTATTCCAATCAATCTGGATTCGATTTTTTAGGCAAATGGGGTATCACTGACAACTTACCACCCTACATGCACGAGATTATTGAGAGTTCCCTTGAAACCGGGATATCCGATGATATTGAGATCATTGCCTCGGACGACACCTTTCTCTTCTCTGTAGTTCCAATTAAAGAATACTGTCATGTCAACCTGTATGGCAGGAAGATAACAGGACTAAAAAATACTGAAATGATACTGAAATTGCAACAGGAGGAAATAAGGAACATCAATCTTGATCTGGAGAGAAAGATCAAAGAGGAGGTTGATAAAAACAGGCAAAAAGACACTATCATGTTTCAACAGTCCAGATTGGCCTCTATGGGTGAGATGGTCAGTTACATAGCACACCAGTGGAGACAACCACTAAACGCCCTCAATATCATGCTCTTCAACATAGAGGACGTTTGCCATATCGAGGAAGGTGATCCGGAATTACTGAACAACTTATTCAAAGACGCTACAGCCATTATCTTGAAAATGTCAACCACTATAGACGATTTCAGAAATTTCTTTAAACATAGTAAGGAAAAAGTATTGTTTTCCGTAAAGAACATTATTGCTGAGACACTCGCTATTGTTGAACCAAGTTTTAAGTTTCATAATATTAATGTTACGCTTATCGATAATGACAATATCTTTATAACTGGATTCTCCAATGAATATTCACAGGTAATCTTAAATATCATGAATAACGCTAAAGACGCAATCTTGGAAAAAAAGATAACAGCAGGAAAGATAACTATCGCTTTTTATGAGGATAACCAGGGTTCTGTGGTCACCATCACAGACAATGCCGGGGGTATCGCACCTGATATTATGGATAGGATATTCGAGCCATACTTTACAACCAAGATGGAAGGTAAAGGCACCGGCATCGGACTCTACATGTCAAAAATGATAATCGAAGAACACATGAATGGCTCAATAACCGCAACAAATACCACAGACGGCGCCACGTTCACCATCATAGTCCCTCAGTAACAAGAAGAAGAGAAGACAAAGAAAGAAGAAGAAGAATTGGGGGCTTTGCCCCCTGGCCCCCCACAAGGGGGCGACTCCGTCCCCCCTTGACTCCCCTGCAAGGGGACCAGTCCCCTTGACCCCATAATTCTCAATCCTACATTTGAAATATTTGTCCATGCACCCATTCAATCCTCATTAATCCTCACTCGGCCTGTATTGGCATCCAACTCTACGACGCCGCCTACGGGCAGTACCGTGTTTGGGCAAAAATGGCCAAAGTCCTCGACCTTCAGGATCGGGAAGTCATAGTTGCTTGTAAACTCGGCCAGGAGTGTCTCCATCTGCTGCATCTGAGGATTTGTTACCTGCATACTGTAGTTAAACCCTACGAGGCACCCCCTAACCCCCTCAAAGACGCCCCTCTGCCTTAGCGCTTCGAAGTACCTCAGACAGCTCTCCGGCGTTATGCGATAGGACTCGATAAACAGGATTGAATCGGTAAAGTCCGGCCAGAATCCAGTGTCAAGCAACTTCAATAGACACCTCAGATTGCCCCCAAGCAACCTGCCCACACCCACTCCCCCGCGGATGGTGGTGCGTTGCCTAAACGCCCTGATGTCGCCAGTCTTGCCACGACATAGCCTGTCAATAAGCTCCTCCTTATCATAATCACTTGGCTTATCCTGTACGCCAAGACGGACATTGTTGCCATGATACGTAATCAGCCCCGTCCTGTGATGTATACCGTTTAAAAAGACCGTCACGTCGCTGAGTCCCA
>JADFXD010000041.1 GCA_015233725.1 Nitrospirota bacterium | reverse complement strand
CGCATTGAAGCCTTTGGCACATAATGATTTTGTAGTTTATGCGTAGGCTCTATAGACTACAACGGATATCTAATAAATTGGTTTGAATGTGTTGAGGAAGGCAAAAAGGAGAAGCATAGGTTTGTCCACATAAGTGATTTGAAGGTTAATGAGAAAAATGTATCAGAGATGACATCTCATGGTCGTACGAGGTGGAAGATAGAGAACGAAGGGTTTAACACCCAAAAAAACAATGGTTACGGCTTAAATCACAAGTACAGCCGTACCTCTCTGCAGGCATTGAAGAACTACTATCAATGTATGCAGATTGCCCACATGATCAATCAACTATTTGAGTTAGGTTCACTCTTTAGACCTCTACTCGAAAAAAAATGTACTATCAAACACATTTGGGAAATGATGTTAGGAGAATTACGAGGTCATTTGGATATGAAAGATCTTAGGTATGTGCTAAACCACAGGATACAAATCCGTTTTGGATAGATATTAGTGGGATACCCTGCCCACCGTTAATAAATCAGGGCTAACCTTTTAAGATACTAAAAAGAGGAGGGAGTAAAATAAAAAACATAGGTTGCAACAACAAGCATCTATTTGACAAGTTTTGTCACAAGAAAAAAGATGCACACCAAAGCTATGTTTAAAAGATTTTTGTGTTGCCTTGGTAGTACTATCCTCTGAATCGCTGATTCTTTTTTTTTGGTTGACTTATGTAGCAATCTTTATGTAATATAGTATATAGCTATAGGGTGAGGGGTTATATCTTGTAAATATCTACAGACCTTAAAAGGAGGTAAGTATGGTATCGAAGGTTGTAATTTTGGTAGGACAATCACCGGTTAGTTGGGAAGAGGCAACCACACATCTCATCAAAGAGGCCCAGGCGAGCTTAAGGCACATCACACGCATCCTTGTAACGGAATTTGACGTAAAGATGAAGGAAGACGGCAGCGTAGACGTATTCAGAGTAAAGGCCGAGGTTTCCTTTAGAATCGAAGCCACAGCATAAGTAATGTCAAGAAGGAGGTGTGTGTGCCCGTGTGCCCCTTTATACGCCAGGTGTATCGACACCCCTCCTTCAGCCTTCACACTAAGGAATCTTGAATAAACTTGTGGGTGAGGAGGATCGACTTCCCTTGAAGTATCTCTATCTCCTCTTTTCTTTTCCAGTCGTTCATGATTTCGGTAACCGTCTGGCGGGCGAGGCCTGTGCTGTCTGCTATCTCTTGCTGGGTGAGTTTCTTGCGTATGATCACGCCATTGTCTGCCTTTTGGCCGAACTCTCTTGATAGTTGCTCGAAGTACAACCTGAGCCGTTTAGAGGCGTTGTTGTGGTTTAGCATCTGGATGGTCTCTATCATCCCACGCAGTCTCAGACATAGCGTCTGTAGCAGGTTATCGATGATCTTCGTGCTTGAGGATAGCAATAAGTGAAAGGTCTCTTTGGAGATAAGGGCAACTATACAGTCACAGGTGGCAGATACCGTGGCCGATGTGGTCTTGCCATCAAGCAAGGACAACTCGCCAAAATATTCCCCGGCCTGACGTGAGGCCAGGACGATCTCTTTGCCCTCCTCGGTCAGTTGAGTAACCTTCACCGCCCCCTCAATGACAACGTACATAAAGTTATTGGCATCATCTTGCTGAATGACCGTTTGTCCCTTCTTGAAAGGACGTACACTGATCTTCTCAATGACCTTTAGTAGTTCGTCCTCGGTCAGCGACGAAAACAGCTTGACGTTTCTCAAGAGGGTCAAGCACTTACTGATATTATGACCTCTCAAATTGGCGCCACCTTAAAGTAACAGTACCAATACAAATGGCCCAAACAGCAAGGCCAACGATATCGTGCTGATAAGGTATCTCATCGTGTTTAACCTGCAGCGAAACCCCTCGACAACGACGTCAACCATCTTGTTTCTTATGAAGCCCTCTATGTCGGCAAACGTTAAGTGCCCCTGTCCACGTTGCTTTAATGTCTCGATAAACTCCCTGATGAGCTTATCACGCAGGTATCTTAGGATCGCCCTTATGAAAAACCTCGATAGTATTATCGCAGGCGGAAGTATCCTAAACCCGCCATCGTGTTTCCGTGAAAACCTCTCGACCACACCATCGACAACGCCGGTAAAGACATCTATGGAGATAAGTCTGTCACCCAAGGGAAGGCTCTCGATGATCTCCGTGATCAGCGGGCCTATGACCTCCTTCACCCTCCTGTGCAGTCCCCCGGCCGTAGTGTCCAGGGTGGATATTAAACCCCACGCCATACCAATAAATATCCCCGCAAAGCAATAGAACGTCAAAACTACGAGCGACTCTATTGCCTTGAAGAGGGGGTATGTCGTCTGAGTCTTTATAGCGATGTGGTGGATTGCCACGGCCACCAGAAAAAACAATGCCCCGCTTATCACCGCGTTTCTAAAGATCCCTCGCACCGACACCTTAAAGAAATCAATCGGTGACGCCGGCCCGCCCGACCCGCAGCTCCCGCCAGCCCCGCCTGTTGCGCAAGCCTTCTGTTTTTCTATCGCCTGTTTGTCTTCCATTTGCCTCTTAGGGGAAGAGAAGGGGAGTGGCTCCACCCTCCCCTCAGACCCCTCCTGCAAGGGGACCAGTCCCCTTGACCCCATTATGTGTATCTCTTGCTATAAACGCTACTCTATTATTGCATATGCAATGCTTTTTAAGCAACTTCCGGGTGCATCAATTTTTCATGGGTATTAGGCCGCCTTCTTTAAATGGTTGACTATATTGCTCCATCGTCCTGACAGATATAATGATCTTAGTGATACAATATAGCACGTTTCGATTGGATTAAATACAATATCCACAATGCCTAAACCATCCTGATATATCACTGTGATCTATAAATTCACACGCTTCCTTAATAGCATTATCCAAATCATCACGAGTTTTTGCACATTTTTTCTTTAAATATTTCTTCATTTTTGACCAATATAGCAGATTTCGATTTGATTAACTACAAAATACATGGCACTTTTAAGGGGTCAAGGGCACTGGTGCCCTTGCAGGGGGTTCTGAAAAGAAACGTGAAAGACAGAAGGAGTTGCGTGAGTTTGCGTAAAGAACAGTCGCAAAACAGTCAAGCAATATTAGTGCCTTGTTGTTTGCCTATTTTTCGAAAACTCGAGTATATACACGCAAGAAGGTAAAGAATGGGGCCAGCCCCCTTGACCCCATAATCCTCGATCCTTTATACTTATCTCATATGCTGGTTAATTATCGATGATGCAAGACACTACTGATAATCAACAGCTCCCCGGTGATGTCACCCTTGTGGAGAGTGGCAAGACGTTGCGCGAAGAACGCACTGTTGTACAACCAAAGACGCCATCTGTACAGCCAACGATATCACCTGCGTCCCCTCAGACCATACGTAAGTTTAAAGACTACACCATCATAAAAGGGTTTCCAGCCAAGGGGGCAGAGGCAGACATATACCTGCTCAGGCAAGGGGAAAGCGACCTTGTCCTGAAGCTGTACAGGTTGGGTGTGACACCGGGACTTGACGTACTAAAGAAGGCCAAACAACTCAGCGCAATGTTTCCAGAGCACATCGTATCTATCAAGGAATACGGCCTGGACCAGAGGTCTGGTCGATGGTATGAAATACAACAATACGCAAGATACGGCTCTCTGAAGGATTATTTGACGCATAAACCAGATGACGCCCTCTTACGAAACATCATCGTTGAGATATCCGAGGCCCTCAGGGCGCTTCACAACAACGATATCATGCACCGTGACCTGAAGCCATCCAACATCCTGGTCAGAGACATAGACCCCTTGGTGTTGGTTTTTACCGACTTTGGCGTCTCCTCGGTCATTGACGCTGAACAATCAAAGAAATTCACCGCCGTAAAGGGGACGCCACTGTACTGGGCACCGGAGGCCTTTACCGGCGTTGTGGGTCCAAAGGCGGACTGGTGGTCATTTGGGATGATAATCCTCGAACTGGCCCTTGGCAGACACCCCTTTAGCGACCTTGCCACTAACGTAATAATGTACACACTTGCCACAAACGGGGTCGAGATACCACAGGATATCCCCCAGGATTACGCCCTGTTGCTCAAAGGGCTATTGACGCGCAACCCACAGAGACGCTGGGAGTATCAACAGGTCAGGGCATGGCTCGATGGCCACCGCGACATCGCAGAGCACTACGGCGGTGGTCAACGGGATGACCAGAGGTATCAGGTGCCATTTTCCACGGGAGAGCGGGAGTTTTATTCCCTGCCAGAGCTATTAGAGAGCTTCATAGAAAGCGAGACCGCATGGCAAGACGCCATCATCTGTATGCAGAGGAGGTATGTCACAAAATGGCTCTCTAAAAACGATCAGTTCGGCCTCGCCCTCAGGATCGAAAAGATTTTTGAACGCTCAGACTCTGACCCCGACCTTGCACTTATGACGGTCATCTATTCGTTTAACAAGTCCCTGCCGTTTGCCTTTTACGGCAAGCTGATAACCCCGCAAAACCTCTACCTGTACGCAACACGAATAATCCAGGGCACCGAAACCAGCGGCGAACGTCTCGTGATCGACAGCCTTCTGTGCGGTAAGCTGCTTGATTACTACACACAGTACGTCACTTACACGCAGATGAAAGATGACGCCATGCACAGACTCCTGGAAAGCCTTACGCAGGTCTTTTCACGGGAAACCACCTACGAGGGCAAACTCCAACGGATACTGACGCTTAACGTCCTGCTGCAACCCGATAAATATATAATGCCCGTAAGCATAAGACAAGACCTGTTCAACAAGGCAGACCTCATCGACCTCTATAGCAACTGCTTTATAAAGAGGGATGAATATGCCGCAGTTGCCGCTGACTTCACCTTGCCCCAGGGGCTGAAACAGGACATCTTGGGTGATGACCTCGCGCACTACAAAAGTGGGGTGGAGCAGTTGCGATATCTGCAAGGAAATTCACTCCTCATAAAGAAAGACAACATAAAGACCCTCTCCGATCAATACATCATCCCGCAAGATATAGCTGCCGGCCTGCACAGTGATAGATTCGATGTCTACGTTGAGGCCGTGCAACAACTCAAGGAATTGCAGGACGACTCCCTACTTGTAGAAAGCAAGCAATACACTGAAATCCAACAGAGGTACATAATCCCTGTTGAGATCAACGATGGCCTTGCCAGCCCGCAACTCGCCCCATACAAGGAGGCAGCAACCAAATTGAAGGAACTCCAAAGAGACGAGCTGCTCTTGACCCAGGCAGAGATAAAACATTACGCCAGTAATCATCCAGAGGCCTTTGACTACATAGACGGTAAAAGCGATGCCCTGCAGCAGGAGTATCCCGAACATGTCAGGTCGATAATAGCAAGAAACTGGCTCAAACGCATTACAACCCACAAGGACTACACACAAAAATACATAACCCTGGCCAGATTCATCCGCAACAAGGTTGAGCCCTCAAGGCTTTCGCTCCTGATTCGCCTGGACAAAGAACTCGACGATACGCTCAACTACCTCACCCAGGACAACTCCTACCTCTACGACGCTAGATACAACGAGTACGTAGTGCTAAAAAAACTCAAGGCATACATAGAGGGATTGCTCCAGGCGACTATTAAATGGGAAGGCTATGACAGGGTTATCACCGATGAGCTCATGGAAAGCGTCTTGAGCATATCCAGGACCATTGAAAAAAAAGCCGAAAAACTAAGCAAGACCAAAGGAATCTTTGCCCTAATCATAAATGAAACCATAAAAGGCACGCTGGACGACTACACGTTTAATAAGGTTTGCGTTGATATATACATAAGACATCAGATGAGGATTGATATGGCCATTTATAAAGACATAAATAATGAGTAACAGGATCGTAAGGATCGAGAATGATGGGGTCAAGGGGACTGGTCCCCTTGCAGGGGGGGTCGAGGGGGGGGCAGAGCCGCCCCCCTTTTTCTTTTTTTCTCTTTTTTTTAAATGACGATAAGGCAAGAGATAGAGGATAGGGAGAGGCTGTACCTGCATAGTCGTGCCTGTTTGAGTGTAAACAGCAAGGGCAGACTGCTGCAGGAGGATGAGGGTGATATCCGGACGTGTTTCCAGCGTGATCGGGACAGGATAATCCACTCAAAGTCGTTTCGGCGCCTCAAGCATAAGACGCAGGTCTTTTTGGCCCCACGCGGGGACCACTACCGCACCCGACTGACCCACGTCCTGGAGGTCGCGCAGATCTCGCGCACGATTGCCCGTGCCCTGCGCCTCAACGAGGACCTCACCGAGGCGGTGGCCCTGGGGCACGACCTCGGACACACCCCTTTTGGACACGCCGGAGAGGCCGTGCTGAGGGAGCTGCACAAGGATGGTTTTGACCACTACATCCAGAGTCTGAGGGTCGTGGACTTCCTCGAAAAAAACGGCCGCGGTCTCAACCTCACCCATGAGGTGCGCAACGGTATTATCAAACACTCAAAGGGCAAGGGCAACATCCTGCCGGCAGACACCACCGAAGGCGCTGAAACCCTCGAGGGACAGGTCGTCCGTGTCTCCGACGTCATAGCCTATGTAAACCACGACCTCGACGACGCCCTCAGGGCAGAGGCCGTCAAAGAGGCAGACATCCCCAACGAGGTCGTTGCAATCCTCGGGAACAGGCACTCAAAGAGGATAGACACGATGGTCAAAGACATCGTCTACAATACCCTCTCAGTAGACCTGCAACGTCTCAAGATGTCCGGCGAGGTGCTTCATGCCGTTGAGCTCTTGAGGGGCTTTCTCTATGAGCGCGTCTATGAGAGCGATTTTCTGAGGTCGGAGTTTAACAAGGCCAGGTATATATTAAAGAACCTCTATGACTACTACATCGCTCACCCTGAGCTGGTCGTAGGTCAAGTCCCCCGGCAGAGCGGCTCAGACCTCAACCAGATGGTGTGTGACTTCATCGCCGGCATGACGGACACCTTCGCCCTGATGACCTACGAGCAGATATTTATCCCACAACGCTGGACCGTCTTTCAACAAAGATGACCGTGAGCTTCATTCAACCCTAAGAAGAAAAAAAAGGGGGCGGCGCCGCCCCCCCTCAGACCCCCCTGCAAGGGCACCAGTGCCCTTGACCCCATTTTACCATTACACGGTGTATGCTTATACACAATTATTTCAACTGCTGAACCTTTTTTTGTTTCTCTGCATAACATGAGTACTTAATATACAACGGTATGTGAAGTAAAATTCACTGGATTTTTCTTCAAACCAGGGGGTAGACTTTAGGTATAGCATAAAAATAACGAGGAGTGGATTATGCTTGATGGAATTTCTGGAGTTGTAGTAACAAGACCTGGCTCAATATGGGATAAACCGCTTAAGGTTAATTTTAAAGAGTTTTTGAAGGCGTTATCCAGAGGCATTGTTGATGCTGTAACATTACAGAATGGGCAGGTTGCTACTGAAGTTATTAACGCAGTTGCCGCGGTTGGGTTTAAGACCGAGCCAGGGGAACTAGCATTTCAGTTGATCAGCCGATCCATTACAAAGGCTGCGATAGAGTTGTTGGGTAAGAGTGTCGGTCAGCAGCTCGCTGCCGCTCAGGTTAATTATAATGGTGTGCTCAACCAGATTGGTGAGGCCATTGCCAGTAAGGAGGTCTATATAGACAAGAGGTTTATGGATCGTCCTGCTGAATTGCCAGTTTTAAAGGACCTCCAGGGCGTCATCAAACAGTGGCTTGTTGGTTGTGGTCTGGCTATAAATAAGGTGCAGTCAATTGTCAATCGTCTGCCCATGTATTTTGTCAGGGCGCTCGATCAGGAGTGGCGCAAGAATGAAGAGACATATCGGCCAATTATGGGGTCACTGGAGGGGCCATTCAGGAAGGCCATTGATCGCGAGCTGGCGTGGGGCAAGTATGCCAACCTGCTGAGGAGTTATGCGGAGGAAAAGGTCTTCGATGAGCCTTTTGGCTTGAATCAGCTGTATATTGCACTTAACGCATATTACGTTGAAGGGGACTCCAGGCAAAATCAACGTCGTGTTGTGGTTGACCTCAAGGAAGAGATCACACGATGGTTGCATAACACCGACAAGAGAGACGCTATCCGCATAATCAGTGGCGGGCCGGGCAGCGGTAAATCCACCTTTGCTAAGATATTTGCGGCCAGGTTGGCTCACGAAGGACCGGCAAAGGTCATTTATGTCCCCTTGCACCTGATTGATGCAACTAAGGACTTGGCAGAGGAGATCAGTCGGTTTGTTAAGGCTGACAGGATACTTGTGCAGAACCCTCTTGACCTTGATTGTCCTGAGCCTAACCTGTTAGTGATCCTTGATGGTCTGGACGAGTTGGCCAGTCAGGGTCAGGCAGCGGCTGAGACAGCCAGGGCCTTTGTACGTGAGGTCGAAAGGACAGTCGAAAGACACAATCATACGGAGTTTTGTCTCAGGATTCTTATAAGCGGGCGGGAACTTGTCGTACAGGATAACGAGACAGAGTTTAGGCACAAGCGTCAGATTATTACACTTCTACCCTATTTTATCTCTGATGAGGACAGGAAAAAGGAAGATTACAACGATCCCAAAGGGATTTTGCAACAAGACTTGCGTAATTCCTGGTGGAGAAACTATGGTTCTTTAACCGCCAAGGGATATCCAACCATGCCTGTTGAGCTGCAACGCAGAGACCTCGACGAGATCACTGCACAACCCCTGTTGAATTACCTGTTAGCTCTAAGTTACACGCGAGGAAAGATAAACTTTTCACAGGCAGTCAACCTCAATTCGATCTATAGCGACCTGATAACTGCAGTGCATGAGCGCAAATACGGTAATCGTCCATTTCCAATGGACATCAAAGACTTTACACGTGTGCTTGAAGAGGTTGGGCTTGCAGCGTGGCAGAGTAGCGATGGGAGAACAACAACAGTACGGGCGATAGAGACTCTCTGTAAGGACAGCGGTCTTGATAAACAGCTTAAGTATTTCATGACAGAGGCAGAGGCCGGTGTTACACGACTGCTTGCCGCGTTCTTCTTTCGCCAGTCTGGGCAGAATGAATGTGGCGACAAGACATTTGTCTTTACACACAAGAGCTTTGGTGAGTATTTGACCGTTTGCCGCATAGTTCGGGCTATGGAAAAAATAAACTGTCAAATGAGGAGGCAAGATGTTGACCCCGAGGATGGCTGGAGTGAGCGTGAAGCGCTTAGACACTGGGCCCAAATATGTGGTCCAAGCGTCATTTCACCATACATCTATACATTCCTTCTCAATGAGGTACTGTTACTCCCAATTGAAGAGGTCCAGAGTTGGCAAGGGTGCTTCACCAAATTGTTTAGCTATGCGTTAATGCATGGGATGCCAATGGAGCTACTTATCACCAGAGTCAACACATTCTCCCAGATGCTCTTTCAATCAAGGAATGCAGAAGAGGCGTTACTAGTGGCCTTAAATGCTTGTGCCCGCATGACCCTAAAGGTTAGCGCTATTGAACATCCCACAAGTGAGACATTTGGGACATGGTTTAGACGAGTTAAAGGGCAGTTAAAGAGGTTTGAAAACGTCTTGGCAGCGAGATGTCTATCGTTTTTGAACCTGAAAGGCGTTAATTTAATACTGGCCGACCTAACAAATACCCACTTCACAGCAACCGACCTCACAAATGCCGATCTCACAGGTGCCAACCTCACAGGAGCCGACCTCAGAGGGGCCAATCTCAGCAGAGCCGATCTCACAAATGCCCATTTCACAGGAGCCAACCTCACATGTGTCAACCTCACAGGAGCCAACCTCACAGGAGCCGACCTCAGAGGAGCCAACCTCACAAATGCCAACCTCAAAGATGCCCACTTCACAGGCGCCAATCTCACATGTGCCAACCTCACAGATACCAACCTCACAGGAGCCGATCTCACAGGAGCCAACCTCAAAGGGGCCAACCTCACAAATGCCAACCTCAAAGATGCTGACCTCAAAGGTGCCAATCTAACAAATGCCCACTTCACAGATGCCGATCTCAGAGGTGCCCACCTCACAGATACCGACCTCATATATGCCGACCTCACAGATGCCAACCTCACAGGTAACAGCCTCAGAGATGCCAATCGTGGATAAAGATTCCTTCTGGTTCTTTCTGATTTCAAGTGGGTGACAGAATTAAAAGTCGCTTGGGCCTATATCCCAGGCATTTCCCCCTACCCCTTTTAGTATGTAGACGATTTGTGATAACATAATATATACAAAAAAAAAGGAGAGACAATATGACACAGATGCACATAGAGGGGCTTTACGAGATAATCCCGTTGCGCGAGTTTAGGAACACGCCGCAGGTCAGGTTTCACATGCTCCCGTTGCAGAGGCTGCCTCGGATTGATTCCGTTGACAGGGTCGAGCACGGGCCAAACGCCCAGTCTCCCACCATAGAGGGGGATTATCGGTCTCTGTGGTATTACCACAAGGCCCAGACGGACAACCTCCTGGTGTTCAAGGGGGCCAGGATTACACAACTGTACACACCTAAACACGGCAGGGTTGAGGCCATCGAGGTAAGCACAGACAGCGTCAAAAAAGATGGCAAACTGATCTACGAAGGCCCCGCTATGCTTGCCTGGCAACCGGGAGTCTTTCATCGCGTCTACAGCGCAGCGGAGGGGTCGCTGTCCCTTAACTTTGCTATCCACCACGAGGGCTTCTCACTCGAGGACAACTTCGATATATACGAGGTAGACGTCGTATCGGCCACATTCAGGGTCGTCAGACATGGGCACGCAGACCAGAAGTAGACATGGAAACAGTTAGGGGGGTTTAGTCCCCCCCACGGGTAATTTATTCTACCGTGAAAAAATTATCGGTGCAAAAAAAATAATGAATTGCAAATTGATCTCAAATGTTATATCATATACCTAAAATTGAAAGGTAAGGAGTGTACGTGCATTATTTTACATATAAAAATAACCTCTTGTATGCGGAGGACGTACCAGTAACAACGCTTGTGCAACAGTACGGCACGCCTCTCTATGTCTACAGCTACAACACCCTGCTGAGGCATTTTAGGGCCTACGACGAGTCCTTTAAGGATATCCCTCACATTGTGTGCTTTGCCTTAAAGGCAAACTCCAACGGCAGCGTCCTTCGGATATTTGGAGAGATGGGCGGGGGGGCAGACATCGTCTCAGGTGGTGAGCTCTACAGGGCAAGAAAGGCGGGCATTCCCCCGGGACGCATCGTCTATGCCGGCGTCGGTAAAAAGGAAGACGAAATTCGCTATGCCATGTCGGAGGGTATCCTGATGTTCAACGTGGAGTCTGAGCAGGAGCTTGCAGTCATTGATAGGATAGCCGGAGAGCTTGGGGTTAAGGCCCCGGTAGCGTTGCGCGTAAATCCAGATATAGACCCCGGCACCCATCCCTACATATCAACCGGGTTAAAGGAGAACAAGTTCGGTATCCCCTTCAAGCAGGCACTTGAGTCCTATAAGCAGGCCAGTAAGCTGAAGAACATCTCCGTGATTGGCATACACAAGCACATCGGTTCACAGATAATCAGTCTGGCGCCGTTTCTGGACTCGCTCAATCGTCTTGTTGCCCTCATAGATTCGCTCAAGGAGGAGGGCATCGGCGTCAAGTACCTCGATATTGGTGGTGGACTAGGCATACAATACCTCGATGAGATACCCCCTCACCCCTCGGAACTTGCCGATAAGATAATACCGATCCTAAAGGACAGGGATATAACGGTGGTAATGGAGCCAGGAAGGACACTGGTTGGTAACGCTGGCATCCTCCTGACCAAGGTCCTGTACATCAAGAAGGGACACGACAGGGAATTTATGATCGTTGATGCCGGTATGAACGACCTGGCACGGCCTGCCATGTATGGGGCGTATCATCACATCATGCCGGTGCAAAAGCGCAAGCGCAAGCTCGTCTTTGCCGACGTGGTTGGTCCCATCTGTGAGTCTGGTGATTTCCTGGGCAAGGACAGGGAGATACAGTCGCTGGCCCCCGGGGAACATGCCGCCATTATGAGCGCTGGGGCCTACGGGTACTCCATGAGCTCAAACTACAACAGCAGACCCAGGGCAGCCGAGGTCCTCGTAAAGGACGATAAGCACTACCTCGTGTGCAGACGCGAGTCCTTTGACGACCTGATGAAACACGAGGTCGTACCGGACTTCCTCCAGGCCCCAAAGACCTAACGACAGTTGTCATGAAGATAGACTTTGTCAAGATGCACGGGATTGGCAACGACTTCATCCTCGTGGACTGCATAAGCCAGGCACAGTTGCAGGCCCTCAGCGATCAGGACTGGCAGTTGCTGGCACCAAAACTGTGCAACAGGCGTTTTGGCATTGGGGCTGACCAGATGCTCTTGCTCTTGCCATCATCGGTTGGTTACGACTTCCAGATGGCGATATATAACTCAGACGGCTCCAGGGTCGAGATGTGCGGCAACGGCATCAGGTGCCTGGCAAAATACATATGGGATACAGGCCTCTCAGTCAACGACACCCTGGCAATCGAGACCCTTGCCGGTGTGATCAGACCCCAACGCGCAGGCGACCTCATCCGCGTTGACATGGGCATCCCCCAGTTAGAGACAAGCTCTATAACGGTGGACTCCGTCAGTGGGGTCATCGATTACCGGTTAGAGGTCGCAGACAGGGTGTTTGAGATAACGCACGTCTCAATGGGCAACCCCCATACGGTAATCTTTACGCAAGACGTCGATAGCTTCCCGGTTGACCAATATGGCCCATTAATTGAGACCCACAAGCTCTTTCCAAACAGGACCAACGTCGAGTTCATAGAGATTATAAACCGCAGCGAGGTCAAGGTGCGCCTCTGGGAGCGAGGCGCCGGCGAGACCCTTGCCTGTGGCACCGGGGCCTGTGCCGTGGCCGTGGCAACCAGCCTTAAAGGTCTCACTGGCAGGGCGGTCACGATACATCTCAGAGGCGGTCAGCTCCGCATCGACTGGCAGCCCGATTCGCACGTCTACATGGTCGGGCCAGCCACGAGGGTCTTCTCCGGCTCGATAGAGATAGAATAAGAAGAAAAAAGGGGGGCGGCTCAGACTACCACCGTGAGGAAGATGCCGATCTCCTCTCAGCCGCCAAAAATCGCCCCATGATTTTCTTATGCACCCCAACCTAAAAAAAACTTGACAAAACATAAAGATAGCTGGTATTATAATCCTTTGTGGAAAAATAAACTTAAATTAGAGGGAAAAAAGAAATATGGGTGGAGCTTATACAACGTATCATCCGCACAAGATCAAGAGAAGGCGGAAGCATGGATTCCTAAATAGAATGAGCACGAGGTCCGGGCGAAATATTATTAAAAGGAGAAGGGCAAAGGGACGCAGGGTCTTGGCAGTATAAAGAAGGGCTACGAGTTTAAGAAGGTCTTCTCTATTGGCAGACACCTGTCCTCAAAGAGCTTTAAGTTATGCTATGTGCCCCACCGGAAGGTTGGCACGCAAGACTGGAGGATTGGGCTGGCCGTTAGTAAGCGCATAGGCAATGCGGTTGTGCGTAACAGGGTTAAGCGGCGGTTGCGCGAGGCCTTCAGGAGGGAATTAGGCAACTATCTGTCGGTTGTGGCGGTAGAGCATCTTAGAGACATGAGCAGCGGATATGATGTGGTCTTTGTGGCACGGCAGGGGATAAGCAATATCGCTTACATTGACCTGTGCAGGGAGATGGGTGTTTTCTTTGGCAGGATTGCCGGAAAACAGAGAACCAGCAATCAGAAATGATAGTCAGGCGCCAAAAAAGTTATGTAGTGTCGGAATTTGAGCCATGAAACGAGTAATGATATTTATGGTCAAGGCTTACAAGTATGTCCTATCTCCGTTGTTTCCTCAGAGCTGCCGGTTTGAACCGAGTTGTTCGGCCTACGCCATTGGGGCAATTGAGAGGTTTGGAGTCCTTAAGGGCTCCGCAAAGGCAGCGTACAGGATAGTGCGTTGCAATCCGTTTAATAGCGGCGGCTACGACCCCCCCTATTGATAACGAACTACTAAAATAATCGAGACGATAAAGAGCGAAACATTTTGATATGGAAAAAAGAGCGTTAATTGCAGTGGCATTGTCGGTGTTTGTACTGATTATATTTCAGACCCTCTATGTAAAACCAAGGCTTAAAAACATGCCGCCTCCCCCTCAGACACAGTCCTCCAGGGATAATAAGCTACCCCCTGTTACGTCTTCCCCCCCTGCGGCAGATACGACCAAGCCCCCCCAGGGTGCGGCTGCACCAGCGACAAAAGGACAGACTCAACAGTCGGCAACAGCCCCAGCAACACCAGTAGTGTCGGAAGAGGAAAGGCTGATCACCGTGCAGACACAGCTATATACGGCAACACTATCTTCAAGGGGAGGGGTGATCAAGTCACTTAAGCTAAAGGACTATAAGGAAGGCAACAATAACGAGATATCACTCTTTAAGGCCGAGGCCTTAGTCCCTGCCATGACAATCGGCACCAGGGAACAGGGTGCAGGCCACACGGGCGATAAAGACGCCTCAACCTCCGCCATCAATCCAATCACGCTGTTACCGCTTGGCTTTACAACGGCCTCGGACGGCGGCAGCATCAACACAACTGAGACAAAAAAGGTAACCTTCGAGTTTGCCAAGGACAACAGGCACATCACAAGGACCTATACGTTATATGGCAATAGCTACAAGATAGACCTCAAGGACGAGGTCAGTGGCCTTGACCCCTATTACGTAACGCTGGGCAGCGACTTCTACGACGACAGCGCAGTCAGCTACGGGGCACACCTGGGGCCAGTGATCCTCCAGGACATGGACAGGATCGAAATCAAGGCGGACAAGAAAATGGACGCCGCCCTGGCACACACCGGTAATATAAAGTGGATCGCTACCGAAAACAAGTACTTCGTGGGCGCCATAGTGCCACTGACACGGCCAGTGGAGTCGCTGGTATGGAAGAAGGACGAAAAAATGCTCGTTGGCATCAAGGCCTCTCAGCCCGTCAATGAGTATCTGCTCTACGCCGGACCCAAAAAATACGACATCCTTAAGGCATTAAACGTATCCCTGGAGCATGTGGTGGACTTCGGCTTCTTCTCCTTCATCGCAAGACCCCTGTTCTGGATACTCTTGTACATTAACGGCTTTATAGGCAACTACGGTTGGTCTATCATCCTGTTGACCCTCATCATAAGGGTCCCCTTCATCCCGTTGATAAGCAAGGGACAGAGGTCTATGAAAAAACTCCAAAAGATCCAGCCGCTTATGAACGACATACGGGAACGAAACAAGAAAGACCCCCAAAGGATGCAACGAGAGATAATGGAGCTCTACAAAAAACACAAGGTCAACCCAATGGGAGGTTGCCTGCCAATCCTGATCCAGATACCCGTGTTTTTCGCCCTGTACAAGGTCCTACTGGTGTCAATAGAGCTAAGAGGAGCTCCATTTATGCTCTGGATACATGACCTCTCCACCAAAGACCCATACTACATCATGCCCATCATCATGGGTATCACCATGTTGATACAACAGAGGATGACCCCCACAAGCATGGACCCCATGCAAAACAAGATTATGATGTTTATGCCTATCGTCTTTACTTTTATGTTTCTTAACTTCCCCTCCGGTCTGGTCCTCTACTGGCTCGTCAGTAACGTCCTGAGCATCTCCCAGCAATTCTATATAAATAAAAAACCCGACCAATCCGCACTGACTATCCCAATATAGTAATTGTATATATTAAGGATTGATTGAAAGATTGTAAAGTAATTGGACATAGGTTTTTATAGTATCAGGATTGAGTAATTATGGGGTCAAGGGGGCTGGCCCCCTTGCAGGGGAGGTCTGAGGAGGGGGCGGAGCCGCCCTCCTTCTTTCTTATGAGGATACTATCGATTGATACGTCGGCTGATGTGGGGGGCGCAGCGTTAGTTGACTCGGAGACGGGGCTTGTGGGTGAGGTCGTGATCAGCGTACAGAGAAAGAAAAAGACCTTTTCAGAGCGCCTCATGCCAGCTATCGACTCTCTCTTGGTATCCGAGGGATGCCAGATCGGCGACGTTGAGGCCTTTGCCCTGACAGTGGGGCCGGGGTCGTTTACGGGCTTGAGGGTTGGCCTCAGCACGATAAAGGGGCTCGCCTTTGCAACCGGTAAACCTGTCCTGGCGCTGCCCACCTTTGAGGCGCTGTCGTACAACTATCGCTATTGTAGCTATCCCGTGTGTGCCATCCTTGAGGCCAAAAAGGACGAGGTCTACGCAACCGTCTTTCAGTGGCACAACAACTGCCTCTCCACCCTAGTTGATCCGGGACTCTACAATATAGACGAACTACTGGATGGCCTTACACTCGGAAAGATTGTGTTTACCGGCGGGGCGATCATCCCCTACAGGGATGTCATATGCAACCAACTCGGCGATAACGCCATACTGGGACAGGCACACGTTTCACCCCTGAACGTTGGACTCCTGGCCCTGGAGAGGTTAAAGGCAGGGGAAATATGTCGTATTGAAGAACTAAGCCCCATTTACCTCAAGAAATCACAGGCAGAGGAGCGATATGGATGTAACCATCCGCCAGATGACGGCAGATGACCTCGCGGAGGTCCTCTGGATAGAAGAGAGGTCGTTTACCGTTGCGTGGAGCCGGAGGTCATTTGCGTATGAGTTAGATAGCGACATCGCCATCTCTATGGTTGCCTCCAAGGCAGATAGTGTCATAGGCTATATCTGTGTACATGCGCTGCTTGACTTGGCGTATATCTTAAAACTGGCCGTACACCCCGGGCTTAGACGTCAAAATGTGGCCACCCTGCTCATTGATCACACCCTAAAGGCGCTACATGCCATGTCCTGTGAAAAGGTGCTGCTTGAGGTAAGGAGGTCAAACGAGCTTGCCATGAGGCTCTACGAGCGCTTTGGATTCAAACGCCTCTCCGTGCGAAAAGATTACTACACAGACCCCACAGAGGATGCCATCACCATGATCCTCAATGTCAGCACACCAGCCAATGCCAAATATGTACTTTTATGGGGTCAAGGAGACCAGTCCTCCTGACTCAATAAATAGAGTGCTTTGACGGCTGATATGCAGTCAGTATGTTAGAAAAGCATCCAACATGGTTTTGTTAAGCCGATGTGCAGGTTTACAACGCTCGGCGATGTTATCGTCGCAAAGGAGGTCGGCGTTCTTCTTTGATGTGTAAATCTTGGGGGATTTGCCCTTTTTATAGAATTGTTTGTTTTTCAGAAATGGGATGGCGCGCTTGTCCTTTGTACACACTAACTTTACGCCGCTTACGGCAACAATGGCGACAATATGCGGGTCGTCAAAATCACGATTAACGTGGGCTTTGTATTCCTCTTCCTTGTTGTCAACATCGGCATCGTCGATATAGACAATCTTATCAGCCTTCTCAAATCCCTTTAAGAAATTCCGTCTGGCAGTTATCTTTTGCAATTCACCCGCGTATGTTGAACCGCCATAAACGATCTTCCCCTTGCCGTATCTGAGCCATTTGTAGACAGGCTCAAAGTCATGATGTTCATCGTTGTCCTCATCAAAGACACAACTTATGCAATTTGTGTCAATTACGATGCACATTAGCTTAATCTCAAAATTGAGAGGTCTTCTTTTATGAAAAAGCTGTAAAATGACTCCGGCATACCATCCTGGTATTTACCGTTAGGCAGAATCTCTATTGGATATACGATATTGAGGCCATCTCTTTGCTCAAAGAAAAGTACCTGCGACTCTACGCCGGAATCCTTGTCCTTGTTAGCTTTGTTGACGTTGAGACGAAAACGGTCAACGATAAAGTCGCTGTGGGTTTCAATGAAAAAGCGCTTTTTCTCTTTTAGAGCGAGGTTAAAGAAGACATCGCCAAGCGCCGCCTGCGCACGAGGGTGAAGATGAACCTCCGGCTGCTGGATTGCATACCAATCATTTTCTTCGTCTTTGAATAGCTCTGTTAAAATTGGCAAAGATTGACTTACCCCGTAACCTACATTGCAAATATTTAGTGATTTATCTTCAGTTACAATCTTGAGTTCAAATGGTGAAGCAGGATGATTTCCTAAGTTGTTTATTTCAATATCCTTAAACAAACCACTCTCTTCGCCATATTTTTTAATAGAGTTAATAAATTTTTGAGACTGTTCGGTGTTTTTGTCTTTAAGTTTTTTCCTTATCAAAAATGGTGTATGATCGCCTTCAGAAGAAAACTCATCAATATACTGGTCGTAAGTTCTCTTTGGTTTGCTTCTCATAGGTGCAATCCATACAACATTTTCCATAAAATCAGGTGTGTATAATATGTCTTGTAAGGGATAATCTGATCTTTTAGTTTGCTTTTTTCCTTTTATATGTTCATAGGCAATGATAGTAGCAATAATTCGTAGAGGCACCTTACCATACGGAGGAAAAGAGCCCTTCAACTCTTTCAACTTTGCATCGTTGAATTCTGTTACCAAGCAAGATTCAAAAACCTGCTTGATTGCTTTAACTGGTTCTTTGCCATATTCAATCTCAGTAGTCATGTATTTTATAGTATTGTCAGTAAAGAAAACGTGGAAAACACTTGAATCTTTTGTGTAACAATATTTATAAATTGCAGGGACTCCATCACCCTCACGAAACTCCATTAAGGACATATAAGCCTCAGTGGCTTTATCTTCTGATTGTTGTTCTGTATAATATATTAAGCCTATCCGAAAATAATTAATATCTTTAGCATTAACACTTGCAATGTCTCCGTAGTTACCAAACTGATGCTCTTCAGCGTTAAAATTTTGATTAAGCCAAAAATCAGGGGAAGAAAAAAGTTTGATTAAGGCAAGTATGGAAGTCTTTCCGGTGCTGTTCTCTCCGAGGAAAAAGTTCACATCCTTCAACGGTATATACTGCTTTGTAAACCCCCTGAAATTCTCAACATAAAGAACCAGCATAAAAAATAACCTCCTGACCTATAAACATCATATCTCACACTATACCACATTTAGCGATACCATTGTCAAGTTTTTTTAGGACGTCTTTAGTTTCCGGCTGCCATACAGTATAATAAAGGAGTGATGTGCTGTGAACAAGATATAAAGAGCATGGAACATTCCGACACGAATTACCCCCAAGCCTCCGCAAGGAAGGGGTCAAGGGGACTTGTCCCCTTGCAGGGGAGGTCTAAGGAGGGGGCGGAGCCGCCCTCCTTTCTTCTTCTCTTTTCTTCTTCTTTACGATGACAGAGTTTAAATCTAACGAGCGGGAGTTCACGAGCCAAGTGGTGTCGTGGCTTAACGAGTTTTTGGGGGACAGCGCGGACACTCCCTTTGAGGGGGCATCCTCGGAGGCGTCTCTGAGGGACTCAGAGGATAAGACACGTTTCCCTGATGTCATGGTCTGGCTAAACAGACAGGGGCAACAGGGCTTTTGCGGCTGGGAGCTAAAGACGCCCTCCACGGCCGTTGATGACCAGGAACTGCTTGAAAACGCCGCACAAAAGGCCAGGACAATGCACGCAGATTACTTTGTCACATGGAACATGGTTGAGGCCGTCATCTGGAGAACCCCGCTGTCACCCCAGAAGGTGGCCAAAGAACACAGGCTGAAGACCTACGACCCGGTGGCCCAGATAACAACCCCAGATGACCTCTGGGTGGAATCCAGGAGGCTACTCTTGAGGGCAAAGGCAAGGGAGATATTAAACGACCTCGCAACCCTTAAGAGAGAGGGACACCTCCACCTCGTTGACGTTGACTCCATATACTTTGTCTACGAGCTATCGGAGGCCGTAAAGACGCTCAGACCGCTTATGCACATGGCATTGATAACAGAGATCGGCAAGGGCACAGCCTTCAGGGAGGGGTTGTTTGATTGGGCGGTCAAGCAGGGCATTGCTGCGTATGAGGCGGGTGATGCCTTCTTTGAGACCGTCTCAAGGCAGATTATATACAGGCTCCTTGGAAAGATACTCTTTTACCTCACCTTGTGCCGATTCCGTGCGGATATACCTAAGCTCGTCCTGCATCCAGATGAGGCAACCACGATAGACTCCCAATTCAGGGGATATTTCGAGATAGCAAGGGGGATAGACTACCAGGCGGTGTTTGAGGATGACTTTTCTGACAGGACACCATTTCCACAGGATGGCGCTGAAACACTGGTCAACCTCGTTACAGACCTCAATAGATACAACTTTTCGCGTATGCCTCAGGACGTGGTGGGCAACGTCTTTGAAAAACTGATCCCACCACAGGAGAGACACACCCTGGGACAGTATTTTACAAACGAGGAACTCGTAGACCTCATAACGGCCTTTTGTGTCCGCTCCAAGACAGACAGGGTCTTAGACCCCACCTGCGGCACAGGGACATTCCTTATCAGGGCCTACGACAGGCTTACACACTTCGGAGAGAGAGACCACAAAAGGCTGCTCAGTCAGATATGGGGGGTCGATATAGCGCGCTTCCCCGCCGAACTTGCCACAATCAATCTCTACAGGCAGAGGATCGAGGACTACGCAAACTTCCCGCGCGTGATTTCGAGGGACTTCTTTGAGGTCAAGACCGGTGACATACAGAAATTTCCACCTCCAAGACCGGCTATCGGGTCTGACTTTACGATTGACGAGCCAATACCGCCCTTTGACGCCATCGTGGGTAACTTTCCCTACATAAGGCAGGAGCTCATTGAAAAGCGGATCAGGGGCTACAAGGATACGCTCGCGAAGGCGCTGTTTGACGACTGGAAGGCGGACTATCCAGGGCTATTTAACAACGGGGATGTAAGGCTGTCGGGGCAGGCCGATATCTACGCGTACCTGTTTTTTCACGCCGCAAGCCATCTCAGCAACAACGCAAGGATGGGGATCGTGACCTCCAACGCATGGCTCGACGTTGCCTATGGGTATGAGCTTCAGAGGTTCTTTCTGAGGAACTTCAAGGTAGTGGCCGTTATTGAGTCCCGTTGTGAGTCGTGGTTTGAAGACGCGGCGGTGAACACGATTGTCACAATCCTTCAGCGATGTAAGGATGAGGATGTCCGAAACGACAACAACGTCAGGTTCGTAAAGCTCAAGAAACGCCTCAAGGAGCTAATCCCCTGGGATATAAAGCTCCCAATGCAGCGATGGTTTGGCCTTGACAGGCTGATACACACAATAGAGAGGGCTGGCTCTGAGCACTATAGGCTTGATGGGGAGAGAGTTGTCAACACATTGAATGGACATGTTACGTTTGAAACTGAAGACTTCCACATAAGGGTAATAAGGCAGGGGGAGCTTCTTGAAGACGTAGAAGGCTCCGGCAAGACGGTTAAGTGGGGGAAGTATCTCAGGGCGCCAGGGATTTATTTTGAGATATTAAAGAAGTGCGGGGATAAGTTTGTAGCGTTGAAGGAAGTGGCTGAGGTGAGGTTTGGGATCAAGACAGGGATTAATAAGTTCTTTCATCTAAAAAAAGACGTGATTGAACATTGGGGTATTGAAGATGAGTTTATTCTACCTTTGATTACTTCCCCTAAGGAGATGACTTCTTTAGAGATTGATCCTCAAAAGGCTAAGTTCTCTGTTCTAATTTGTAATGTGGATAAAAAAGAACTTAGAAAAACAGGTAAAATGGGAGTCTTAAGCTACATCAAGTGGGGTGAAAAACAGATAACAAAGGCTGGTATAGGACATAAGACGGGAGGGGTTGCATTTTCGGAAGTCCCATCGGTTCAAGGAAGGTCATATTGGTATGCGCTTGGTGAGAGAACGCCGGGGCATTTTGTTATTAATCGCTTTATAAACGAGCGGTTTTATTTTCCATTAAATAAGTCGCAATCATTGATTGGCGATGTCGCATTTGAAGGTGTGTTCCTCAATGCTGCCAACGCCTCTCTCAATGCAGCCCTTTTGAATTCAACTATAACATTTTTGGGTGTAGAAATTATGGGTCGTTTGAATCTTGGTGATGGTTTATTGACATTTTACGGCCCTGATATAAACAGCCTGTTAATCCCCAGGGCAGAGGAAATAGATAAAGGACAAGAAAGAGATATCCTGAAGGCATTTGGCAGACTGTTGAGGCGTCCGGTTAGGTCAATCTTTGAGGAGGTCAGGCTCAAGGACAGGCAGGCCCTTGACAGCGTCGTGCTTGAGGCCCTTGGACTTGACCCAACGGTATATCTCAAGCCCCTGTATGATGGCCTTACCGCAATGGTTAGAGAGCGGCTTGAGCTGCCCAAGTCGCGAAAAAAATCTAAGCAGGAAAAGAAGGAACGTGATGTTGAAAACCTGAAAGAGCAGATCGTCCAGGAGGTTATACCCAATGGTCTGCGGAGATTTCCAGAGGGGTTTATTGACCAGCGAGACCTTAAGGGTGCAAGAGAAATCCCGGTGGACAAGGGCCCCTTAATGCTTGGCTCCTACTTTATGGGGCAGCAGGAGGTCGTCTCAGAGGGTGGATTCAGATACGTTGCGGCGAGCTTGCATGAGGCCAGATTTATTGTCCATGCCCACAGGCCGGATTCCTTTGTCATAAGGATTCCAATTGCACCGGATGTTATAATAAGGGCGGTTGATGACTACGAGCGATACCTGAAAGACCTCAAGGCGAGGTTCTTTGAGGCGTTCTTTGGCAGGACGCGCGACCATACACAGTCGGAGACGCTGGTGCATCGAGTATTTGAGGAGCTTGGTTTAGATGAATAGGCGCTTCAGTGCGGTTGTCCTTGCCGGTGGACAAAACACGCGATTTCCCACACCTAAGGGCCTCATTGAGTTTGACAACGAGGCAATCATCGACAGAAACCTCTCGATCCTCAGGGGATGCCTTGGTGAGTGCTTTATCAGCACCAATTCTCCGGAGGTCTATTTTTCAAGGCGGGCACGATTAATCGGAGACGTCATAGACTCACGGGGGCCGGCAACGGGGATACTGTCGGCTCTGTTGGCCACAGGGGCAGAGGATATATTTGTCGTGGCCTGCGACATGCCTCTTGTAAAAAGAGCCCTCGTTGAGTTTATTGCCCAGAACCAGTGTGGGTATGATGCCGTTGTCGCCGTTTACGGTGGGACGGTTCAGCCCCTCTTGGGTGTCTACAACAGGGGGGCTATACCCGTTATAGAGGGAGCCATTGAGGCCGGCAGAAAGGGTATGCGGGATATCCTGGGGCTGCTAAATGTCAGATACATCGGGCAGGAGGAGTATCGCTGCATAGACAGCGACGGTAAGAGCTTTGTAAACGTCAACACCCCGATTGAATTAAAAAGATTGATGCAAGGTGTGGATTTAGAGTATGATCAAGGTAACAGGTAAAATTATGATAATAAACTTGCTTACAAAAAGGTGCGGGTACGGCTGTACCAGCGCCCAGCAATAAAAGGTGCGGCTGCACCAGCAATAAAAGGAGGAGACAATGTTTGGTTTAGGGATACAGGAGTTGATGCTAATCCTGATAATAGTGATGGTGCTCTTTGGGGCATCAAAGCTACCGGAGCTTGGCAAGGGTATGGGGTCGTTTATCAGGAACCTTAAAAAGGGCCTGACAGAAGCCGATGAGATAGACGTAACCCCTAAGAAGGAGGCCACTGAGGCCAAGGAGAAGGTGGAAAGCAACGCCAAGTGAAAAGGGGACCGATTATTGAGATCAGCCTTGACAGTATAAGGCATAACTACGAGTATGCCCGGGGGCTATCCAATAACAGACCGACAATAGCCGTTGTCAAGGCCGATGCCTATGGGCACGGGGCAGTAAGGGTAGCGAATCTCTTAGAGGGGTTGGGTGTTTCTTGCCTTGGAGTTGCCTTTAGCTCGGAGGCCATCCAGCTCAGAGAGGCAGGGGTAACGGCGCCCATCATGGTGTTTTTTGACACACCCGGCATCGATGAGGTAATCAGGTATGCCCTGATACCTGTTATCTCGGAGGCGGGTTATGCCCAGACTCTCTCGATAATGGCGTTACGGAGAAACACTCGGGTCAGCGTCCATGTCAAGACAGACACGGGGATGGGCAGGTTCGGCTTTGTACCCGACATTGACGAGGAAGAGATAAATGCCCTCTCGACGCTCACGGGGATCAAGATAGCCGGTTTCATGAGCCACTTCAGCGAGGCCGACCTTGTTGACACTAACTTTGCAAATGTCCAGTTGGAGAGGTTTGTTGCCCTTAAGGCCAGGTTAGCCAGCCAATACAGTGGGTCTTTATGGCACATCGCCAACAGCGCGGCCACCATGTACCTTGCGCAGGCACACCTTGACGCCATCAGGCCAGGTCTGATGCTCTATGGCTACGACCCGCTAAAAGAAGGCAATCCAGCCCTCAGACCGGCCATGACCGTTAAGTGCAGAATACTTGAGATCAGGAGGCTGCCTGCGGGCAGGTCTGTTGGCTATGGCAGGACGTTTGTGACGCAGAGGGAGACCCTCGTTGGGGTCATTGGCATTGGATATGCTGATGGCTTTCCTCGTGTACTATCCAACAGGGCGCACGTGATAGTCAACGGTCGTCTTGCGCCGATCATCGGCAGGGTCTGCATGGACGTCTCGATGGCAGACCTCACCGACGTCATAAACGCCACCGCCGAGGGTGAGTCTCTCCCACATGAGTGCATCTTACTAGGACGCCAGGGCAACGCAACCCTCTCGGCAAACCACCTCGCATCCGCAGCAAATACAATATCGTATGAAATACTCACCTCCCTCGGCAGGGCACTGGATAGAACCTTCACCTACCAACCCTCCCGGTAAAAACATATGATTAATTATGGGCAGGCGCTTACATACACACGGCCCTGACCTGTGCCAGGTCGGTGAGGCCATTTAGTACCTTCAAGACGCCGTCTTGCATGAGGGTTGTCATGGACTCTCTGATGGCCTGTTGTCTTATATCCCCCAGCGGCGCCTTTGTCTGGATGAGCTTTTTGATTGCGTCTGTAACCAGGAGGAACTCAAATATGCCGACCCTGCCTTTGTAGCCGGTCTGTCCGCAGCCCTCGCAGCCCTTTGTCCTGTAGAGGGTGAGGTCCTGGCAGTAGTGTATCCCAAGGGTTGAGAAGGCGTCTTTGCCGTAGGCCTGGACAAACAGGGCGAATTCCTCCTCTGATGGTGTGTATGCCTGCTTACAGTCCTTGCACAGGGTACGAACGAGGCGTTGTGCCAGTACGCCTAGCAGGGCGTCGGCAAAGTTAAAGGGGTCCAGTCCCATGTCGATCAGGCGAGTTACGGTCTCTGCTGCGCTGTTTGTGTGCAGCGTGCTCAGTATGAGGTGCCCCGTGAGGGATGCCTTGATCCCCATAGAGGCCGTCTCGTAATCCCTCATCTCACCGACCATGATCACGTCGGGGTCGGCCCTCAAAAATGCTCGCATGGCGCGGGCAAAGTCCAGCTCTATCTTGGGTTTGACCTCAACTTGGTTAAGACCGGACTGTGTGATCTCAACGGGGTCCTCGATAGTCCATATCTTTTTATCTGGCTTGTTGATCAGTCCCAGCGCCGCGTGCAGTGTTGTGGTCTTGCCAGAGCCCGTAGGACCACCCACCAGGATAAGCCCGTATGGCTTGACAAGGACGCCCTTGAACTCCTGCAGGTCCCTTGCAGACATATTGAGTGCCTCCAAGGGCAGGGGCTTACTGGATGCCAACACCCTGAGCACTACGGATTCGCCATACACCGTGGGCAGTGTTGCCACCCGCAGTTCCACCTTACGGTCTTTGTAGTTGAACTTGATCTTGCCATCCTGGGGCATCCTGCGCTCTGAGATATCGAGCGCCGCTATGATCTTCACCCTGGATACTATGGAGGCGTGTACAGCCTTTGGAAGGCGTTTTATCTCCCTCAGTACGCCATCCACCCTGTTTCTTATCACCGTAGAGTCCTTATCTGGTTCGAGGTGTATGTCGCTGGCTCCTGCCTTTATGGCCTGTATGATCATGGCATTTACGATGCGCACTACGGGGGCGGCGTCACTACTGCTTGAGACATCCTCATCGGGTTCGTCTGCCTGCTTGAACTCAATCAGGTCAATGCCCTGGGTAATATCTTGCATCGGGTCATCATAGCGGTAGAACTTCTGTATGGCCTTTGTTATTGACGAGGGTGAGGTGATGGTTGGGCGGATATTTCTACCGGTGATCTTGCGTACATAGTTGAGTGTCTCCAGGCACAGGGGGTTGACCATGGCAACGATCACCGTCCTGCCTTCACTCTTTACAGGGAACACCTGATATCTGCTGACGATATCCTCCGGGATTAGTTTGAGGACGTCGGGGGAGGGGTCTTCAAGCAGGATATTACAGTAGTCCATATTGAGCTGCCTGGCAAATGCCTTATATACGTTGTCTTCACTAACGAAACCCTCCTTTATGAGTATTTCGCCGAGCCTTCTCTTAGTTTCCTTTTGTTTCCTCAGACATGTCGCAAGGTCATCGCGACTTATCAGGTTTAACTCCAATAGTATATCCCCGAGCTGCTTACACGGCAAACCGTGATAGTGCCTGTTAATTGCCATGCGAATGTTTGATGGGGTGCAGATTGAGAGCTTGATATCCTTACCCGTGAGGAACTTCACGGTGTCTATGGAGTCCGTATACTGGGGGTTGCTGATGGCTATGTGCAGGGTATGTTTATCTACACGCAGGGGCAGCAGAAGATGCCTTAAGGCGATATTCTCCGGTATGCAACGGAGGGCATCCTGTGTTATATCCACCTTGGAGAGGTCCTGGTATGGCACGTCATAGCATAGTGCCCAGGTCCTGGCTATATCCTCCTCCGTCACCATGCCAAGGTCTGAGAGGATGGCGCCTATGTTTCTCCTGCTGCGTTTTTGTTCGGCAATAGCGATATCCAGGTCAGTTTTCGTTATCATGCCGGAGCTCAGGAACAGGTCGGTCAGCTTGACCGATGTCGTCTGCGCAGGCGCTCTAACGGATGGCGTATTTGCGCAGGTGGGTATCTCGCCCAGCTTATCGTGCGTCAGAGGCTGATAATGAACCCGTATTGCCTCCTCTATCTTGCCCGATGAGGATACCGTAATCTTTAGTATCATCGAGGAGGCAATCGTGATCGCGTTTATAGTCTTTATATCCAGGGGGTCGGCCATTGCCATCACTAACACCCTATCTGCCAACATGTATGGAAATACGAGGCTTCTCATTGCAATACCCTGGGGGATTATCTTTAGCGCTCGCTGGTCAACCTTTATCAATGACAGGTCAACGTAAGGAAAACCCATCTGCACGCTGTATGCCCTCAGTATGTCTTCCTCCGTGACAAGCCCCATATCTAACAGTATGCTGCCCAGTTTCTTACCGTTGATCCGTTGCAACTGTAGCGCCTGTTGTAGTTGTTCGTGTGTTATGACAGAGGCCTTCAAAAGGATATGGCCAAGTCTGGGTCTCTCAACACCGCAGTAGAACTTATGTATACTGAAATGACACGAGTTTTTTCGGGCATGATAATTGATATTGTGCTCACA
>JADFXD010000133.1 GCA_015233725.1 Nitrospirota bacterium | reverse complement strand
TGTGATGATATGATTAAGAATGAGACATCAGGATTAAGAATTATGGGGTCAAGGAGACTGGTCCCCTTGCAGGGTGGGTCTGAGGGAGGGGCGACAGCCGCCTCCCTTTTTTCTTTTCTTTTTTCTTACTTCTTGCTTGAGAGAGTCACGTATATGAATGAGCCTGACCTGTAGACTAGCAGCAGGACGTCGTCATCCTTTTTGATGCTGGAGATGGCGGTCTCATAATCGCTGGCACTGCTGACACGCTTTCTGTTGACCTCAGCGATGATGTCACCCGTACGCAAGACAGATGCTGCAGGTCCTTCTTCATCGACGCCGGTAATAATAACGCCACTGACCTTGGCCGGGATGTTGAACCTCTCCCTCATAGACGGGGTCAGGTTCTGGACGCTTATGCCACGCATCTTGGTCTCACCCTCCTGTGCAGAGGGCAGCATGGCGGCGGTCTTGTCATCGGGCAGCTCGCCAACCTTGACACTCAATACCAGCTCCTTTGCATCCCGAATCACCTTGACGTCAACCGTTGTACCCGGGTCTATGGCCGAGACCATGTTTCGTAACTGCCTGGTGCTGGTGCTTTCGTTGCCGTTGAACATGACGATGACATCGCCTCGCTTGATGCCCGCCTTATCGGCTGGTCCAGCCTCAACGACATCCGCAATCAGCACGCCGTCTTTTGTGGTGATCCCGAAGGACTTGGACAACTCCGGCGTCATGGGCTGGATGTTTACACCAAGCCATCCCCTGACCACCTTGCCCTTTTTCATGAGACTGTCCATGACGCTCTTGGCCATATTGGATGGTATGGCAAAACCGATGCCCTGATACCCGCCACTGGTTGAAAAGATGGCGGTGTTGATCCCGACGAGCTCACCGTTGATGCTCACCAGGGCGCCACCTGAGTTACCGGGGTTGATGGCGGCGTCTATCTGGATGAAGTCCTCGTAATCGGCGATCCCAACGTCAGACCTGCCCACGGCGCTGACTATGCCCATCGTGACCGTCTGATTCAGACCAAAGGGGTTGCCTATGGCAATGATGACCTCGCCTGGCCTCAACTTGCTTGAGTCACCAATCTTGATGGTTGGCAGGTCCTTTGCGTCGATCTTGACAACGGCAAGGTCGCTCTTGGAATCGGCTCCGATCACCTTACCCGTGTATTCTTTCTTGTCGTAGAGGATGACCTTGATCTCATCCACGTCCTTGACGACGTGACTGTTGGTCAGGATATAGCCATCCTCACGGACGATTACGCCGGAGCCCAATGCCTTTGACTCATGCTTTTTGGGCGAGTGAAACGGGTTTTCATCACCGAAGAAGCGTCTGAAGAACGGGTCGTCAAAGAAGTGCCCCATGGGGTTGTCCTTCATATCTACGGTCTTTAGCGTTGAGATGTTCACCACAGATGGTCTGGCCACATCAGCCACCTCGGCCAGGGCATTACTGAACTGCTCCAGTATTGCCTTATTTTGCGCTGAGACCCCCTTTGACTGTGCCACGGACTGGTTCTGTATGTTGAGGTTAGATGCAAGTATCAACCCTATGACAAGACCAATCGCTATGAGCGACGTTGCAAAGGCAACCTTCCTCTTGAATATCATTTTGTTTGTCCTCCTTAGTGTTGTATACGTTTCCGAAAGACTGCCACTACGGCAGTACTGACAATGCCTTCAGGGCTGTGGTCTCGTCAAAGCCGCACATAATATTCATATTTTGAACGGCCTGACCTGATGCCCCCTTTATGAGATTATCAATAACGCTGACCACAATCAGGGTGTTCTTTCTATCTATGGCAATGCCGATCTGACAGAAGTTAGTCCCCTTTACGTTTTTAATATCAGGGAATTTACCCTTCTCCATGACTATGACGAAGGGGTCATTTTCATAGGTATGTTCGTAGATCGATAGCACCTCGTCCAGGTCGATCCCAGTGGCGAGCCCGGCATAGACGGTGCTGAGTATCCCACGATTAATCGGCAACAGGTGAGGGGTAAAGGAGACCATGACGGGTCTCTGTGCGCTTAGGGATAGCCCTTGCTCTATTTCGGGTGTGTGCCTGTGGGTTGCGACCCCATAGGCGCTAAATCCGCCGTTGATCTCGCAAAAAGACAGAGATACCTCCCCCTTTCGCCCCGCCCCCGACACCCCGGACTTTGAGTCTATCACTATGTGGTCAACATCAACCAGGTTATTTTTCAGCGCGGGATACAGTGCAAGCAACACGGAGGTTGGATAACACCCGGGGTTTGCCACTATCGACGTCCCCTTGATCGACTCCCTGTGTATCTCAGGCAGTCCGTAGACGGCATCGGCAAGGGTCTTCGGGTAGTGGTGGGGGGTTGCATACCATTGACTGTAGACAGAGGCGTCTTTTAGTCTGTAGTCGGCGGAGAGGTCTATGACCGTCTTGCCGTTTCTGTAGAAATAGTCCACTACCTCTTGGGAGGCAGCGTGTGGCAGCGCCGTGAAGAAGATATCGCCTTTTTCAAGCAGCGTCTCTTTCTCTAATGGCTCAAAGACATAGTCCGTATAATCGTACAGGTGCGGGAACAGCTCTGTTACCGTCTTACCCACATAGCGATCAGCGGTTATGGCCGTAACTAACACATCGGGGTGGCTGACCAGGAGCCTCATAAGCTCACTGCCCGTATACCCACTCCCTCCACATATCACAACCTTTAGCATCTATGCTGTCGTGTGCCCCATCATAATGGTATTAAGAAGGGGGGACGCCTGGCCGCCCCCCCTTCAGATTCCCCCTGCAAGGGGACAAGTCCCCTTGACCCCATAATTCTCAATCCTAAATGTTATAAAATTTATGTCCATGTACTTATCACAAACAAGTTTTATCTCTTGGAGAACTGGAATCTTTTACGAGCGCCTTTTTGGCCGTATTTCTTTCTTTCTTTTTCTCTTGGGTCTCTGGTGAGGAGTCCTTCTCGTTTTAATTTGGGTCTGAAATCGGAATCGGAATTTACCAGGGCTATTGAGATACCATGCCTGATGGCCCCGGCCTGACCTGCCGGTCCTCCACCGCGTACCCTGGCCAGGACGTCGAGTTTTCCGACCATTCCGGTTATCTCCAGGGGTTGGTTGATGATCATCCGCAGGGTTTCTCTGGAGAAGTAGTTGTCAACCGACCTGTCGTTGACAGTGATTTGCCCCGCCCCCTTTTTGACTATAATACGGGCTGTGGAGGTTTTACGCCTCCCTGTTGCCGTGTATCTGACCTCCGTCATCAAAATCTCCTTCTATGCTAATTTTATTGTTTCTGGTTGTTGTGCCTCATGAGGGTGTTGAGGGCCTCTGTAGACCTTGAGTTTCTTGATAATTGCCCTGCCGAGTCTGTTTTTAGGCAGCATCCCCCACACGGCATCCCTTATCATGGTCTCGGGGGATCTCTTGATCCTGTCCTTTGCGCTTTCAGCCTTGAGATTGCCGATGTAGCCTGTATGGTGATAGTAAAATTTCTGGTTGAGCTTATTGGCCGTAAGCACGATCTTCTCGGCGTTTACGACGATTATAAAGTCACCCGTATCAACGTTTGGAGTGAATATGGGCTTGTTTTTGCCACGCAGATAATTAGCAATTATTGACGCCATACGGCCCAATATCTTGCCTTGGGCATCCACAAGGTACCACTTCTTCTCCACTTCACTCTTCTTCATAAAGATTGTCTTCATTACACTCATCCTTCCAAATATCTTTGTTCAATTATCATATAATAAAGGATTAAAAAAAAAATGTCAATAACAATAGTAATCTCCCACAATAAATTTGTTCCCCGTCATGTGGTAAAAAATGAGGGCATGGGCTGGAGATTTGTGGTAGCTATTGATTCCTTTATTCGTTATTAGTTAAACTATTGTTAAATAAGAATTAGGAGGGTTTTTTGTCATGGAAGTTCTTGAAAGGGTAGAGAGTTTAGAGGAAACGGTGGCTTGGTTTGTTAGGGAGATGCGGGAGGCAAGAAGAGAGGACAACGAGGCATGGGAGAAAAAAATGGAGGCATGGGAGAAAAAAATAGAAGAGCAACAGAAGGAAAGAATAGCGGATCGAAGAGAGTGGAATAAGAAGTGGGGAGAGACGGCCAACAGGCTGGGTACACTTGTCGAGGATATCGTTGCTCCCAACATTGAGGGTCTGGCGTTGGGTTACTTTGGCTGCAAGAGGATAGATGTCTTTGCCCCCAGGATAAAGAAAACGAGCGTCAGGGACAGGTCAAAGCTGAGGGAGTTTGATTGCATCGCTATCTGTGAGGATTGCATAATTGTCAACGATACCAAGACCACGCCAAGCCCTGATAAAGTAGATCGTTTTATCGAGGTGTTAAAGGAGATTTTCGACTATTTTCCAGAGGCGGAGGGCAAGCGGCTCATTCCGATCTTTTCTTCGCTGTACCTCTCCAAAGACCTTGTAACATATCTTACACGGCAACATATCTATGCCTTGGCAATGGGTAGTTCAACGATGGAGTTGCTTAATCTGCAAGAGTTGGAAGCGCAAGATGAGTCTTAAAATTGGCATGGTATGTTGAGGAGGGTTTGTGTGCGCCGTATCTGAATAGAAAATTCCTGGGGTCTCAAAAAATGCTTGACAACCACCTAACCCCTTTGGTTTAATCTAACCATAGCTGGTATGGTTCATACCTTAAAATAATTTACAGAAGGAGTGCAAAATAAATGAGAGGTAAAAGTATTTTCAAGTTAGTGTTTCTGGCATGTTGTTTGTCGCTTATAGGTTTATGTATAACATCAATGCTATACGCTGATCCACTGGATACATGGACACCGAGGTCATCGGGGACATCACAACAACTAAATGGTTTAATTTATGGAGGTGGACGTTTTGTTGCTGTTGGAAGTGCAGGAACAATAGTAACATCACCTGATGCTGTGACATGGAAGACAGTGTCATCGGGGACACAAAGTGATTTAAATGATGTAGCTTATGGCAATGGTATGTTTATTGCCGTCGCACCTGTAGCTGGACAAGGAGGTAACACATTAACCTCACCAGATGGTGAAACATGGACGATACATAATCCGTTCAATGTCAATGGTAGCATAACTAACATAACTTATGTAAATGGAAGGTTTTTTGCCAGTGGTGGAAATTATAATACAAGCTTTATTTTTACCTCTACCGATGGGGTAACATGGGCAGAGGGTGATAAAGGGGTATTAGGACATACAGGCCGCGTATCATATGGCAATGGAATATATATTGCCAGTGGATATGGAGCTAATATATCTACATCAACAGATGCTATAAACTGGTCTGTAAAGGCAAATTTGGGATATGGTTCCATCGTTGATATCATATATGTTAATGGACAATTTGTTGCTGTAGGTGGTCTTTTCTATTGGGGTGGTGCCCTTATCTTTCAATCGTCTGATGGGGTAACATGGAAGCAGAGCACATTAGGTTCATTGGGTACATCAAGACAGTTCAATAGTATAGCCTATGGCGCCAGCCAGTATGTTACTGTTGGTACTACGACAAATACTGCAAGTTCAATATTGACATCATCGGACGCTATAACATGGGTATCAAGGGCATCAGGTACATCAAAATATCTGACACGGATAGTATATGTCAACGGTCTGTTTGTGGCTGTAGGGGAAAGCGGTACTATATTAACCTCAAGTGCAGGAAATTCGACCTCCAACACCCTCACCATATCCAGGACAGGCACTGGCTCTGGCACCGTAACGAGCTCGCCTTCCGGGATCAACTGCAGTCCAACGTGCTCCGCTGCCTTTGCCGCCGGCACATCCGTAAACCTCACGGCAACACCAGACTCCACCTCAACCTTTACCGGCTGGAGCGATACCTACGGCGAATGTTCGGGAACCATCCCCATGTGCACCGTGACCATGTCGGTATCAAAGACCGTGACCGCAACATTTGGCGGCTCTTCTCCAACACCGACGCCTACACCAACTCCAATACCGACGCCTACACCAACACCGTCATCATCAACCGTCACAAACAAGGACTTTAATGGCGATGGCATCGGCGATATCCTCTGGCAAAACACAAGAACCGGGATGGTATACATCTACCTCATGAACAAAGACGGATCAATCCAAAGCTCTGGTTCACCGGCAACGGTAGCAGACCTGAACTGGAAGATCAAAGACATAAACGACTACAACGGCGACGGCAAAAGCGATATCCTCTGGCAAAACACCCAAACCGGCCTGATCTACATATGGTTCATGGACGGAGTAAATATCAAATCCGCTAAACAAGTAGCCTTAGTCCCAGACAGCGATTGGCAGATATTCAAATAAACAAGCTAAAAGCTGAAAGTACGAACCAAACGTACCAAGCCTCGCAGGAAGGGGTCAAGGGGACTAGTCCCCTTGCAGGGGGGGTCTAAGGGGGGGGGCGGAGCCGCCCCCCTTCTTTCTTTCTTTTTTTTAGGGTTGAACTAAA
>JADFXD010000040.1 GCA_015233725.1 Nitrospirota bacterium | reverse complement strand
GCAAAGCCTCCCCTTCTTTCTTTGACCAAGCTACCCATGACTTTTTGATGCACCCCCTAAAAGCGGTTTAGACAAAGATGGAAAAGGATATTATCCCAAATGTACAGTGTCAACACTGTATGATGTAGAAAGAAAATTACCTGTGGCAAGAACGGTAGCAAAAAATGATGTATCGGAGCAGGAAGAAGCAAAGAAACTTCTTATCCATTTAAGAGATAAAAGTGTCTGCTTGTTTGATAGAGGGTACATTAGAGGGAGGTTATAGAGATGAGAAGGTATCTCTGGAGATAGAAAAATTTCATTCAAAGACGGTAAACGGTATTATGCAAGAGCTATACGCAATAATGATAATGTCAGTAATAGCACGGGTATTAATAGCGCTTTCGGAAGAAGATAGAGGACAAGAGCTACAGTTTAAAAATACAGTTATGGCATTAGCCAAAGAAGCTGCATTGTTGACCCCGGACGATCCACAAAAAGCGGCAGAGATATTTAACGAGTTAATAGAGGAAATATCAAGATACGTCTATTATCGCCCAAAAGAAAAAAGGCCATCTCAACCACGACATACAAAAAAATCAAGGAAAAAATGGTGCAATGGAGCTGTCCGGTATGCTTAAGTCAACAGCATTAGGTCTGAGGGAGGGGCAGCCAGGTGCTCCCCTTCTCTCTTTTGTCTTTGTCTTTTGTTTAGAAGTAGAACGAGACAGTTGCGATTGCCCTTACTTTTTCGAGTCCTTCACTTCCTTGTTGCAGTTGCTGTTCGTTTAATGATTTTACAAGCGGAAACTTAAGCAGAATACCCACGTTGGCGTTCTGAACCCTTGGAATGGCAAACCTCATACCAGGAGAGATGTATAAGATATTGCCGCCGCTTCCCTGTTTCAATTGTCCGCCGTCCTCGTCCCTCTGTAGCCTGAGGAAGTTGAACTCCAATATGCCGTCGATCTTTGAGACAAGAGCTTCCGTCTTGCCATACAGCTCATATATACCAGCAAGGTCGACCCTCCACTCGTTGCCAAACTTAAAGTTGTCGCTCTGGGTAAATACGTCGTATGTGGTACTGGCCGCCATGCTCAGGCTGCCTGCTATCTGCCGTGCTACGGCAGCTCCAATGCTAAATGACGGACTCCTGAAACCTGGCTGCATATCCCTCTCTATCTGATTGTCAAGCTGCTCATGGCTCTGCCCTGTAGGAAGGCTAAAGCCACCGATTATGCCAAAATATGTCCTCCTGTTCCCTTCAAGGGTGACAGCGGTATCGTTGGATGAGTTTAGCCTCAACCCACTATCGGGTTCATAGTTAAAACCCAACGTAGAGGAAAACTTAAGATCGCCCAATCCCCTGTTAGAGCCAAGGCTATCCTGCCTCTTAATGGAGTAGGGCATAAACAGGCTTGTCGTTAAATAAGGCGTGACCCCATATGATACCCCAAGGTTGTAAAAGGTAAACGAATCCTTATTTTCAGGGGCATCAGCCTGGAACTTCTGAAACTCCACCTGCTCAACCTTCGTAGAGACAACAAATCCGCCATCAGGAAGTGTCAACGGGGAGCTCGTCTCTATTGGGCTGCCAGGGCCAAGGGCAAGGCTGACACCCCCGTGATGAGCCAGCGCCACAGTCGGTAACAAGATCAATAGCACGGTAACAAGTAAAAACCTCTTCATTTTTTTTCTCCTTTTGCGTTTATATCTCCTAAGAGATTTTGGGTCTTTCTGTGTTTTAATATTACGTAGAGCCCAAAGACCCCAACAATGAGGCTTATCCCTACAAAGAGCTTTATGAGCGTCGCGCTGAGTCTCTCCACAAACGGTTTGTTGAAGGACTTGAGATCGAGGGCGTCATCAACCTTGACCTCAATCGTAGCGCCATGCAATCCATGTGAGGACTCGCCCCTAACCTTTATCGTCCAGATGCCAGCCCTCTCAGGCAAGAAGGAGACAAAGCCGTTCTTATCCGTCCTGCCCACCTGGTAAGGCAGGGTATCGCCAGGTCCAAAAAGCTCATACTCGGCATAGTTGACGGGGTCAGAGGCGGAGTAAAACACCCTCACCGCTATCACCCTCTTCTGGGCGACCTCATAATTGACCGCATGGGCATAAACCTGCGCAACAAATAACAAGCACCAAAACATCACCGACACGCAATGTAGCACAACCTTCAATGGCATTAAGGGAAAGAAGGAGGGACGCCTGGCCGCCCCCTCCTCAGACCTCCCCTGCAAGGGCACCAGTGTCCTTGACCCCATAATTTTCAATCCATCCACATTACTTTGCCACCTCAAATGATAGTGTCGCAGAGAGGCTTAGGTAATCAGCGTCGGGGTCGTTATTTAGCTGTTCCTTGTAATCTACGGCAATGACCATCGTGCCGTTTGAGAGCTTGACATTGGCAATGCCATCGCCATCTGTCGTAGACAATTTATCGTGCGACCTTCCCTCTAATGTCGCGGCTGCTACCGGTTTACCATTGTATGTCACCTTAAGTGGCAAGATATCGCCTGATTTCATATCCAGGGGGTTTTTTAGAGGGGTTATGTCAAGCCTTGCCTCTGCCGATGGCCTCTGCGCCGTATCGCTCCATATGAGGATAGATTTGGCATAACACAACGAGCGGTTGGATTCGACCACCCTCTGCGCCTTTGTCCTGGGAAGATTTTTCCAGCCGTAGATAGTCTTTGACCAGTAACCGTTATCGATCTCAACCAGGAGCAACGAAGGACGCCCCTTTGTCCTCAGCGCTAAGGCCTTCCCTTTAACCTCTCTGCTAACGGCAAGCTCTGAACCCGCAAAGTCAAACGCCTTTATGCCCTTCACCTTGGAAGGCTCAAAGTCCATTCGATTATCCCCATGCCCGAAGACCAACACAAACTCATCACCTTTACCCTCAATCCAATAGTCATGAGCATAGAGCACAGACCCATAACATAGTGCGAAGATCACCAAAGGCATTACCCTAAAACCATAACGTTTCATAGACTCCTCCAAAAAATATAAAGGCCATAAAAGCCTACCTTCCTGGTAGATGCCTTCATGGCCCATATGTAGTTTTTAACTACAGTTTTTAATTTAATTATAGCCTCTGAGCTTCATGACCCAGATTAAACAGCTAAAACAACTATACTACATGATAACTCACCTTGTCAAGTAAAAAAATATACGTATTCTCTTAAAACGCACTAGCCTGAGCCTTTTAATTCGCTCCCACACTTTGGACAACCATCAGGGTAACAGGCACTGCAATAGTGTCTTTCGCACTTCTTACACTCAATATAACAATTCCTGCATATTATATGAAGCTTGTCATCGCATACAAAATAAGGTTTTTCAGGAAAAAAACAATGCTCACAGGGGAGACTGTCAATCCGTCTCAGAATTTGGTTGTATGTTATCAGAAATTCCCTTACACTTTTTCTCCTCTGTATGGTTATTTTAAAGACAGATGTTGGTGACAGTATCCTGGTAGCTGATAACAGCTCAGTCCTTATGTTTAAAGCAAAATTTGTGATGAGGTCCTGGGTCTTCCATTTTAGCTCTGTTTTTATAGCCTTTATCTTATCCGCTGTCTTGTCATCACCAGCAATGCCTTTTTTAATAGCCCTTTGCTCCGTTTCGGAGAGCATGGTTTCATAATAATCGACGACCCTCTCAATGTTGCGGTTTAGCCGCCTGTTGAGACTGCTTATGAAACCCTTAAGCTCTGCCATGATTACGGCCTTCACGGCTTTATGAGCCGCCTGAATTGCTAAAGAAGTATCCATCTTGTCGATGGTGTTAAGTTGCTCTATGGATTGTCTCGTTACAAGTTCTCTCAATATGTCCGATCCGCTATACTTATCTTCGCTATTTCGGTCAAGTACGGCAATTGAGAGGTTTGTTTCATTAACAAGCAATGAGATTATGCCATCCTTTTTTTCATCTGAGATGGCAGTATACCTGAAAAACAATAACATGTAGGAAACAGTTTTTTCCTCAGTATCGTTGAGTTTAAAAACTGCATTGCTAAAGGTAATCTTTTCAGGAAGTGTCGCTATTATCTTTTCATACCTCAACGGTCGTGGATTTATGGTCATCTGAGAAAACTGACCACTGCCTTTAAAAAGTCTGGCCAAACGTCCGAACAACTCTGAATCGTATGAAAGCTGCACGGTATCATCGGAATCCGAGGTTTGGGAGCGACAGAGATGGGAAAACTCAGGTATCTCAAGTGTCTGTGCAACCTCACGCGTAACCAGGGCCTCCATACACTCACCATAATCCTCAATTATAGCCTCATTATGAACAAGTATGTCCTTGACGATGTCCCAAAATGCCCTCATCATACCTCGAAATCATCTCCGAATATCTCACTGTCAAGGGCCTTTGTCTTTATGTACTCTTCCTTTGCCCTTATAAGGTCATCCCCTATCAGCTCAAAACCCTTTTTAAGTTCCGCGGAATCGCTGCTGTTTATCCACATCTCCATCACTATATCCTCGAAATCCTTATCCTCGGCATAATGCCCAAGTATAGGCTCTATTTCACCGATAACGAGTTCAAACATATTTATCTTTGAATCCAGGACATCGAGTATATAACTCTCTATCGAACCCCTTACGGCAAGGTTGAAGATAAAGACATCCCTCTCCTGCCCGATCCTGTGAAGACGACCGATGCGTTGCTCTATGCGCATCGGGTTCCACGGCAGGTCATAGTTTATCATGGTATTACAGAACTGCATGTTACGACCCTCTCCGCCAATCTCAGTGCATACAAGGATATTTACCTCATCCCTGAACCTGCTTATTGCCTCATCTTTCTGTTTGCTGTTGAGCTTGCCGCTAAATGTTACATAGTGCAGTTGATGTTGCAAAAGCAGGGCGGTTATATAGTCCATAGTGCTTAAAAACTGTGTGAAAACAACCTTCTTTTCAGACTGATTTGTGAGCAATACATCCATCAAGGCCTTTCCCTTGGCAAGCCTCGGCACCTTGTCTATAAGCGCCATGATGTATCCGATATCCGTGCTGGTGTCACTGCTCTTGATGTTGGCAAGGGTCTTTCTCAAGGCAAGCGGGTTACTTCCTGCCTGCATAAGAGCGCCATTTAAAACCATCCTGTTGAGTTTGCCTGTGTTAAACCACTTTTTCAACATTGATGTTATATTCTCATATATCTCCTTTTCGATATCCGAGGGCTCCACAATGATTGTTGATGCAAATCTCTTTGGGAGTCTTGCATCAACAAGGCTTCGTGTATTTCGTATCATTACGTCTCGCAGAAGCTCCTGCAGCTTTTCCTTATTGACAGGCATCCTCTGGTCGCCTCTTTTCATATACTCTTGCTTGAAGTGTTTCTCCGTCTTGAACTGGCCTGGCTTAAGGAGGGTAATGAGGTTGTACAGCTCTACGAGATTGTTTTGAACAGGGGTAGCAGTCAATAAGAATATGAATTTCTTTTTGAGTTGATTAACCAGCTTCCATGCCAATGTGGTACGGTTTTTAAGGTGATGTGCCTCGTCAACCACGACAAGGTCGAAATACCGTTGAGTTACGGTACTGAAGTATTTGGCGCTCTTGGCAGTGCTGATAGAGGCGATAATAAATCTATTGCTCCAGAATTTTTCGCTATCATCCTGTGGGCTTGCGTCATCCGTGGTAATAAAGTCTATGTCAAACTTGCTGCTCATCTCCTCTTTCCATTGGGAAACCAGGGACGTAGGTGTGAGGATGAGTATGGACTTGACCATTCCCCTGAGAAGATATTCCTTTATCAACAATCCTGTCTCAATGGTCTTTCCCATACCAACCTCATCTGCAAGCAGCACCCGCCCCTTGAATTGTTTAAGCACCTTTTCTACGGTATCGGTTTGATACCAGAACCTCTCTATGCCTTTTACGGCATTTAGGCATAGCAGTTCATCAAAACTGCGCTGTATGGATAAATAGTTATAATCGATCCATAATATAGCCTCACTCAGTTGTACAGGCTTAAGTTCATTGAAGCTTATGGCAATGTTTTGCGTATTCTGAGGGAATTCAATTGAAATCGAATAATTAGGCTTCTTTTTTTCTGGTGGTTTTTGAGGTTCTTGTACTGCCTTTACAGATGGTTTCGTCTCCTCTTTATTCTTGGTGGCCTGATCGGACTTTTTAGCCTGCTTTCTGTCTATTGTCTTCCTGGGTTGTTTTGAAGAAGGTTGCTTAGGTGATTGAGTTTTTTTTCCAGCAGCTTCATCAAGAGCATCCCATTCTCTTACCATTATTCTATGTTCAAGTTCTGCCAAGACCTCTTCTGAATTTACATTTTTGAGTTTAATACGTGGTTGTTTTTCTTGCAGCTTTACAGCGGTTTGACAGAATTTTCGTGCCTTATCAATGTGGTCTAGCCCTAATTCACATTCGCTCAACATGGCATAATCTATCCAATTTTTGCGCATAGAGGTAATTTTGTAAAGCCACCCCCTTGCGATCTCGTCTGATCCCATAAGAATGAGAGTTAAATGGATCATTTTTTGCACGAGCGATTCATCGTCAGGGAACAACTTAAGTAATTCTTCAAGGCAATGGTAAGCCTGTTTGTATTGTTTATTTTTTAGAAATTTCTCGTAGGCATGATAGGTTTCTTGAGGGTCTTTTGAGAACATTGTCTATTCCTTTAAGCTGTTTTTCTTTTCGCCTCTTTAGATAGTTGCATAATGACTTAAAACTTGATACATGCGGTTATTTATTACGTTACTTTCTCTTACTCATGGTTTTATATTACCGATTTTTACATCCTTTGTCAACACTAAAGAGCCATTAACGTCCTGCAGCGAAAAAAAAGCAAAGCCCTCTCTTCTTTTTTTTTGTTATTGGGTCGGTAGTATTTCCTCTGACTCTGGCAACAGTATTTTGTATTTAATCAAATCTAAATCTGCTATAATTATATTATGAGACATGTAATCTTAGGCACGGCGGGGCACATAGACCACGGCAAGAGTGCGTTGGTCAAGGCCCTCACGGGGACTGACCCCGACAGGCTCAAGGAGGAGAAGCTCAGGGGGATCACCATTGACCTGGGCTTTGCAGACCTGCGCTACGATGACCTGACCGTTGGGATCGTGGATGTCCCGGGGCACGAGCGCCTCATACGCAACATGCTTGCCGGGGCGGGGGGGATTGATATCGTCCTGCTGTGCATTGCCGCCGATGAGGGGGTCATGCCACAGAGCAGAGAGCACCTTGCCATCTGCAATCTGCTTGGGATCAAGGACGGCCTCATCGTCCTGACCAAGAAGGACCTGGTGGAGGATGACTTTCTGGAGATCGTTCAGGAGGAGGTCAGGGGGTTTGTCAAGGGAACGTTTCTGGAAAACGCTGAGATGCTGGCCGTCTCTGCCAGGGATGCCACTAACATTGACCTCCTGAAGGAAAAGATAAGGGACATTGCCACACGCATAAGGCCAAAATCCTCGGCGGGGATATTTCGCCTACCCGTTGACAGGGTCTTTACCCTCAAGGGGTTTGGCACCGTGGTCACTGGCACCGCCACCTCCGGCAGGGTGGCAATAGATGACAGCGTTGATGTCCTGCCCTCCGGGTACAAGGGCAAGGTGCGCGGGCTGCACAACCACAACCAGTTTGTGAGTGTCGGTTATGCAGGCTCCCGACTTGCCGTCAACCTCCAGGGCGTGGACAAGGACAAGGTCGTCCGCGGAGACGTCATCGTCTTACCCGACACACTGCATCCCACGCAGAGGATCGACGTGGTCATCGAGCTGCTCAAAGGTGCATCGGAGATCAAAAATCGCTCCCTCTTGCACCTGCACATAGGGACATCGGAGGTGATCTCAAGGGTCGTCCTCTACGGCGTACCGAGGCTGTCCCAGGGGGAGTCTGCTTACGCCCAACTACGCTTAAACGAGCTGGTAGTTGCCACGTCGGGGGATCGGTTTATCATCAGGCGCTACTCCCCCGTTGACACCATCGGCGGAGGCATAGTCCTTGACCCCTCACCGCCAAGAAAGACCGACCCCGCCATGCTTGAGATATTTCACAGGGCAACGCTTACCGAAAAGCTGACCGAAAAGGTCAAACGCTTAGGTGTAAATGGAACCATCCCAGTGACGCTACGAGGCTGGATCAACGAGGACACAGATAAGATAAACGCCGCCATCGAGGCGCTCAAGAGCAAGGGGACGCTCGTCGAGGTCAACGACGCCCTCGTACATGGCGATGTCATCGCGGCGCTCAGGGACGATATCCTGGCCTTTGTGCGCCAACATCACAAGAGGTCGCCCCTTAAGGCCGGGGTCACAAAGGAGGAGCTCAAGGCGAGGTTCAAGATGATCGAGGGCAGGAACCTCTTTAAGGTCATCGCCGGTGTCAAGGAACTCGACGTAGACAAGGACATCGTCTGTCTGAAGGGCTTCAAACCCGCCCTGACAACACTGGATGAGGGCATAAAGACAAGGGTCGTTGGATTGCTCAGGGAGGCCAGGTTTCAACCCCCATTCAAAGACGACCTTGCCAAGGCGCTCTCCATAAAGGACAGACAGCTCGATGACATATTGAAGCTCCTGGCAAGCGAGGGAGTCATCGTGCGTATCAACGACGCCATCTATCTCCAGAGGGACGTCTTTGAGGAGATGCTGACAACCTTGAGGCGCTTTTCACAAAAAAGCAACCAGATAACGGTGGCCGAGTTTCGCGACCTGCTGTCAACCACCCGGAAATACGCCCTGCCATACCTCGAATACCTCGATAGCAAGAGACTCACCATGAGGGTCGGAGAGTCAAGAAAATTGCTGATATAACACGGGAGGGATACAAGGAGGACTACAATATGAAAGCGACAATGATCTACTGGAAGGAAGGTAATTTTTGGCTAGGAAAGCTCCTTGAACACCCTGAAATCATGACGCAGGGTGAAACACTGGAAGAGCTGGAAGAAAACATTAAAGATGCGTATTTATTGATGGTAATGGACGATGTACCAGAGGAGTATCAGAAAAAAGAAGTTTTTATATGAAACGCAAGGAATTTATCAGGTACCTTATATGTAGTGGTTGCCGTTTGCATCGGCATGGCTTACGGCATGATATATACTTAAACCCTAAAAATAATAAGAAACAGCCAGTTCCAAGAGATAATGAAATTGAAGATGCTTTAATAAAACACATTAAAAAGTATTTGGACATAGAGTAACCAGACAATAGTGATAGAGTTAAGCGTCAGGACATTTTATGACATTAGGGCGAGTATTTACAGCACGTCAAGTGCGGGGATGAGTTACCTCTACCATAAAAGCTACCCATGATTTTCTTATGCACCCTTCCTCATTGCAAACTCACTTTTTATCCATAGTTATGTTATTATTATAGATGTTCTTGTTTAAGATGATAAAGCTCAAGGAGCTGTTGACTGTGTTTTCAAAGTCTATGGATTACGTCGATAGCGCCTTGTCCAATCACCACCTGCGGGTGGCCTGCATAGCTGACGACATAGCGGCGGCCTATAATCTGTCAAGGCAGGAGCGGGTGAATATCTTTCTCGCCTCTGTGCTGCACGATATCGGGGTGTTTTCCTTGAAGGAAAAACGCGAACTGACCCACTACGAACTCAGCAGCAATCCGCATCTGCACGCGGAGAACGGCTACCTCCTCATAAGGGATTTCAAGATGTTTGCCGATATCGCACACATTATCAGATATCACCACGTGCCGTGGGATAATGGGATGGGTCAGTCCTTTGGAGGGGTCGAGGTGCCAATTGGGGCACATGTCATTCACCTGGCCGACAGGGTCGAGATACTTATAAACAAGGAAATAGAGATATTAGGCCAGAAGGACGCCATCTCAAAGGCGATCTGTTCCAAGAGTGATTCGTTGTTTATGCCCGCGATGGTTGAGGCGTTTCTGGAGGTCGCCTCAAGGGAGTGCTTCTGGTTTGACGTATCCGCCCCTGAGATAGATAAGACCATCGAGTTGAAGGGGCTAATGTCTGATGTGGAGTTAGACATCTCTGAGCTTGCCGCTATATCAAGGCTATACAGCCACATCATTGATTTTCGGAGCAGATTCACTGCCATGCACTCGGCGGGTGTAAGTGCGGTTGCAAGTCTGTTGGCTCAACTGGTGGGGTTTTCAGCGGTTGAGTGTCAGATGATGTCAATAGCTGGCAATCTGCATGACATTGGTAAGCTATCCGTGCCAACAGAGATACTGGAAAAACCTGCCAAACTTACCGTTGAGGAATTCAATATAATGAAGCGCCACGTCTACCAATCCTATAGGGTACTTGGCTCTATAGAAAACATGGAGACCATCAACGCCTGGGCATCCTTCCACCACGAGCGGATCGACGGCAACGGTTATCCCTTTCACCTCCTGGGTAAAGACATCCCTATCGGGGCAAGGATTATGGCCGTTAGCGACGTCTTTACGGCCGTTACGGAGGACAGACCCTATCGAAAAGGGATGAGCGTAGAAGAGGCACTGAGGCTGCTACAGGGGATGGCCGCCCAAAACGCACTTGATAGCGAAATCGTAAGCATCGCACTATCCTACATTGGCGAGCTTAATGACGTGCGTACAGCCCTTCAATCCAAGGTGGTTAACGAGTACTGCAACCTGAACCTGAACACATTGTAATGTCAGGCATCGGCATCAGAATCGGAAGTCTCACACTGGGTCAAAGGCCGGCCATTGCCGTGCCCCTCACAAACGTGGACATTGAGAGATTGGACACGCTCCATGGGGCAGACCTCATAGAGCTGCGCATTGACATGTTTGAGGGTCACCTCAGCCAACAAGGCGTTATGGCTGCCTTTACGATGGCACGGGGACGGTTTGACGCACCCATCATCGCCACCTGCCGCTCAACAGACGAGGGCGGTGTCAGGCCATTTACAGATAATGAAAGGCTTGAGATACTCAGCCTCGTAACGCCGCTGTCTGATGCGGTGGATATAGAGATAAACTCTGCAATCGCACCCGATGTAATCAAACTCGTAAAGGAAGCGGGTAAGACGGTGATCACCTCCTACCACGATTTTAAACGCACCCCACCTTTAAAGGAACTCGACGCTATCATCGCAAGGTGCAAGGAGGCCGGTACACACATAACAAAAATAGCCGTAATGGCCAACTCACAGGACGACGTGGAAACCATGAGACGCTTCACGCTCAACCACCACAACGATGACATCATCACCATATCAATGGGCAGCATCGGGATGGGATCAAGGGTGCTCTTCCCTAAGATAGGTTCGCTCCTGACCTTCGCCAGCATCAAGACGGTCTCAGCCCTGGGGCAGATGTCTATCCATGAGGTAATCAAACACCTCCGCTAAGGAAACGTTCATGAATGGTAGCCATTGTCCCCCGCCCATGAAAATTGCGAGAGCCTTATGCATTGTGCTCTGGTCATGCTACTATTGACAGTTTTTTCATTTCACGGTAAACGGTACTCTTTCAGGTCTACATGCACGCAAATTCTACCCACGCCACAATTCAACCAAATCAGAAGGGGTCAAGGGGTCCGTGACCCCTTGCAGGGGGTTCTAAAGGGGCCAGGAGCGTCCTGGAGCGACAAAGAAGCTTCGCCGCCCCTTTTTTTTCTCTTCTTTTCTTCTACGCTGGCCGTATGTTGACTGCCGTGATGGGGGCGGCGCCGGTTTCGGTTATGTACGTCAGCTCGTTGAGGCGTGCGTTTGAGAAGTGTATGGGAGCAAATATCATACCCGAGATGACCTCGCCGGTGACCTTCGCCTTGACGATGGCCTGACCACGACGCGACTCGATCCGCACCTGGGCGCCATCGGAGATGCCAAACCTGATGGCGTCGCGCTCGTTGACCTGGATGAAGGCCTCTGAAAACACCTCGGTCAGGCTCTTGGACATCACCGTCAGAGAGCCCGAGTGCTGCATCAGATTGCCCGTTACCATCGCCAGGGGATAATGCCTGTCGATGATCTCTAACTCGTCAAAGGGCACCGGCACGTAACACCACCGCTCTCTGCCGCCTTCCGTGACAATGGTATCTATCTGTTGCCTGAGCTCTGGTAAAGTCTCTATGCCGGTGGATGTCTTCATAAACCTGGCCAGGTTTCTAAATATCTTCCAGCCGGGGATCGAATCCCCCGTTGTAGCCACGATCCTCTCAAGCCTCTGCCTTGTACCGGCAGCGTTTATGAATGTCGCATCCTCCTCTGCCCAACTGCATACGGGCAGCACTATGTGGGCAAGATTGGCCGTCTCCGTGAATCTTATGTCCTGGACTACGAGCAGCTTAAGCCTCTTGAGGGCAGCCTCCATCGTCTTAAACTGCGGAGCTAAACCCAACGACCCCATAACGTACAGGGCATCAACGCCATCACCCCTGTCATAGAGCATCTGGAGGATGTCCTTCCCTGGCGTCCCTGGCAGTTTTGTATATCCGGGCAGATAGTCGGGGGCAATGCCCATCTGCCACATGCCATACGTGTTGGAACTGGAGGCCGGTATCTGTAGCGCAGATGGGCCATCCCCTGTCAGCATAACGAGGTTTGAGGCGGCGTACAGGGTATTGATCCCCTTGTTGTTTTCCATGCTGCCCAAAGTCATCGCTATCATTCGACTCTGAGAGGCCAGGAATGTGTGCGCCAGCTCGACGAACTCATCCTCATCGATGCGGGTGACATCTGCCACCACCTCGGGCGTATAGTATTTGACGAGCTGGGCAATATCTTCGTAGTTGGCCGCCGTGGTTGACATGTTGTTCTTAAGATGATAACCCTCCTCTATGGCCATGTGCATGAGGCCGTTGAGGAGCATGGCAGAGGTGCCAGGCCTTATGCGCAGCCACATGTCACTGTGCCTTGATAGCTTGCTATCGCGAGGGTCAATAACAAGCAGCTTGGCCCCCTTGCGCTTGGCCTCTATATATCTGAGGCCCCAGACGGGATGGGTTGCGGTTATGTCGGATTCAACAACCAATATGACGTCAGCTTCCAGTGGGGCAGTGAGCCTTATTGGGAGATTCATAAGGCCAAAGGCCTTCATGACCGCCTCCTGGACACCAGCATAGCCAAAGCGACATAGGGAATCTATGTTGTTTGTCCCAACGACGTTGCGCATAAAGTGTTGCATCATGTAGTTGCCCTCGTTTGAGACCTTGGAGGAGCCTATGGCGCCTATCCTACCGGGGCCGCCGGTGTTTATGATATCCGTCAGTCGCTCTGACAGGACGTACAGGGCCTCCTCCCAGGAGACCTCTACGAGTTGGCCATCTTTTCTGACAAGGGGCTTACGGAGTCTGTTGTCGGCGTATATGAAGTCCGTCCCGTACCTGCCCTTGACGCAGAGGTCGCCCTTGTTGATCCCACGGAGGGCGTCGGACCTGGTCCTGATGATCTTTCCCTCACGCGTGTCAAGTGTCACGGTACAACCCACACTACAGTAGGGACAGATGCTGTCATAGCTCTCCATAAACCAGGCACTTGCACGATACTTAAATGGCTTGCTGCCCAGCGCCCCCACTGGACAGGCATCGACGCACTGGCCACAGAACTCACAATCAAGCATCTCATCAAAGGCCTGGCTGATCTTTGAATCAAACCCACGCCCGATGAAGTTTATCGCCCCCACGCCCTGATGCTCCCAACAGACTCGTACGCACTTGCCACAGAGGATGCAGCGGTTGGGATTGCGCTCGATAAAGGGGCTACTCGTGTCCTTTTCAACGGAGCGTTTCTTTTCGTGGAACCTGCTTATCGACGGTCCAAACTTCAGGGCAAGGTACTGCAACGAACACGCCCCCGACTTATCACACACCGGACAGTCCAACGGGTGATGTATCAACAGCAGCTCGATCATCGTCTTTCTTATCTTATTGAGCCTGGGGGTGTTGGTGTACACGACCATGCCGTTTTCAGCCGGATACGCACAGGAGGCAAGGAGCCTTGGCTGTCCCTCGGTCTCCACGACACACAGACGACACCCCCCGTAGGGCTTGAGCCGTGGGTCCCAACACAGGTGGGGGATATATATGTTGTTTTCAAGGGCCGCCTGAAGGATCGTTGACCCCTTGGCAATCTTTACCTTCTTGTCATCAATGGTTAGCTCTATCATGAGGAGACCTCCTGATCGTTAAACGTATTGATGCTCGGATCGCTCCCTATAGTCGCTAGGGCTGAACCAATCTTAACGGCGCCAAACTTGCAGGCAGTAAAGCACGACCTGCACTTGACGCAACGGCCCTGAATGATACGGTGGGGTTGTTTCTTGTCCCCGACGATGCAGCCAGTGCTACAGGCCCTGGCACAGGCCGTACATCCCGTACACTTGCCCTCGTCTATGTGGAAGGTACAGAGGGTTCTGCACACACCGGCATAACACCACCTGTCTCTGATGTGAGCCTCGTACTCGCTGCGGAAGTATTTTATGGTGGTCAGGACGGGGTTTGGGGCCGTTTGCCCGAGGCCGCACAGAGAGGCCGCCTTGATATCCCCGGCGAGGTCTTCAAGGAGCTCGATGTCTCCCTCCCGTCCGTTTCCGAGGGTTATTTCTGTAAGCATGTTGAGCATCACCCTTGTGCCCACGCGGCAGGGCGTGCACTTACCGCAGGACTCGTGTGCCGTGAACTCAAGAAAGAACCTGGCCAGGTTGACCATGCAGTTGGTGTCATCCATGACGACCATGCCGCCGGAGCCCACAATGGCCCCCGTCTGTACGATGTCCTCGTAGGTCACGGGCAGGTCCAACAGCGACTCCGGTATACACCCCCCCGATGGACCGCCTAACTGTAGGGCCTTGAATGAGCGTCCCTTCTTGATGCTGCCCCCGATGTCCTCAACGATCCTGCGCAGGGTGATCCCAAATGGTACCTCTATCAGGCCCGTGTTCTGCGCTGCACCGGTGAGGGCAAACACCTTGGTGCCAGCCGACTTTTGCGTGCCCATCGACTTGAACCACTGCGCCCCGTGGATGATTATCTGGGGGACGTTGGCGAAGGTCTCGACGTTGTTGAGGACGGACGGTTTATCCCACACGCCCTTGTGTACCGGAAAGGGGGGACGTGGGATGGGCGAGCCCCTCTTGCCCTCAATTGAGCGCATCAGCGCCGTCTCCTCGCCGCAGACGTAGGCCCCGGCGCCAAGGTATATCTCGATGTTGAGCTCAAACCCGCTGCCAAATATGTCCCGGCCAAGCAGGCCATACCCCTCTGCCTGCTTGATGGCTATGCGCAGTCGCTTGACTGCCAGCGGGTACTCGGCACGCACGTAGATGTATCCATAGTGGGCGCCAATGGCCTTGGCCGCTATGATCATGCCCTCGATCACGACGTGCGGGTCGGCCTCCATGATGCTCCTGTCCATAAAGGCCCCTGGGTCGCCCTCATCGCCGTTACAGAGGATGTACTTCTCGTCCTGTACAACGACGCTGCACAGCTCCCACTTCAGACCCGTCAGAAACCCTGCCCCGCCCCGCCCTCTCAGACCGGAGTCCTTTATCTCACGGATGACCTCCTTGGGGGTCATGGAGGTCAGTGCCCTGGAAGCGGCCACGTAGCCGTCGCGGGCAATGTAGTCGTCTATGTCCTCGGGGTCAATGACCCCTCTGTTTCTAAGCGCTACGAGGGTCTGGTTCCTAAAAAACGGTATGTCGTTTAACTTCGGCACGGGCTTGCGCGTGACCGTGTCGCGGTACATGTATCTCTCAACGGGTTGACCCTTTGCGAAGTGCCCATCGACTATCTTGACGCCGGCCTCGGGATTGAGCTGTTCGTAGAACACGCCATCCGGGTGGGTAACCATCAGGGGGCCGTGCGCGCAGAAGCCGTTACAGCCCGTCATGACAACCTTGACGTCGTCTTTGAGATTGTTGTGCTCCAGGGCTTTTTCTATGGCGTCTTTTATCTTAAGGCTGCCACCTGCCAGGCACCCGGTGCCTCCGCAGAGCATGATCTTTTTGTTGTTTGCCCTGGCAGCCTGACGTTCTTTGATCGTGTTAAGGTGCGGCTGCACCAGCGGTAAGGGGTGCGGCTGCACCAGCGGTAAGGAGTCGTCTATGGTTTGTTTTGACATAAGTGCCTCTTTATCTGTAGTGCTTCAATAGCTCGTTAGTCTTTGCCGGGTCTACCTTGCCAAAGGTGTCGTTGTCAACGACCACCACTGGGGCAAGACCACAGGCGCCTATGCATCTGACCGTCTCAAGGGAAAAAAGGTTATCGTGTGTGATTTCGCCCTCCTTTATGCCGAGGTCATCTTGAAGATGCTCCATTATTTCGTTGGCCCTCTTTACGTAGCAGGCAGTCCCCTGACAGACCCTGACGTTATACTTGCCCATCGGCTTCATGGTGAAGAACGAGTAGAACGACACAACGGCATAGACCTCACTAACGGGGGTCTTCATGCCCTTGGCAATTATCTTTTGTGCCGAGGCTGGCAGGTATCCAATCAGCTCCTGTGCCTCCTGAAGCACCATGATGAGCGCTCCGCGCTTCTTGCTGTATCTCCTGGTTATAGCGAGCAGGCTTTCGGTGTCAAATATCTCCACGCTTTTTTGTGGCAGAGGCACCTTTGGTGGGGTGCTCAGGGTCTTGTTTACGGTGTCTATGAGCATCTGAGGAAAGAAAGGTTTCGGTAAGAATTCCGATATGTCCAGGGCAATAGCGTCTCTAAGTACGGCCTTGGAGGAAAACCCAGTGATCACAATGATCCTCAGATAGGGATAGTTATCATTTACCCACTTTATAAGTTCCAGGCCGTCGATGGTCGGCATTATGATATCGGTAATTATCAGGTCATAGGTGTTTTTCTTGATAAGGTTCATGGCCTCCTTAGCGCTTAGGACCCCTGAGACCTCGTGTCCCTCCCCATTAAGCACTGCCGCGCAACTCCTGACTATGATTTCGTCGTCATCAACAACGAGGATGTTTCTTCCCATTAAATATCCTCCCTCTCTGATAGTATTATTAAAACGCTACCCAGAGTATAACACGATATTTTACAGCATTTCAATAAAATCTCTATGCGATAATCAAAAACCTATGATTGAGAATTATGGGGTCAAGGGGGCTGTGCTCCTTGCAGGCTTTTTCTGCTATAATGATACATGAAGGGTAAGACGGATAGTGTGAGGTTGATGGCGCTTGGGGCGCTTGATGCGGTTGCTGCGGGCAAGGGATTGCCTAAGGACGTCCTGGAGCGCTCTGCTGGTCTGCTGGAGCAACGGGACAGGGCGTTTTTGATGGAGCTCGTCTATGGTGTGCTCAGGTACAGAGACACGCTGGACTGGATGCTGAGAGCGTTCCTGAAAAGGCCCGCCGGCCTTAAGCCCTCGACGATCAACAACCTGAGACTTGCCATATATCAGATAACCCACATGAGGGTGCCGGAGTGGGCTGCCGTCAACGAATCGGTCGAGATCGAAAAGACCATCGGCAATCACTCGCTGGTAAATGGCGTCCTGAGGGAATTTCTCAGAAACAGACACCAACTGCTCATACCTTCGCTGCAGGACTCCCCCTTGCGACATATAGCCATCTCCACGTCTCACCCGCAGTGGCTTGTACAGAGATGGCTGAGACGATTTGGAACGACCAGGACCCTGACCCTGGCAGAGGCCAACAACACCACACCGACGTTGACCCTCAGAGTCAACACCATCGCCGCCACAAGGCAGGAGGTGACAGAGGTACTTGACAGACTGGAGATAGGCTACGAGAGTTGTCAATACAGCCCTCACGGTATAAGGCTAAGGGAAAACATCCCCATATCCGCCCTGGACCCCTTAAAGGGCAAGGTGTATATCCAGGATGAGGCCTCACAGTTAGCGGGATTCCTGCTCAACCCCCAGGAGGGCGACTACTGCCTGGATGCCTGCTCTGCCCCCGGAGGCAAGGCCACACACATGGCCGCCCTGACCGCTGATAAACTCAACATAGTGGCCGTTGATACCAGCAAGAACAGGGTAAACAGGATAATACAAAACGCCAGGACATTGGGGATAAAGGGCATAACGACCGTCGTGGCCGACATAAGGGAATTTCCGAGGCAGCAGAGGGAGTTTGACAAGATACTGCTTGATGCCCCTTGCTCATCCCTCGGGGTCATCAGGAAAAACCCCGATATCAAGTACAGACACTCGGAGGCCTCCCTGAAACAGCTCGCCGACTATCAGCTTATCCTGCTGCAGGCCGTCTCAGGACACCTGAAGAAAGGTGGCACCTTAGTGTACTCTGTATGTTCGACCGAGTGTGATGAGGCAGAGGATGTTGTCAAGGAATTCTTGATTAAAAATGAGAATTTTTGTATAATAAATAATATGGATACCTTAAAGGAGAAATATGCGGTGGACCTCAATGACTTCAACTATGCACAGGAGCAGGAGGGCTTCTACAGGGCATTTCCCGATGTTCATCAAACGGATGGTTTCTTCTTTACCGCGATGACAAGACAATGAAGGTACTATTAAGAATAGTCCTGTTCTTTTTCATATTCAGCATAGTGACTGTGATTACTGGGTACATAACGTTTGGCCTGTTGACTACGAGCAAGAACATAGCGGTTCCCGATCTAAAGGGCAAGAGTCTGCTGGATGCCAACGGGATATTGAGCGGCGTTAAGCTCTACCTGAAGGTAGAGGGAGAGACCTACGACGATGCCATCCCAAACGGTCAGATAGCCAAGCAGAATATCCCCGCCGGCAATAAGATCAAGGAAGGGCGAACCATTTCGGTGGTAATGAGCAAGGGCAAACGTGCCCAGAGCGCAGATGACCTTCGTGGTCAACCCGTGGAAAAGGCACAGGATATGGCCACGGTCAATAAACAGAACGTCACAAAGGTGATCGAGGTACATTCCGATACGGTTGAGGAGGGTAAGGTGATCGCTCAACGACCCTCACCCGATGACAAAGGCGGCGGAGAAATCTCCGTGGTGATGAGCAAGGGACCCCATGCCGCCCCGGTTTACTGTCCCGACTTCGTCGGACAGGACATCTCTCAGGCAGAAGAACTCGCCGAGTCCCTTGGCCTTGAGGTCAGTGTCACCGGCACCGGCGTGAGGGTCACTAACCAGTTGCCCGCCCCCAACACAGTAATAAAAAAAGGCAGTACGGTCGAATTAAAAGCAACCTTCCCAGACGATTAAAAAACAAGAAGAATTTGAAGTATTGTGTATAAGCATATGTTTAGGAACAAGGTATAATGGGGTCAAGGGGACTGGTCCCCTTGCAGGGGGGGTCTGAGGGGGGGGCAGCGCCGCCCCCCTTTTTTCTTCCTTATCTTATAAAAGAGCAAGGAGTGAATAGATGCGATGGTTTTGATAGCGCCTTCGATACTTTCGGCGGACTTCCTACAACTTAGGGCGGAATTACTGGCGTCCCAGGAGGCTGGGGCTGACATGTTTCACATTGACGTGATGGATGGCATGTTTGTCCCTAACATAACGGTTGGTCCATTTGTTGTGCAACAGATAAGGAGGGCAACGGTCATGCCCCTTGACGTACACCTGATGATCGAGTCCCCCGACAGATACATCATGGACTTTGTAAGGGCAGGGGTTGATACCCTCACGCTCCACATTGAGGCAGATCGGCACCTGCACAGGAGTATGACCCTCATAAAAGAGTGTGGCTGCAAGGCCGGTGTCGCCATAAACCCTGCCACGTCAGTAGAATCGCTGGTGGAGATACTGCCGGAGGTCAATGTGGTGGTCCTGATGTCGGTTAATCCGGGCTTTGGCGGACAGGAGTTTATCCCGCGCTCTATCGAAAAGATCAGGCGGCTCAAAGACCTGATCAACCGGATGGGACTCAAGACGGTCATCGAGGTGGATGGCGGGGTAGGACCAAAAAACGCGGCAGAGGTGATACGGGCCGGCGCCGGTATCTTGGTTATGGGGTCAGCGTTTTACAAGTCAAAGGATTACAAAGAGACGGTTCGTGCCATAAGGTCGGCTTAGACCAATGGGTGGTGCTGCCTCCGATCTGAAGTCCTTAGCTGATGAGCAGCGACTAAAGGGTAATTACAAGGCCGCTATCAAGCACTACCGCGAGGCCATAAACATCTCCCTGCGAGGAAGAAATACGGGCAGTGGAGCCGGCGACTTACCTCGTGGACGCTTGCGGCAGGTGGTGGATGCCCAGGTGGGGTTGGCCCTTGCACAGAGGGCATTGGGTCGCTGGAAGGATGCCCTAGACGCCCTGGAAAAGGCAAGTCAACACTACACAGATACCAACGACAAACCCGGGATCGCCTTTACCCGCTGGGCTCAGGCGGGCACGCTGCGGGTTAAGGGCGATATCCGTGGGTGTATTGAGGGGTTTAAGCAGGCATTGGGGCTGTTTACAAACCTCAGCGATGACCCAGGCGTGGGCTACACCCTGTGCGGCCTCGGCGGTGCTTCCAGGATTGAAGGAGCCTACGATGCCTCCTTCGACTACTACATCAAGGCAAACTCCCTGTTCTCCTCCCTGGATGACCGCTTTGGCATCGCCTATTCCTATTGTGGTGTTGGCAACGCCCTGCGCATGAAACACGAATTCAAGGAGGCCAAGGACTACCTCAACAGGGCACTCAATATCTATGGCAAGATCGGTGATATCGTGAGTTCGGCATACACGATCCTGAGCCTCGGTTTATTGTATACGATGACAGATAAATATGAGATGGCTGACAGCTTCTTTGATAGGGCGCAACAACGCTTTAAGGCCACCTCCGACACACGGGGGATTATTTACGTCCTCCTCGGTAAGTGTCAAATAGGCCATCTAAACAAGGCAAGCGTGGGCAACTCAGACCTTCTCCAGCAGGCGTTACAGTATGCCAACCAGTATGACTTTTCGGTTGAGAGGTGTCATTGCCTAAAGCTGGGGGCTATCCTCAACGGCGTCACGACGGATTGTTACCAGCAGTTGGGCATCGTCAGCGTGGGAGAGGTTCTGCCCCTGAATATCCCTTAAGAAATAGTCCAGTAGCAGCGCTTTTTTTCTGGTTTAAAACCTTAGTGTTGTTCTTTCTCTGCTTAGGCGTGTACTTCCTGTTGCAAAGAATGACGTTCCGTAAAGATAATGTCCAATTCTACATCATAGTCGAGTTTGCCGAGTATCGTAATCATTCGGTCGAGTGTGAATCGCCGAAGCTGCGCATTTCGGATACGCGAAAACTCGGAGTGTGATACGCCTGTTAGCTTTTCGGCTTCGCGTGTAGAGAGTCCGCGTTCGTCAAGCGTTCTTACAATCTTTGCGGCAAGAATAGCGCGGGCTTGCTCAACATCGGCGTTGGGATGGCCAAAGTCACGGAACACGTTACCGCTACCGCGTATCAATTCAAAATCGTCGTTCATTGTAGAGCCCCCTTCAATCGTTTTAATCGTTCACGGATAAGGTCAACCTCCATTTGAGGCGTCTTAATGCCGGTCTTTGATTTTTTCTGAAAGGCGTGGATTACCCAAATGTCCACGTCGATCTTCACGGCATAAAGAACACGAAAGGCATCGCCTCGGTTTTTAAGCGCTATTTCAAAAATACCGCCGTCAACACCTTTGAATGGCCTGGCATTATCAGACTTGCTGCCTTCGGCGGCCATCGTAAGCGCTCTCAACATACCGACACACACGTCGTATGGAAATTCCTCAAAATCCATGTGTGCCGCCTTGAGCCACGAAATCTGTCTTGTGTTTCTCATTAAGACTATAATGACATATTTGTTGGCAACTTGCAATCTTTTTTTAGGAAGCGCCACCATTCATCGTTTTGTCTAATGTTTGTTGGTGTAAGCGCTCTGGAAAGCTGCGTTAAAGCTAAGGTGTCATTTCAGACATTGGACAAAATGACTCCTTTTGTCTATTGTATAACGGTTTTCCCCTAAATGTTTAATTTTACCAAACATGCTATTTCTTCAAACCAAACACTTCAACATATAGTTCGCCTTTATCATTGAATTGACCAGTATATGTTATAGGAATCTTGTTCCCGTTTGATGCAATTAAATCAGAACTACAGTCACATTTCTTAATTTTATCATTCACATCATTAATTCTGATGTTATCTAAATGCATATTGGCCAGATCTTGGTCAATATCCGCTATAGCCTTATCTAAAACCTTAACAGCCTCTTCATTTTTATTATTAGCGTCTTTAAGCTTTTTTAAATCGTCGTACGTCATTGTTAGAAACGATGCAAGAGCTTCACCTGGATCTTTATAATATTTACCCATATTCATGTGAAGATTATAGATTCTTGCTAACTGATTTTTTAATTCATCTGTAGAAATACTTATGACAAGCTTCTTTACATCTTTGCCGGTACATGAAGGCGCACCGCTTTTACTACATCCGAAAAACAAAAATATACACATTACTAATAAAATTACCGATAAAAACATCTTTCGCATCTTACTTACCTCCTGTTGCATGTTAGGGCGGCCAAAAACCATTGACACTACTTTGGAATTTCTATTAATTTCTGGGCATTCTATCATAATCTACTCGATATTGTCAAGCAACGCCTTATGCAACACTGGACAAATAGGATTCTTTTGTCCAATGTTATTGAACCCTAACGCCCACGGTTTATTGTGGCACTGCCCATCACCTATTAATAAGATTCATTATGATAAGCATGTCATTAGTCTTTTGTCAAGAAAAATTTTTCTTGCTGTAAAAAATCCTGTGATGTTAAGTATTATGGGGTCAAGGGGACTGGTCCCCTTGCGGGTGGGTCTGAGGGAGGGCAGAGCCCTCCCTTCTTTTCCTTGAGCAATCTACCCATAAATTTTTGATGCACCCAATTGTCCGGTAGCAGGAATTTTTTGCTGAGTTATGGCATTATATTATATGGCAAATTTAAACGTTCCAAACACGCTGACTCTACTGAGGATATTTACAATACCGGTGATTGTGTCGATGCTTGTAAACGGAAGACATAAGACAGCGCTGTGGTTGTTCGTCTTCGCCTCTGTCACTGACCTCCTTGATGGGCTTATCGCGCGTCTTGCCAAGCAGCAGACCAGGCTAGGACAGTTTCTCGACCCTGCGGCAGACAAGCTCATGTTGGTGACCTCGTTTGTCACCTTTGCTTACTATGGCTGGGTACCGGTATGGTTGACTGTCAGCATCCTGTTAAGAGACCTTACTGTGGTGGTGGCGTGGGTGGCGTTTTATATAGTACACAGGTTTGTCCTCATCAGGTCATCTCTGCTGGGTAAGGCGGCCATAGCCATGCAGATGGTGCTCTGTGCCCTCGTGCTCCTGAGGTTAAACTATGGCGACATGGCGCCTGCGCCAGATGCATTTGTCTGGGCAACGCTCGCCTTTACGATTGTCTCGGCGCTTCATTACCTGTATATGGGACTTAGCTATAGACGTGAGTAACGCAGCCGATAACAAGATACTCTCCGTTGATCCGGAAAGTCCCGCCGCAGAGGCCGGGATTAACCCCGGAGATGAGCTGATCTCTATCAACGGCAGCGAAATTAATGACGAAATAGACCTCAACTTCTACGCACACGACCCCACCGATGAGCTAGAATTGACAATCAAGCGACGTGGCCAGCTCATACACAAGTCGATCCAGGTGGATGAACAACAGTGGCTGGGCATCGAGCTACATTCGTTTAAGATAAAGACCTGCAAGAATCACTGCCCCTTTTGCTTTGTCTCGCAACTGCCGCGGGGGTTGAGGCGGACGCTGTATATCAAGGACGAGGACTATCGCATGTCCTTCCTCTATGGCAGCTACATCACGCTTACAAACCTGACCCCACAGGAAAAGACACGGATCATACAGCAGCGCCTAAGCCCCCTCTACATATCCGTCCACACTACGGATAACGCCCTCAGACAACGCCTCCTTGGTAATCCCGATCCCACTGACATACTGAGGGAGATAGAGTCCTTCGCAGGCAACCGGATAACTATGCACACACAGATAGTGCTCTGCCCCGGTCTAAACGACGGCCAGGAGCTCCAGCGAACCATCACCGATTTGGCAGGGTTCTTCCCATACATGGAGTCGATAGCCGTGGTGCCCGTTGGCCTAACCGCCCACGGCAATAAGCGGAGAGATTCAGTTATCAGGCCGGTTAGCAGGGCGGATGCCCAGGACGCCCTCGATATCATCGGCAGGCTCCAGGGGGAGTTCCTCAAGAGGCACGGGCAATATATCGTCTATGCCGCCGATGAGCTCTACCTGCGCGCTGAGGCGCCTTTGCCGCCCCTGAGCGACTACGGCGACCTGCCTCAGATAGAAAACGGCGTGGGGCTGATTGCGTCGTTTCTTGATGGCATACAGGGCTTTGAAGGCCTGCGGCGTATCCCCAAGCGGACGGTGGTGACGTTTACGGGCATGTCCTTTTACCCCTTCCTGAGGGACTTTGCCGCCTTGCTTTATGAAAAGACAACCTGCAATCTCAGGGTAATCCTCGTGGAGAACGACTTCTTTGGCCACGCTGTAACAGTCACTGGTCTGCTTACCGGCAGGGATGTGATCAGTGCCCTTGATGGTCAGATCAAAACGGGTCAGATCAAAAAGGGAGACTTGATATTTATACCGGATATTGTGCTCAAGACCGGTGGCGATGTCTTCTTAGACGACGTCACGGTGGGGCAGATCGGGGAGGCCTTAAAGGTCAGGACGCAAGTCATAGAGTCCACATTTGATGGGCTTATTACGGCATTAGAGGAGTTACGTTAAATGATAAGCGCAAAGACTAAACTAACGGGGCTTTTAGGCTACAGAAAAAATTATTGACCAATAATAGGGGCATATGTTATTGTCGTTATATATGGTATACTTAAGGCAAGAAAGGATATAATATGGCAAAGATATTTATTAGTCACTCATCTAAAGATAAAGAAGAGATCGCAACCCCCTGTTTAATCATTTAAAAAACGACCATACGGTATGGTATGATACCGAACAGATATGGCTTGGCGATAGTATACCGTCTAAGATAGCAGAAGGTATGGATCAGAGCGATTGTTTTGTATTGTTAATTTCGGAAGATTATAATAAAAGTGCCTTTTGTGAACGAGAACAAAATGTAATAATTTATAGACATATAAATAGAAGAAAACGCCTTTTAATAATCAAGGTAAATGATGCTAAGATTAATATTATAATAGAAGACCTCAGCAACATAGAATATAATTCTAAAAGCGGAAATATGCAACCAGTATATGATGCTATCGACAAGGCGTTAAAGGTTCCAACTACAATTGTTGATTATTCTGCTTTGGATGTAGTTAATTTGGTTGATGGTATTTTGCAGTTTAAGGCTGGTTGTATGGAATTGGAAATGCCTCATAGCTTATCAGGTACTATTAAACCTCAAGACTCTATTTTAAATGAGGGTGTTATACTTATTAAGCCCGGTGGGACATTCTATAAACCCTGTTTGGAAGAGATATTTAAAAGAATTGTTAAGAAGTGCATAATTAATAAGGTTATAGTCTTTGATGGTAGAGCAATAAAGCGTATGGAACTATTTGATAAGCAGTACAATACTCCAGTAAAGATAGCTACTGGTGATATACAACTTTCAGAACAAGATTATAACGCAATTAAGAGGATTTATGACAATGAGGAGTTTAAACAAACATATGGTGTTGCTTACAGTGATAGCTTAGTAGTTCCAGCATTAAGACTTTGTGAAGAAGAGAACATAGGGCTTGATAAATTGACAAAATTATGGGATGATGGAAGACAGCCAAATAAATTTTGGAACGGAAAGCATGATGGCCTTAATAAAATAGGTTACCAAAAGTCAGTTTATCCGATAAAAGGAAAATACAAAAATCAACCTGATGTTAGAATTGTAGTTAATGGATATGTGCCTGGATTAAAAAAACTATTCATAGATAATGAAAGTAGGGTAATAGCCTTACATATTTCTACCAATGAACAATGGAATGAATTGAGATATACATTGATTGGCCATAAATCGAATCCAAAATCTTGCAATGATGGTACAATTAGAAAAGATGCAACAAGAGGGCTTATCCAGCTTGATCCGAATGTAAAAGATAATGCAGTTGATGGACAGAGAAACATATGTCATATGAGCGGATGTTTATTTGATGGAATGAGAGAGCTAAGTGTTTGGTTTGATCTGGATACTACAGACACTGTGCTTGGGAAAATGTTAAAGAACAAAGAGATAAGTTCAGAAAGTATAAAAATAGCGATGGAGAAATCTTTACCGGATATATCATGGTCTAGTTCAAAAGGTAAAAATGGAGAAATAGACGATGTTATTTTTCATGTTATTGATGAAGCAGATGTTTTAAATAATTTTATTGTAGAAAGAGAAATTCAATCTAATTTGCATAGAGAAGTCGATGCAAGGGTTGAAAAATATTGCGATGAAGCAGGTGTAACAATAGATATGATAACAATTTCTGACCTGCTCAATAAGATTAAGGCATTTATCACTGAAGGATTATATTATGAAATATTGCCAAATGAAAAGTATTTTGCACGACGAATTGCTAAGGTGTTTGAAAATGACGAGAATTATGAAAACGATGAGAATAATGAGAGACTACTCTCTCTCTTCGATGAGGTGGTGAGGGAAATAGATAAATTGGCTCAGAGCAGTAGTGTTAATAATGTTTCATCAGAGATAGTAGCTGAAGCCTACAAAATAGCAGCAAATGATATAAAGTTTATAAGTAATAACATCTATAAAAGCAAAGTTTATAGTCCTGAGTTGTTTTATTCAAAGGTTATCGCAGAATTACCTGAGCAAGCAATAAAGTGTGCCAAAAGAATAAAGTATAATTTCGTAAAAGCCCTTTCATCAATAAGGCCTGATGGTATTAACTACGCTTCACAATGTATTAGTGATAGAGAAGAGTGGCAGGCCTTTGTAGAAAATGATCTACAAAATCTCACGAAGCGATATGAAAATACTATCTCAAAAAGTCCAATAACGACACTTATATTATGCGGTGGTCGATCAACGCGTATGAATTCTACGATACCAAAACACATATTGCCAGTGAAAGAAAAGTTTCTCTTTGATTGGGTTTGCGATATGATATTAGAAGCAACAAATAAATCTTCGATGATTTATGCAGCTACAGGGTTTAGGTCTGAGCTATCAGACCTGGTTTATGGTAATAGAATTAGAAATATTAAAAATGAACTTGCTTTTGGACCAGCGTTTAGAGTTGCTATTTGCTTAGAAGCCCTAAAAGATAATGATGGCCTTTTTATAGTTGTTTATACTGATATGCCATACCTCTCTCCAACTGCTGTTAGCCAGTTAATTGAACGTGTAAAAAGCGAAAATGGCAGTAAAAAGACCTTTGGTATGATGACAAGTTATGCAGACTTATCTGGTCATATTGTAAGAGATGCTCAAGAGAAGATAGAACGTGTTATCCAGGAAAGAATTGCACCAATGCAAATTAACGCTAACATGAAAAGAGATGTGGGGCTTTATGTTTTTTACAACACGCAGGAATTTAGAGATGCGCTATTGAATGTTAGTAACTCTAATGTTAGAGGCGAGTATTATTTTGCGGATGTAGTAAATGAATTGTACCAAAAGGGATGGAATATAGTTGATGTAGAGGAGACAAAAGCAAATTCACGATGCGTTAATACTTCAAGTGACTTATTGCTCCTTGCATCAGACATAGATGTTTCTTTTGATTTTGACATTATTCGTGACAATTTTAAGAAAAACTACAAGATGTCGATACCTGAGCATAGCAAGGAGAGGAATACTTTGAGAAAGGCTATTATAGAGCATAATGGTCCCTTTTATTTTATTAAATTCCCTGAATAAGAAGTAAACACACAATAGAGTTTCTTGCAAAGCCCTCCCTTCTTTCTCTTTGCTCGTATATAATTAATTATGGGCAAGTATTTAGAGTCCACATTTGATGGGCTTATTACGGCATTAGAGGAGTTACGTTAAATGAT
>JADFXD010000132.1 GCA_015233725.1 Nitrospirota bacterium | reverse complement strand
TACTACACTTTAACATAAGGAGGTATAAAAATGCTCTCTGTTTAGGAGATTTGCAAGAGGCTCATTTCTTCAGGCAGGATAAATTCACCGTTGTGGTGGGGCACATCTTAGTTGCAAAAAGCAACTCAGTAGATTATTTATTCAACACTATGGTAAACTTCTTACACAGTGAAACAAGTATATCGCTATTAAAAAAATGGAGGTTATCAGAGATGTCAATTGTCAAAAGGGCGCTTTTCTTACTAACAATAGTCACTCTCACGATGGGTGCTATGTCTCTGTCGTTTGCCGGGGAGCCGGCAGGTGATGTGGTAGAAAAGGGAAGTGCGGTGGCGTGGTGGGTGTGGCCGCTGGGGTTATTTGTCTTGACCTTTGTGCTTGGAATTGTGGCCGTGCTAGGTGGTGTGGGAGGCGGGGTTTTGTTTGTCCCCATTGTAGGTGGATTTTTCCCGTTTCACCTTGACTTTGTAAGAGGGGCTGGTCTTTTGGTTGCCCTGGCCGGGGCGCTGGCGGCTGGACCGGGACTGCTGAAAAAGGGGTTGGCCAACCTGAGACTCGCTCTACCCGTTGGGCTTATTGCCTCCGCTTGTGCCATCGTAGGGGCGATGATCGGCCTTGCACTACCGACCAATGTCGTTCAGACGGCGCTCGGAGCTACAATCCTCGGAATCGTCCTTATAATCCTAAAGGCCAAGAAGTCCGAGTATCCCGACGTCAGAGAGGCCGATGCCTTATCCTCGGCCTTAGCCATAAACGGTATCTATCACGAGGTATCCACGGGGCAGGACATACACTGGAAGATACACAGAACCATCCCCAGTCTCTTCCTCTTCATAGTTATCGGGGTGATGGCCGGTATGTTTGGGCTGGGGGCGGGATGGGCAAACGTCCCCGTCTTGAACCTGCTCATGGGCGCCCCTTTGAAGGTTGCGGTCTCCTCAAGCAAGTTCCTGCTGTCTATTACCGACACATCTGCCGCATGGATATACGTCAACAATGGGGCTGTGTTGCCGATGATAGTCGTTCCCTCAATGATTGGCATAATGTGTGGTTCTATGGTTGGGGTAAAGATACTTGCCAAGACCAAACCAGCGGCGGTACGATATATCGTTATAGTTATGCTCTTATTTGCGGGGATGCGTGCCCTGCTTAAGGGGTTAGGTATATGGAAATAACAACAATTTTTGAAAACAATCTGATAAACTAAAGGAGAATTAGAAAATTGGAAAAAAAACAGGTTGCTACCGAAGAACAACTGACATATGCCAAGATCCTCGACATGGGGATGAAGCTGGGCATGTTGATGTTGTTTGTTTCATTTATTATCTATATAACGGGGATATTCCCTCCATTCGTACCAGTAGACGATCTGCCAAGGCTGTGGGGGTTGTCCGTCCACGAGTATCTTGCAAAGACCGGTATTCATCCAGGTTGGGCATGGCTTCACCTGCTTGGCAATGGGGATTTTCTAAACTTTGTGGGGGTTGCCTTCCTGGGCGGTGTTACGCTGATATGCTTTGTGGCTATAATACCAGTTCTCTTTAGAAAGAAGGACACCGTCTATGGAATAATCGCACTGATTGAGGTGTTGGTACTGGCGCTGGCGGCATCGGGCGTACTAAAGACAGGAGGGCACTAGGGATGGTCAATGACAAGTACAAGATGAACCTGATGGGGGACCTCAAGTCGATCCTCCTGGCCACCGATGGTTCAGACTTCAGTCGAGGGGCAATCAGGGAGGCCATCAGCTTTGCAAGGGCGTGCAAGACCATCCTGACGGTGCTTCGGGTGCTTGAGTACAACCCTGAGTTTGAGACCGGGGGAGGTCGCTACGTAGAGGAGATGGAGCGGGCCGCCAAGGAGCACTTCGACTACATCCGGGGCATGGCCTCTGAGGAAAACGTGGAGTGCGAGATTATAGTCCGCAGGTCTGTGCAGGCCTATGAGAGCATTGTAGAGGAGGCCACCAGGCAGAAGGCTGATGTCATAGTAATGGGCAGGAGGGGCAATACAGGGTTGAAAAAGCTCCTCCTTGGGAGTCAGACGGCCAAGACCATTGCCTATGCCCCGTGCAAGATACTCGTAGTGCCCAAGGACACCGAAATAAAAGGCGAAAACATCATGCTTGCAACCGACGGCTCCAAGTACAGCGACGCGGCCGAGCAGGAGGCAATTAATATGGCATGCAGGTGTCCGTTTGTGAAGAACTTTCTGGCAGTCTCCGTAGCGTCTTCAAAAGATAAGGTTGCAGAGGCACAAAAACGCCTCGACAGGGTAACGGCAAACGCAGAAAAGAGAGGGGTAAAGGTCGATACGCTGGTCCTTGTGGGCGAGCCGTATAAGGCCATAGTCAACGCCTCGATGGAGGCAGGCATCGATATAACCATCATGGGCTCACACGGAAGGACTGGCATCGAAAGGCTCCTGATGGGAAGCGTGGCCGAAAGAGTGGTCGCCCTGTCCATGAGCTCGGTACTCGTCTCTAAAATATAAAAAAAAAGAAAGAAAAGAAGAAGGGGAGCGGCGGAGCTTCTTTTTCGCTCCAGGCACGCTCCTGGCTCCCCTCAGACCTAATGCTGTTGACTTAAGCATACCGGACAGCTCCATTGCACCATTTTTTCCTTGATTTTTTTGTATGTCGTGGTTGAGATGGCCTTTTTTCTTTTGGGCGATAATAGACGTATCTTGATATTTCCTCTATTAACTCGTTAAATATCTCTGCCGCTTTTTGTGGATCGTCCGGGGTCAACAATGCAGCTTCTTTGGCTAATGCCATAACTGTATTTTTAAACTGTAGCTCTTGTCCTCTATCTTCTTCCGAAAGCGCTATTAATACCCGTGCTATTACTGACATTATCATTATTGCGTATAGCTCTTGCATAATACCGTTTACCGTCTTTGAATGAAATTTTTCTATATCCAGAGATACCTTCTCATCTCTATAACCTCCGAGCCTCTTGCAAAAGTACATGTTATGTAAAATATAACAAAAAACTCATTTTGTAAGTGGCTGATATTAAATAATATTGTTTGGGTACGATAATTGCCTGACTTGAGATTTGCAAGAGGCTCCTAATGTTATAAATACTTACGTCCGAAATTCTAAACTATCCCTTGCCTAAAGAAAGTATCTTTTTCATAATAGGGCCGCTTATCAGACTGGTTACCATTGCCATTACAAGGAGAGCTGCATAGACCCTTTCATCTATTATCTTTGCTTGATAAGCTGATGTAACGAGGATAATTCCCACTGCCCCTCTGGCATTCATTCCAAATCCAACCGCCAATGATTCCCGTGTGCTTAATTCAGATATCCTGCCTCCGAGCAAGATTCCGCCAGTTTTTCCAATAGTAGCAATTAGCAAGACAATTAGAACTAAAGTCATATCGAATTTCTTTATTAAATTTACCCCCAAACCAACTGAAACAAAATATAATGGAGCAAATACCGACATTACCACCTTACGAAGACAATCGTGCATCTTATTCGGTTCGCAATTGGAAAAGGCTAATCCTACCAGAAATGCCCCCAAAACCGCGTGAATACCAATTCGTTCCGCCAAGGCAGAAGAAATAAGTACAAGAACCAGTGTCAGTCCCAGAAATAAGTTATCGCCATCTTCTTGTTTCTCGCTCCAGGCTATAAGTTTTTGGGTTAATTTATTGCCATAGGTAATGACGAAAACAAACATCCCTAAGACACCAATCATCGTTATCAGGGGATTTATACGACTAGTACCATCGGGGATAAAGTGTACCGTCAGAAGGGCAAAAAGTATCCAGCCGACAATGTCATCAATCGTGGCGGTAGCCAGGATAATTGAGCCGACTTTACTCTTAAGCAGCCCCAAATCCATCAGGATTCTCGCAATGACTGGAAGAGCAGAAATGGACAAGGCAGTTCCGATGAACAAAGGCAGAAGCCAATTATTTTCAGAGGGGACATAATTCCAAACCCTTGGAAAAAGAAAAACAGAAACTACTCCGATGGCAAATGGAAATGCCGAACCGAAAAAACTTGTCCAAACAATAGTTTTTTTAAGTTCTTTTACCTTGGAAAAATTGACTTCCAGGCCGATTATAAAAAGAAGCAAGATCGCTCCGAATTTTATCAGCACATCTCTGGAGACAAGAATTGAGTCGGAATATGAAAAAAGCCTGTTCTGAGTCTCAGGGAAAAGTGTTCCTGTTACTGTAGGTCCTAAGACAATTCCTCCCAGGAGTTCTCCGATAATCTTTGGCATCCCGATTTTCTGAGCCAGACGACCAAAGGCAATCGCTACTAAAAGCAATATGGAAAAAGAAGATATGAACAATATCAAATCAGTATGATGCATTTTAACGGATATATTCTAACCTAAATATACTTTTTATGCAAGATAATTATCTTGACAATGTCACATTATAGTCTCTGCAATAGATCATTCGCTCCTTACAGTCGCGGGGATGTCTGAACCACGATTTAACGGATTAAAGGATTATCAGGATTTATGTTAAAGAAAGCCTTATCCCTTTTTCCTGTTCTTTACCGCTCCAGGTCGCACCTGGCCCAGCGACTGTAAGGAGCGAATCTGATTCATTCTGTGTAATCCTAGTTCAGACAATCCCTATGCTTACTTAAATGTGACATTGTCAAATTATTATACCCTTTATATGGAAGGCCCTGGTCTGCTAATCTGAATTTGACTGTTGACAACATTTTTATCTTTATGCTAACCTTTATCATAACTAACGAGTGCAAAACTATAGTATAAAAGTCAACAATAACAAGGGGTAATATTATCATTTCAAGGGACGGTAGGCGTCTTACACGTCAAATCAGGAGGGTCATGTATGCAGGTTCGAGGTACAGGTGCCCCCTGTGTGAAGCCAACTTAAGGACAATGAATCCTTTACCGAGGCATTTCCAGTCTGAGATTGAGGTCAGGGGGCGGATATATGGCCTGGGTGATTTTGAGACCCTCAACGCAACGCATTATCTGTGTCCAGTGTGTGGCAGCTCAGACAGGGAGAGATTGATAGCACTATATATCAAGGAAAAAATCAACGACCTCAGAAAAAACGCCTTTTTATTGCCTGTGCGGCTCGCACTATTGCTTCACTTTGCCCCAGAGGCATCTCTTTCCAGGTATATAAAAGATACTGGTTTGTTTGATTATCGCACTTGTGACCTCAACAGCCCTGACGTTGACGACAGGGTGGATATAACCGACATGTCACGCTACGATGACAGTTGCATAGACTACTTTATCTGCTCTCATGTCCTTGAGCATGTGCATGATGACAGGAGGGCGCTAAGAGAGCTATACAGGATATTAAAACCATGGGGGTGGGGGATTATCTTAGCCCCCGTGCTCCTGGGCCTTGATAGCACCTATGAGGACCCCTCCATTACCTCAGAGAAGGCCAGGAAGAGGCACTTTGGACAGGAAGACCACGTCAGGGTCTACGCAAAGGCGGATTACATGGACAGACTCGTCGAGGCAGGCTTTGCCCTCAGGTGTCTTGGCGTTGACCACTTCGGGATGGATGCCTTTAAGGAGGCCGCCATAACCACAAAGAGCGTCCTCTATGTCGTGGAAAAACGCCATACCCCTGTTGGCCTGAGCATCCCTCCCCTAAACGTCACAAGGACATACCTGCCCGATGTGGACAGATACCAGACCTACGTACGGGAGATTTTTCAGGGTGGTTGGTTGACAAACTATAGCAGGTTTGTTCGCGAACTGGAGGGCAGACTCGCCAGCTACCTTGGTGTCAGGCACGTGATCGTTGTCGCAAATGGGACATTAGCCCTCCAGGTGGCCTACAAGGCGCTTGACCTAAAGGGTGAGGTGATATCGACCCCCTTCACCTTTGTCGCTACTGCAAGCTCCCTTGTGTGGGAGGGGTTGACCCCGGCCTTTGTTGACATCGACCCCGAGACCCTAAACCTGGACGCAGCCATGATCGAGGATAACATCACCGATAAGACATCTGCGATAGTGGCGGTTCACGTCTTTGGCAACCCGTGTGCCATCAGAGATATCAACCGGATTGCCAAAAGACACGCATTGAAGGTCATCTATGATGCCTCCCACGCCTTTGGAGTAGACTATGACGGAGGGAGCGTCCTTGAGTGGGGGGATATCTCTACGTTGAGCTTCCATGCCACCAAGATATTTCATACCGCAGAAGGTGGCGCTATTGTCACAGATGACGATGATGTTGCGGCAAGGGTCAGAAGGATGATAAACTTCGGTATCACCGGCCCTGACTCCATAGAAGACCTGGGCATTAATGCCAAGATGAGCGAACTGCACGCAACCCTCGGCCTGTGCGTCCTCGATGATATGGAAAAGATAACCGCCTCAAGACGCAAGGTGTTTGAAAGGTACGAGACCTCCTTGCCGGCAGGACTCCAGAGACAGAGACATGAATCGTTGGCAAGTAGAAATTACGGATATTATCCCGTTATCTTTCAGACCGAGGGGCAGCTCTTAGACGTGAAAGCCAAATTAAACGCCAAAGACATCTACCCAAGGAGGTACTTCTTCCCCTCCCTGAACACCGT
>JADFXD010000131.1 GCA_015233725.1 Nitrospirota bacterium | reverse complement strand
AAGGGAGAGGTCTGCAAAACCTTTATGCGCCGGTTCGAATCCGGCCGCCGCCTTAATTAAGTTACTCAGCCCCATTATATCACATGCCTGTACATAATATTTCAGGTGCATCCTGAAATATTACCTGTTTTGCTATAACACCGTTGTTTACATCATAGACAGTATTGTGATATATTATCATTCAATTGATTAACTAAACGTTAAAAAAACTTAAGGAGGTAATTATGAAGAACCTATCCATCGGGACAAAGACCTTGGTACCAATCTTATTAATGGCCTTTATCGGTAGCATTGCAATGGTGGTTATTACGGTGAAGCTGTCAAAGGACGTCGTAATAAACGAGATAAAAGAAGGTGCAATCATTGGATATAAGGCTACAGTTTTAAACACGCTTACTACGATGATGTTGGCAGGTAATATCAAAGAGACCAGGAAGCCGTTTCTCGAGCAGATGAACAACACCGTCAAGGTAAGGGTGTTAAGGACCGAGGCCGTTGACAAGGAATACGGAAAAGGGAGCGCGGATGATTACACCTCAGATTCCCTCGAAGCCGAGGTGATTAAGACCGGATTGGAGAAGGTCGTGATTGAGGGAGAGAACATACGTGGCATTTATCCCTATATAGCGAGTAAAAACTTGATGGGAAGGGACTGTCTGGGCTGTCACAATGTCAAGGAGGGAGAGGTGTTGGGGGCAGTCAGCATTACTGTTTCGATGACCAAGTCGTTGGGAAGGCTTACAAGGATGACGTATATCTTTATCGTCCTGTCTGCGCTTGGGGTGGTAGGCATGATCCTTGTTGTTACATTTACATTTAAAGTGACCCACAGGCCTCTTGTTGATTTAGTGAGGGATTTGGACTTGATCGCCTCGGGAGACTTAAAGGTTCGTTTTGATTACAAGACACAGGACGAGGTAGGAAGGCTGTCACAAGGGCTTAGTTGTATGGTTGACAGGCTTAATGAGGTCGTTGGTAATGTCCGTATGGCCTCTGATCAGGTTGCCTCAGGTAGCGACGAGTTAAGCACAAGCGCCCAAGAGATATCGGAGGGCGCTGCAGATCAGGCATCATCAATAGAGGAGATATCTGCCGCGATGCAGGAGATGACGGCCAGCGTCAAGCAGAACTCAGACAACGCCACTGAGACGGAGAGGATTGCAGTTAAGTCGGCACATGACGCCAAGGCAACAGGCCAATCCGTAAGCGAGGCCGTCCGCGCTATGAAGGAGGTAGCCAGCAAGATATCCATCATAGAAGAAATAGCCAGACAGATCAATCTCCTGGCCCTCAACGCGGCAATAGAAGCTGCCAGGGCAGGGGAATATGGCAAGGGCTTTGCCGTTGTGGCCTCCGAGGTCAGAAAGCTGGCCGAGCGTTCGCAGAAGGCCTCCGGGGAGATCACCGAGCTGTCAACCACAAGCGTTAGGGTCGCTGAAATCGCAGGGGATATGCTCATCAAGCTCGTCCCAGACATCCAGAAGACGGCAGACTTGATCCAGGAGATCAGCGCGGCAAGCAACGAACAAAACACTGGAGCCGGCCAGATCAACAAGGCGCTCCAACAACTCGATAGCGTCATCCAGCAGAACGCCTCCGCCGCAGAGGAACTGGCATCCACCTCCGAGGAGTTAAGCGCTCAGGCAGAGATGCTGCAAGAGGCGATATCGTTCTTTAAGATTGACGACGGTGGCAAGGCAAGACCTGCCATAACTCACAGCCAGCAGGGGTGAAATATTGCCTGTTCATAAATATATATTGACACGCTTTGCCCAATTTTGCTATATTAATATAACTAATGTCAAGCAAAGCGGAAAGACGTAAGAGAAGAAGGCGGGATATAGAAAATATTGTGGAAGAGTCAGACAAAGTCGTCATAACAGATGTCGATGAGAAGATGAAGGATAACCTGGCGATTTTGTCTCATTCCAACTTAACGCCCGCGTGTCTGGAGTCATTGGCGGCACTGTCGGAAGGAAACAAGGATTTCCTCAATGCCATTGAAAAACTGGGTCCAGATGCCGTCCTGCTCTTATGCCAACTGGCTAAGGACGATACCTACGTCCTTACAACAAAACTAACAATCATCAAACTGATAAACATACTCGGCAAAAAAGACTTCATCCACAGGATACTACATAAACTAGGCGCCGTAATCCAGGCAATCGTCAATCTGAAAGAACTGATCACATACTAGCAAGAAATACGCATATAAAACTTATAGGGTCAAGGGCACTGGTGCCTTTTATGCCAGTGCGGCTCGCACCTTTTATGCCAGTGCGGCTCGCACCTTTTATGTCAGTGCGGCTCGCACCTTGCAGGGTGGGTCTGAGGGGAGGGCGGCCAGGCGTCCTCCCTTTTTTTCTTTCTTATTTTTCCTAGACTATGAGAGTTATAGTAGATAGCGCTGAGATCAATCAGCGTTTAGATCAGTTTTTGACGGCCAAGACGTCAAGCAGCCGTTGCCAGATAGAGGGTGCGATCAAGGGTGGCCTGATAACGGTCAACGGTGTAGTCAAAAAGCAGGGTTACAAGATAAGGGCTGCCGATGTAATCGAAGTCACCCTCAAGTCGTCGCTTCCACAGCAGCAGCTTATTGCCCAGGAGTTGGACATTAACGTGCTCTACCAGGACGATAGCTTAATCGTGGTTGACAAGCCTCCTGGGATGGTCATGTACCCGGGTGCGGGGCATTCAGAGGGCAGCCTTATCAACGGCATTGCAAGTCGGGTACAACATATGGCCACAATTGGAGGCCCCCTGCGCCCTGGTATCGTGCATCGGATCGACAGGGACACCTCGGGACTGGTGGTTGTTGCCCTCGATGATATCGCATACTACGGGCTGGTGGCACAATTCAAGGACAGGACTATTAAAAGGAAATACAAGGCCCTCATCTATGGCAAGATAGGCAAGACTGAGGGCGAGATCAACCTGCCGATAGGGCGCAGCGACGCCGACAGGAAAAAGATGTCAACGCGGGCAAAGCGTCCTAAGGTTGCCATAACGAGGTGGCGTCTCATACGTGAGTTGAGTTGCGCATCTGTCATAGAGGCAACGCTCTCAACGGGCAGGACGCACCAGATAAGGGTGCATTTTGCGGCCATCGGGCACCCCGTCCTCGGCGACGACGTCTACGGAAAAAAGACCTCCCTGGAAGTAGCACAGGTACATCCTGGAGCGCCAAAGAACCAGGAGCGTCCTGGAGCGGGAAAGAACCATAAGGTCGTCATAGGACGCCAGATGTTACATGCGTGCATCCTTGGCTTTGTGCATCCAGTTACGGGAGAGTACATGGAGTTTAAGAGTCCGCTTCCCGACGACATGACAGAGGTAATAGGGCAGTTATAGGGCACCTTGAAAGGGGTCAAGGGGGGTCAGTGACCCATTGTGGAGGGGTCTGAGTGAGCCAGGAGCGTGCCTTGAGCGACAAGAAGGCAAATCCCTCCCTTCTTAAAATCTGAGAAGCAAAAAAAATCAACGGGTAGAGGCAAGTTATCTTTCATGGCTCTCTACCCGTTGGTAGTATCTACTTCATCTTAAGTCAGCGCTTAAGACCCTCTTGAAACGTCTATATTGATTGTAAATCATCGACGCCAAGAGATTATGCTCTTTACTGTAAACTTTTTATCGTTTTTTGAATACACGAATACACACCAGACTGTGCCGCACAATTAATAACCCAGTCATCTTTGTCTGGTTTACCATTTGTAGCACAACCATTGATTGTGTCTATTATGTTTCCAAGTTTCGTAAGTGCAGTATCACCCTTACCCTTGTCAATATCCGATATTACACTGGTAAGCCTTGCTTCTAATGCCTGTTTGTTACCAGCACTATTAAAGTTATTGACACTAAACCCATCTACTATGGCAAGACACGCCTTTGCTTGATCGAGGGCTGGTGTTGGAGTCGGCGTCGGTGTTGGTGTTGGTGTTGGGATAGGCGTAGGCGTCGGTGTCGGTGTCGGGGTAGGAGTAGGTGTAGGCGTTGATGTTGGAATCGGCGTTGGTGTTGGAGTCGGCGTCGGCGTCGGTGTTGGGATAGGCGTAGGGGTAGGGGTCGGCGTAGGCGTTGATGTTGGAGTCGGCGTCGGCGTTGGTGTTGGGATAGGCGTAGGAGTAGGTGTCGGCGTAGGCGTTGATGTTGGAGTCGGCGTCGGCATTGGTGTTGGGATAGGCGTAGGGGTAGGAGTAGGTGTAGTGGGCAGAGAGAATGTGGCCACAATGGTGTGAGCAGAGGTAACATTTGGAATCGTATATGTTGTTGCACCAACCACTTGATTCAAAACGTCTGTTCCGTTATCTGTTATACCTGATAGTGTGTATCCTAGCATAGGTGTCACTGTACAAACGGAGGGACCTCCATTGGCAACGAGACTTGGGCTGCATGATATAGCGCCATTGCCTCCTGATACACTTGATGCAACAGGAAACGCTGGGGCAAATGTGACAACAATGGTATGGTTTGCCATTACGTTGTTTAGCGTATAAACGTAATTGGCAATGTTACCGACCACCAGAGACGTTACATCCATGCCGTTATCCGTGACGTCTGAAATAACGTAACCGGTGTTCGGCGTTATGGCACATGCGGATGATGTGATTGTTCCGCCGATTTGTATACTTGAAGGGGTGCATAAGATCGTACCACCTGTGTTAGCTGTAACGGTTATGGTGTAGGTGTTTGCTGTAAAATTTGCCGTATAGTTACAATTAGACCCGATGGCTCCCGTTGTATATGTATTACCGGAGATTGTACCGACGCCACAGTAATTGCCCGCTGCTGATACGCTCGATAGTACATAACCAGTATTTGGCGTTGCCGCACAGGTTGTTGTCGCGCCGTTGACTACAGGCGAGCTACAAGTAAACGAACCGTTGCCGTTATTAGTCCCTGATACGGACCAAGTGGCTGGAGAGAACGTTGCAGTAACAGTTCTTGCACTTGTCATTGCGACGTTACAGATATCGCCATGTATCAAATCACACCCACCAGTGTCACTTATGGAATCACACCCACTCCAGCTTTCAAAGATATAACCGGAGTATGGCGTTGCAGTCAGGGTTACGGATGTGCCCTGAGAGAAAGAGGCGGTGCCGGTGTTTCCAATCCATGAGAGACTGCCTGAAGACGTTGTTATCGATCCAATACCGCTCCCCTGTCTTGCCACCGTGAGATTTACTTGCGGTGTCGGCGTGGGTGTTGGAGTCGGGGCTGATCCGGTGCAAACTGGCCAGATGTAATAGCCAATTGACTCATCGCCGGTGTATACGGTGCCGTCGTACATGTAAACGACCCACGCGCTGCTCGTATTGCTAGCTACGGTAGTGGCCGACCAATAGTAGTAAGTCTGCATATTGACAAATGGATGGCTGGTCGGAAGTGATGGCCGCCTGCCAGGGGATCAACCCGCCTGTGCATGAACCCACCGTTGGTGTGCTGGCGTCTTTGGCCCATATCAGCCCAGTGAGGTTATCTGTTACCGTATTGTTACCATTATCGGCAAACCTCGGGGTAGGCCATGCTACGCCTTCCTTTAATGCGCCGTCATCCCGTTTTGGGTTGTTGGAGTCGTAGAGTATTGTCTGCCCTGTAGACCAAATGGCCGAATTGCCAAATGAGCCAGACTGTCCAGCACGGAGCGCCCACACATAGTTGGTGCTGGACTTACCGTAGGAGTACACGCCGCCCGTGCTCATGTAGACGTACCACGCGTAGGACGTACTGTTAGCGTAGGTAGTAGACGACCAATAGGTAGTCCGCACGCCTGTAAAACCCCGTCCGTTAAGCCATGTCGTTGAGCTATGGCCATCGTTGACAAGGCTCTCTAACTCATTTACGTTTGGCAGCCTCCAATCGCTGTGGCCAAGGTAACTGGCCGTATTGAGGCAGACCACATAACTCAGCGCCGCCTGCCAGGTCATCTGACCTCCTGTGCAACTTCCCACCGTTGGCGTACTGGCGTCTTTTGTCCAGACCAATCCCGTTAGGTTGTCGGTTACTGTGCTGTCACTGTTGACTGTGAATCGTGGATTAGGCCATGCCACGCCATCCCGTAACGCTCCATCATCCCATTGTGGGTTGTTGGAGTCGTAGCTCGTCGTCTGACCCGTCTGCGGCAGGTTTACGGTACCGGCGGATTGGTAAGGTGTTGGTGTCGGCGTGGGTGTTGGAGTCGGGGCTGATCCGGTACAAACTGGCCAGATGTAATAGCCGAATGAGTGTTTTAGAAAGATCAATAGCACGGATAGGTCAATCGCATTTGAAAATATTGATCCGTGCCGCTCCCTACGGTTGCAGGTTACTGCATTGATAAAGGTATACAGTATGAGATAGCATGTACTTATTATGGGGTCAAGGGGACTTCTTTGTGGCCGGGGCGCCTCGCCCCTCTCCTTGCCGCAGTAATTCCAAATTCTGCAGGGCCAGGGAAAAGCTGGGGTCAAGAGCAAGGGCTGCTACGTACTCGGAGATGGCCTCGTTGAGGCGCCTATGAAGGAAAAAAAACTCAAAAGCAAAATTAGCGGGTGCATAAAAATTTAACTTGCTGTCAAAAATCCTGTGATGATATGATTAAGAATTATGGGGTCAAGGGCACTGGTGCCCTTGCAGGGGGTTCTAAAGG
>JADFXD010000130.1 GCA_015233725.1 Nitrospirota bacterium | reverse complement strand
CCTGATGTCTCATTCTTAATCATATCATCACAGGATTTTTGACAGCAAGAAATATTTCAATTGTGTACCTAAGCCTGTTGTTATGATATAATATAAACCTAAATAGATATATAGGAGGTAAAGCTATGGAGTCTTTAAAGGTACCTATCTCAACGGATGAGATAATTGAGGCTGTCAAAAAGATGAAGAAGAGGGATAGGGAGGCATTTATCGAAGACTTGCTCGCTTCAACTTCTCCGCAATATCTTCAGAGCATTAAAGAGGCAAGGGCTGAGTATAAATCAGGCAAAACAAAATCGCATGAAGAAATATTTATAAGTTAGGATTGAGAATTATGGGGTCAAGGGCACTGGTGCCCTTGCAGGGGAGGTCTGAGGAGGCCAGGAGCGTCCTGGAGCGCCGAAGAAGGCAGCGCCGCCCTCCTTCTCTTCCCTCCCTTCTTTTATAATTTGTAAGTGATGCCATGTTATAATATTAAGGATATTAAGGAAAATATGTTTGACTTGCTACGATTTAGTTTAGACGACATGATAAAGTGTGGTCACCTGATACGCCAATCCACGGCGGGGTGTGATTGCATGGAGGATGCCGTCAACAAGATAATGAAGGTTATCTACGATAGATTCAGAGACTCCGACACGGGGGAGCGCAATTTTGTCCTTGCGAGGTTTTTCAAGACACACCGCTTTTGCAGGCTTCCCAATGAACTGAAGCAGGTGGCCTTGGAGCGCTTTGACCAGAGGCCGCAGGAGGATACAAACTGCCTCACCCTTCTCTCCACCTATGGTCTAAAGGAGGCCTGGAACAGGCGGCAGACCTCTGAGACGCATCAGGTCATCCCGTTGTACAGTGTGTCCTTTGTCAATTCGCTTCCGATGATCTCCGGTCTGCTCTCTCAGTTTGGCGTGGATATCCATGACGTAGTCCACAACAACACGCAGAGACAGTTCATAGACGCGGACAAGACCTATGGCGTCTTTTACGTCTACGATGCAAGGGGCAATCCCCTGGTGCCGGCCCAGGAGGGGTTTGTCATTCCATATGGCGTTAAGTCGGTAATGGGCTTTGGCGGGGGGCTTCCAAACGGGGATATATTTGCGATTATCATGTTTTGCAGGGTCTATATATCGGATGATATTGCCGCCATGTTCAGGACCCTTGCCCTGAGTGTACAGTATGCCATTGTGCCATTTCATACAGTCGTGTTTTGTGATCAGGGCAGACTCCCCAATGAATCAGAATCAGGCAAGGACTCCAGGATTGACATCCTGAATAACCTCCTCGGTGTCACAGAGGAGATGGCCTTGATGACAACCACCAGGCTCGATGACATCTTCCACCAGGCAACGATGGAGCTAAAGGAGAGTTATCGCACCCAGGAGGTAGTAAACTCAATCCTGTCGTTGTCGCTATCGCCGATATCTTTAGAGGAGCAACTATACAAGATATTGGAATTGCTCCTGTCGGTGTCGTGGTTTGCCCTGGCGTCTGTTGGCAGCATAAGCATCGTCGAGGACGAAAAGGACGTCCTGGTCTTAAAGGCTCAGGTCAACCTTAACGCGTATCTGTTAAAGGCATGTCAACGTATCCCATTTGGCAGGTGTCTGTGCGGGATGGCCGCATCCACAAGGCAGATCGTCTTTTCCAATTGTCTCGACGAAAGACACATGACAACTTTCCCTGGCATAATGGAGCATGGTCATTACTGTGTGCCGATAATAGCCTCTGATGGCAGCGCACTGGGCGTGATCAACATGTACGTCAGGCACGGACACAAGAGGAGTCTGAGGGAGGATGATTTCTTATCCGCCATTGCCAATGCAATTGCCGGGATCATCGAGCGCAAACGGATGGAAGACATGCTAAAGCTGGCAAACGAGGAGTTGGAGGATAAGGTCATGGCCCGCAACATTGACCTGATAATGGCCAATGCAAGGCTCGAGACAGAGGTAAAAAATCATAAGAGCGCCAGAGATAAAATAAAACACAACTATCAAATTCAGCAAACTATAAACTCTATCCTAGAGATATCGTTGCGCGATAGCTCCCTTGATGACATGCTGAAAGATATCCTCTCCGTTATTGTTTCTATCCCCTGGATATCCCTGGAGTCAAGGGCCTGCGTGTTCCTCGTTGATGACGACAACAAGGTCTTGAGGATGCGCTCTTCCTACAATTTTAGTGACGAACACCTTAAGTCATGTAATGAGATATCCTTTGGACAATGTCTGTGCGGAACAGCCGCGTCAAGCAAGGAGATAGTCTTTTCCAGTGGGTTACACACTGAGCCCCATCATGCCATTGTATACAGGGACATCCAGGATCATGGTCACTACTGTGTCCCCATAATGTACCAGGAGCAGGTAATTGGTGTGTTTACGGTCTTTACAAAGGAAGGGCACAAGCGCAAAAAAGACGATGAGGATATCCTGCTTGCCTTGGCAAACACGCTGGCAGGGGTTATAATGCGTTACAGCACGGAGGATATCCTCAAGGAGAGACAAGAGCACCTGCGCTCGATCATCCAGACATCCTCAACCGCAATAATCTCGATAGACGCTGATGGCCGGATCGCCTTCTGGAACGACGGGGCGTCAAATATCTTTGGCTACAGCGCCGATGAGGCAATCGGAGGGCAGATCACGATGATCATACCAGAGCGCCTTAGAGATGTCTACAGGGCGGGTCTTGCCAGCTCTTTTAGCGTCGGGCCGCACATTGTGGTAGGAGAGACCGGCGAGTTTGTTGGGTTAAGCAAGACCGGCGTGGAGTTTCCAATAGAGCTGTCGTTGACCAGGTGGAGCGCGCGCTCCGGTACGTTTTTCACGGGGATCGTCAGGGATATCACCAGGCTCAAGAAGGCCATATCTGAGCTTGAACAAAGTATTGGCAAGCTCCGCCGCATAACTGGCGCGGTAATAGAGGCCATGTCTGTGGCCGTTGAGATACGCGACCCCTACACGGCAGGTCATCAACGCAGGGTAGCGGACCTATCTCGCCGTATTGCCACTGAACTAGGTCTGTCCCATGACCAGATAGATGGCCTCAGGGTGGCCGCTGAGATACATGACCTGGGAAAGATAGCCATCCCCGCAGAGATACTCAGTAGGGCAGGAAGGCTCAAGTCACAGGAGTTTGAGATTGTTAAGGATCACTCGGAGGTCGGTTATAATATCCTGAAGGGTATCGAATTTCCATATCCTGTGGCGGATATTGTCCTGCAGCACCATGAAAAGCTCAACGGCAGTGGCTATCCGCGTGGTCTAAAAGGACAAGAGATACTGATAGAGGCAAGGATCATCTGTGTAGCCGACGTGGTGGAGGCCATGGCCAATCACAGGCCATACAGACCCGCCCTCGGCATAAATAAGGCATTGGCGGAGATCAGTGCAATGAGCGGCATCCTCTACGACCCTGATGTGGTACAGGCCTGCCTACGACTCTTTGACAAGGGGTTTGCCTTTAAGCCATAACACAAAAAAAAGGGGGGCGGCTCTTCTTAACCCTGGACCCCCCATTATACTCAATCCTCAATGTTACTCAATTTACTTATAACATACAAGACCTCTGTGAACTTAAACATATGGAATTTAATGGCGGGGCGGACGGGGCTCGAACCCGCGACCTCTGACGTGACAGGCCAGCGTTCTGACCAGCTGAACTACCGCCCCACTTGCCATCTCTCCCTTGCTACCTTACTCTGTCTCCCCAAATTATGGTAGGCGGAACAGGGCTTGAACCTGTGACCCCAGCCTTGTAAGGGCTGTGCTCTCCCAACTGAGCTACCCGCCCACATATCAACCCCAAACTACGCACCTATTATGGCATACATTCTTTCGTTTGTCAAGCAAATTTATTCCAGATTTGAAATAAAAACAAGATTAAGACATGGACAAAAGGATTAAGAATTATGGGGTCAAGGGCACTGGTGCCCTTGCAGGGGAGGTCTGAGGAGGGGGTAAACCAGCCGCCCTCCTTCTTTTTTTTTTCTACACGTCAGAGCCTCTTAGGAGGTGTCTTATGAAGGTCTTTGCGGACTTGAGGTTTCTCCTGAGCTCATCAGCGCTGCCGAGGGACTGCCACAGCTTGTAGGCGATATAACGAGGGCGCAGATAGAACTGCCTCCTGGCATAGTCGCAGAACCGGACAAGCTGCTCCGAGGACAGATCGTGTGTCCTTATGACCGTGTTGTGCAACCCCGACGGGGTCAACCAGGCAGAGAAGTCCTGGCTCTGTAGCAATCCCTCCTGCCTGTACCAATTGTAGGCCACGGTTGCCGGATAGACCATCACGGGGTAAAACTGGACAGTGTCGGGGTTTAACGACCTTGCAAGGGCGAGGGTCGCTTGCATCGTGGAGGCCGTCTCTGCCGGCAGCCCTACCATAAAGCAGCCGTGGATCAGTATCCTGGCCCTGCGGGCATCTCGCATGAACCGATGCATGTCCTCTACACTGACCCTCTTCTTCATGCCGTCAAGCAGCAACTGACTACCGCTTTCAAACCCCACACACAGCGCCCTGCATCCGGCGGCCTTCATCGCCAGCATGGTGTCGTAGTCTAGGTCTGCCCGTGCGTTGGCGCTCCAGGATATCCTCAATCCCTCCTTGATCATCGCCTCAGAGAGCGCCTTGCTCCTGTTGGTGTTTACGGTGAAGGTGTCATCCTCAAAGAATATCGCCTTTGCCTCCGGAAAGGCCTCAACGATATAACGCATCTCCGCGATGACGTTATCAATGCCCCTCGTCCTGACCCTGTGTCCCATCATCGTCTGCGGATACAGACAGAAGATGCACTCATAGGGGCACCCCCGACTGGTCGTTATCGTGACCATTGGGTATAGGGCGTTGGGGTTGAAGTAATTATGGGGATTAAGAAACCGCCTGTAGATTGGGCTGACAAATGGCAGTTCATCGAGGTTGTCGATTAACGCCCGCTTGCCGGTGTCTATAAAGCCGCCATCGCCCTTGGCATCCCTCAGCACAAGCCCCCTGATCTCAACCGGAGAGACCCCCTGCGACAGAGCCGAGGCAAGCTCCTTTATCGTATCGTCGTACTCACCAACGGCCACGGCGTCAACGGCTGTCCCTAACATGAGAGACTCCCGCGCAAGGGCAGAGACATGCGTCCCAACCATCACGATGAAGCTCTCCGGCAACGCCTCCCTGAGTTGTGCGCACATGGCCACGTCGTTGTATATGCTTGGCGTGCTGGTGTCAACGACTATCAGGTGTGGGGTAAATGCCATTGCCCTTTCTATCACGCCGCTGATGTTGATGTTGTCGGCGGGGGCGTCGATGAGGTCTATCTCAAAGCCCTCCCTGGAAACGCCGGCTGCGGCATAGGATAACCACATGGGATAGTACAGGGTTGCGCTCTTGGTGACGGCGGGGCTGCGCTGACTGCGCGAAAAGCGCCTCAGAAACGGCGGATTGAGAAACGTTACCCTGAAGTCCCTGAACCCCTTGTTCAAGAGATCCCCTTTATGATTGTCTCGTACTGTGCGTTTTGTTCGGCCATAAACCCCAGCGTCCCTTCAAAGGCGATTGCCCCCGTGGGACACACGCAATAGCAGTACAGACAGCGTATGCAGCGTGGGTCTTGAGCGGATAGCGCCTGTGGCAGTGGCAGGTCGATAGGACAGTAGTCGGCACACCTGCCGCAGTTGTTGCACGTTGAGGGGTCGAGGGTCAGCCCCCGACACTGCATCTCCTCCTGGATAAAGACGTCCTGACGCAGGCCGCTCTTGTACAGGAGCGTGCCCCCTAACTGTGTGGAGGCAAGGTATCTAAACACGGCGGTGTTGCGTATCGCGATGAAATGCCTCTGTCTCTTTGGGTTGTGGATGAAGCTGGCAAGGAGTCCGGCCTTTGGCGGCTTAAACCCAAACACCCTCTCAAGTGGAAACCCCATTGCGAATTCAAGTCGCTGCTTATCCAGGAGCCCCCGCTGGATGGCCACACGCAACGGGCCAACGTTGTTGTGGTCAAGGCCGGCAAGGCGGCTACACACGAGGTCTGTGACAAAGGGGTCTGTACCGAGCAACACGGCGGAGGTCTTTATCGGCGTCCCGCGGGTGGGTCCAAGGCCCTCCATCGCCACGATGCCATCGACTATGTGCAGGTGCGGCCTGATAGCCGCGTTGAGGTTGACGATGTTTGCCCAGAGGGATTGATGTGTCTTTTTCTTGTTTACCTGACCAACCAGACAGCCCATCAGGTTTTTGAGGCAGACGCTCATGCCCGCCTCAAAGTGGGTCTTGAGCTTGGGCATGTTGATAAAAAGCCCCGCCTCCATACACTCCCGCGCAACGCCAGCCTTGACGCCGCCCTCAAACCCGACCTCGACCGGCTCGCTGTAGTTGAGGTCCTTGACGTTTACGCCATAATAGCCTGCCAGCTTATCGACGGCCAGCCTCTTTATCACGCTTATGTTGTTTCTGTAGAAGCCGCTGTTCGTCCCCTCGGCGATGGTTATGTCGCTGTAGCCCGCGTCCTTGAGCAACTCGATGACGGCGGCCATGAGTCTCAGGTCGGTGGTGTTGCCGGTCAGGGCGTTCATGTAGCTATTGAGGTTGGGCTTAATTAACACCCTGGTGTCCAGGTCCCCCGGCAGGAGGTCATTATACCTGGCCTGGAGCGTCTCCCTGGTGGCAGCCTTGATCCGGTCAACGGTGTCAGCCCTGATTATGTCTAATCTCATAAGAAAAGAAGAAGGGGGCGGCTCCGCCCCCCCTCAGACCCCCCTGCAAGGGGACCAG
>JADFXD010000129.1 GCA_015233725.1 Nitrospirota bacterium | reverse complement strand
GGATGGGGTAACTGTCGGCGTCCCTGTCTACGTTGAACCAAGATTCATCACGTTGTCAAGGTAAAGGCCCCAAAAAGGGGGGCTTCCCCCCTTTCCCTTCAAAACATTGTGTATAAGTATCCACTGTGAACAAGATTATGAAGGGGGGCAATACCACATTCTTTCCCTTTTTTATCCTCCTCTTCTATTTTTGATTCGGTATTTGTTAGAATTAATAATGTCGATACTGAATATAAAGACCTATCCGGCGCGGGTGCTAAAGGAAAGGGCCGAGGCTGTTAAGTCCATTGATGGGCGTCTGCAGCAGCTCATCGCAAACATGATCGAGACGATGTACGATGCCTCGGGTGTGGGCCTGGCCGCCCCTCAGGTGGGTGTCTCCAGGCGTCTGATAGTCGTTGACACCGACTACAGGGAGCAGGGCAGCAACAGACTCCTGGTTATCGTCAACCCTGAGATCGTCTACCAGGAGGGGCAGCAGAACGCAATAGAGGGTTGCCTCAGCCTGCCGAAATTTACCATCGCCGTGGATCGCTCCGCCAGGGTCTGTGTCAGGGGCATTGATCCCGATGGTAACCCCGTGGAGATTGAATCAACCGGTCTGCTTAGCAGGGCGCTGCAACACGAAATAGACCACCTCAACGGCATGTTACTGATAGACAGAATGACCCCGTTGCAGAAGCAGAACCTCAACAGCAGTCTATTAAAGCTCCAGCAATGAAGATAGTGTTTTTTGGTACGCCGGAGTTTGGCGTCCCCACGCTTGAGGCCCTTATGTGCGCATCGCCGGTAGGCAGCAGGCACGAGGTCGTGGCCGTGGTGACACAGCCCGGGGCCGTGCGCAGGGGAAAGACCCAACCATCTTTACCGCTGCAGGACGCTCCTGCCTCTTTACCGCTGCAGGACGCTCCTGCCTCGCCGGTTGAGCTGGCCGCCCAAAGAGCCAACCTCATGGTCATCGCCCCCCAGAGCATCCGTCAACCGGACGTCATCGAGACCCTCAGGGCCTTGAGACCCGACGTCGCCGTGATCGTGGCCTACGGGAAGATACTCCCCAGGGAGATACTGACTATCCCCAAAATGGGTTGCATAAACGTCCACCCATCACTGTTGCCCCGCTACCGTGGCGCCGCCCCCATGCAGTGGGCAATCATCAACGGTGATACTACCACGGGCGTCTGTACCATGCTCTTAGATGAGGGGCTTGACACCGGCCCGGTCTTCTTGTGCCGCGAGCAACCCATACTTGAAAGCGACACGGCAGAGACCCTCAGCAAACGACTCTCACAGGTCGGTGCAGAGTTACTCATAAGCACCCTCGACGCAATTGAGCACAACGGCCTGACCCCACAGCCACAACGCGGTATCCCCAGCATCGCCAGACCATTGAAGAAAGAAGACGGCCTCATAAACTGGAACTCCCCGGCAAGGGACATCGTAAACCTCATCAGGGGACTCCATCCCTGGCCCGGCACCTACACCTACTTCAACGGCCAACGGGTCAAGATACTAAAGGCAACGGTGTTAGAGGGAAACTCCGGCAACGTTGGAGCAGCCACGGTGGTCAAACAGGACAAGTGCGGCGGCCCCTGCGATAAGAGGGACGGTCTTGTTATCTCCACAGGAGGCGGCCTCTTGTCAATAGACATCGTTCAGCCCGATGGTAAGAATCCCATGCCCTCAAGCGCCTTTATAAGGGGCAGGATACGTGGACAGGGTGGGATTATCCGTGTGGGTTAAGACGTGGGGCAAGTACATGTTGAGGCTCACAAGGGGGGTAGTCCTAAAGGTAGTCTATCCGATGCTTATGCTGTTAGGGGCGTTTATGAAGAGCAAAAAGGAGGCCTTTCAGCTCTTTGTCATAAGATTAAACAATAAACTCGTCATAAAGGAGGGCATAAAGACAAACAGGATACTGTTGATCCTCCCGCATTGCCTGCAGATCGATAAGTGTGACATACGGATAACGAACAACATATACAACTGTAAACGCTGTGGCAGGTGTAAGATGAAGGACCTTATAGGCATAGCCGAGGGCAAGCAGCTCAACCTCTACGTTGCCACCGGTGGCAGCATGGCCCGCAAGATAGTCTGTGAGTGTCGTCCCAGGGCGGTCATCGCCGTGGCCTGCGAGCGTGACCTCAGCAGCGGCATAGTGGATTCCTACCCGTTGCCCGTCCTCGGCATTGAAAACGAACGACCCTTCGGACCCTGCTTTAACACCACCGTCAATACCACAAAGGTAGAAGAGGCCATCAATGTCTTCTGCTCATAAGATAAAAGAAAAGAAAGAAAGGGGCGGCGGAGCTTCTTTACCGCTCCAGGGGGTCAGCGACCCCTGGCTCAGTTGTCGCACCTGGCCCCATAATTCTTAATCCTAATGTTATAAATATCTATATCCATGTCTTTTTTTTCCATAAAAAGTTTTTTAGTTGACAAGACTATATCTAATATGATAAAAATATATGCTAGCTTAAAAAAGAGATTCTAATATAAGGAGGTAATAAAGTGACAGCTACAAAGAAAAAGAGGATGGCGATAATTGCAAGTAAGGGGACGTTAGACATGGCGTATCCGCCGTTGATTCTGGCGTCCACAGCGGCCGCAATGGACGTAGAGGTGCATATTTTCTTTACATTGTATGGAGTAGACATCGTCAACAAGAAGAAGTACCGTACCCTGCAAGTATCTCCCCTTGCCAATCCGGCAATGCCCTCACCAGTTCCATTTCCGAGCATATTGGGCGTCCTGCCGGGAATGACGTCTATGGCAACTATGATGATGAAAGGGATGATCAAGAAGATCAACTGGCCGAGCATCCCGGAACTCGTAGATGCTTGCCGTGAGATAGACGTAAAGATGATCGCCTGCACGCCTACACTTGAGATGACAGGGGTAAAGAAAGAAGACCTGGTCGATGGTGTTGTCGTTGCTGGTGCGGCTGAGTTCTTGAATTTTGCACTCGATGCAGATGTAAGTTTGTTTGTATAACTTGGCTTTTTTATTCTGACAGGCAGAGGGCTGCCAATCAATGGCCAATTAAAAGTACAACGCTGCCAATTGAGGCGGAGGTCTGCCGATTAATAGCCTTTGTTATGCCCTCTGCCGGGCAGTATTGCCTTTGAGTTATCCCCGTTCTAGGTAGATATACCTAAGTTTTTTCAGTTAGTCCGCAATTTGGGACTTTAAAAGTAGTACCCATTAAAGAAACTTGCCTTTGAGCAAGATTTAGTTGCTTATGTAGGCCTTTGAGGTAGATTCAGAAACGACCCCTGGAGGCTGAAGCAGCTTATATTGACAGAAGGAGAAACAGTTGTGACTATGGGTAGAATAAAGGACTTCATAAGAAAAATAAGGCGATTCCAACCACACAAGGACAGGAATAAGCCAATGATATTTTTCAGTTTAGTGTTTGCGGTATTTCTCTCAATGACGCACTTCACGCTAGACCTCTCAAGACCTGTGGTAGTTGTGAGTCCGAAAAAGGCATCCGCTTTAAACACAGGGCAGAACAAAACTTCTCAAATAGAGAAGATAAGAGGGTTTATACACAAAGGCGAAACCCTGTATGACATCACCAAAAAGTATGGCTTAAAGACCGGTGACCTGCTCAACATCACTAGGGCGTCAAAGGACTTCCACGACCTCAGAGACCTCAGACCGTTCATGTCATATCACATAGTCGTTGACAGGAAAAATAACGATATACTCGAACTCAAGTACGCAATAGATGACACGTCCTACCTGACGGTCTCCAAGAATACAAACCGGGAGGACTTTCAGGCCCAGATGACCTCCCTCACGTATGAAACGAGGGTAGGGTTGATCTCGGGCGAGATCAGGTCAAACCTCATAGAATCAATCGGCACGGACAAGGAACACGCCAACGTGGCATATGAACTGGCCGATGTCTTCGCCTACGACATCGACTTTACCACCGACCTGAGAAAGTCCGACAAGTACCAGATACTCATAGAGGAGCGTTTCAGGGACAATATTTTTATTGGCTATGGAAAGATCCTCTACGCCTATTTCGTAAATGATGGGCACAAATATGAGGCCTTCAGATATACGTATGGGGATACGACGGAATACTTCAGGGCAGATGGTAACTCGGTCAAAAAGGCCCTGATGCGCGCGCCCCTTAACTATCGCTACATAAGCTCCTTCTTTTCCTACAACAGGATGCACCCGATACTCAAGATTGCCAGACCACACCTTGGTGTTGACTACGTGGCCCCGGCGGGGACGCCCGTATCGGCTGCAGGGGATGGCGTCGTCGTTAAGGCCAGCTACAACGGTCAATACGGTAACAACGTCTGGATTGACCATAACAACGGCTATGTTACCTGCTACGGACATCTGTTGCGATATGCAAAGAACATCAAGGTCGGTACCAAGGTGGAGATGGGACAGGTAGTAGGTTACGTCGGAGCAACCGGCCTGGCAACCGGACCTCATCTCGACTACAGGGTCAATCTAAACGGCAAACCCATAAACCCGCTTGCGATGAAGCTGCCAACCAGACCAATACCTGAAAACCACAAAAAGGCCTTTGCCAATTACGTGGCTCAAATGAGATCAGACCTCAATAAATCCCTCATAGCCACAAATATCAAATAAGAAGAAACATTCATGCGCGGGGGCGAATATTGCCCCCATTCATGAAGGTTAAAAGAGCTTCCGTTTAAGAAACAGCGCCAGGTTTACGAGGCTGATTAGCACTGGCACCTCTGCCAATGGACCAATCACCGCGGCAAAGGCCTCGCCGGAATTGATCCCAAACACCGCTATCGTAACGGCTATTGATAGCTCAAAGTTATTGCTGGCAGCGGTGAAGGACAACGTCGCCGTCTTTTTATAATCCGTGCCAAGTTTCATGCTTATAAAGAAAGACACTAAAAACATCGCTATAAAATAAATAACCAGAGGGATAAACACCCTGACCACATCCATGGGGAGCCTTAATATATAGTCACCCTTCAAGGCAAACATCACCAATATGGTAAAGAGCAACGCCACCAGGGTCATGGGGCTGATGGTGGGTGAAAACACCTTCTCGTACCAATCCGCCCCTTTTTTTCTGATAAGGGCATACCTGCTTATCACCCCGGCAAAAAATGGTATGCCCAGATACACCAGGACACTCTGCGCTATATCAGCTATGCTGATGTCAACGATGGTTGCCTTGACGCCAAAGAGCGGAGGCAGCACCGAGAGAAAGAAAAAGGCGTAAACGGAATACACCAACATCTGAAACACGGAATTAAGCGCCACTAACCCGGCGGCATACTCCCTGTCTCCCCCGGCGAGGTCGTTCCACACGATCACCATCGCTATGCAGCGGGCAAGCCCCGTCAGGATCAACCCATACATGTAGTGCGGATAGTCCCTTAGAAACACAATGGCCAACAGAAACATCAACACCGGGCCTATCAACCAATTCTGTACGAGCGAAAGCGCCAGGACTCGTTTGTCTGTAAAGACCTCCCGCATCTGTTCGTACTTCACCTTTGCCAGCGGGGGATACATCATCAGGATCAACCCGATGGCTATGGGGATGTTGGTCGTCCCCACATTGAAGAAATTCAAGACCCCCTGAACCCTTGGAAACAGATACCCACCCACAACACCAACAAACATGGCCGTAAATATCCACAGCGTCAGGTATCTGTCGAGGAAGGATAATCTGCTTGAAACCTTAGCCATCTTTCCCTTCCTTGAGGCCTTCAATCCAATGAGTGATCTTCGACCTTATTGCGTCCCTGATCTCTCTTGTCCTTGCGAGGATGTCGTCTCGGCTGCCAGTTCGCTCAGATTCGCTCCTTACAGTTGCTAGGGAGGATGGGTCTTCAAACCCCCAATGGAGTTTTTTGGCGCCCCCCGGAAACGTGGGACATGCCTCCGCCCTTGACTCGTCGCAGACGGTTACGACGTAATCAAACTGCTCTGCCCTGTCGTACATCTCAAAGACGCTCTTTGTCTTGTTCCCGGAGATATCGATGCCCTCTTCCCTCATTACCTCTACAACTACCGGATTGAGGCTTCCCGGTTGCAGTCCGGCGCTATGGGCCTCAAACATCCCAGCACCAAAAGTGTTCAAAAACGCCTCTGCCATCTGGCTCCTGGCGCTGTTATGTACGCACACAAATAATACCCTTGTCAACTTATAACCTCCTTTAGAAAAAAAAATAAGAGAAAAGAAAGAAGGGGGGCGGCGCTGCTTCTTTACCGCTCCAGGACGCTCCTGGCCCTCCTCGACCTCCCCTGCAAGGGGACCAGTCCCCTTGACCCCATCTGCTCAATCCTGGTACTGATATTCAATCCTGATCATCCTTTTTATCGCAAAATATATATCGGTTCGATCTCGATAGCTTTTTTTGATGGATAAATCCCTGAGAACAGGCCTGTGCACAAGGATGCGGTAAATGCTATCATCACGCCTGTGCCTGAGACTACAAATGGCATACCGGTCAAGAACGCCACCAGGAGGCTCAGTGCCACGCCAATGACAGAGCCGATGACGCCGCCCGTAAAGGAGATAAACGATGATTCGGTCAGGAACTGGATCATGATATCCCTCTTTTTTGACCCTACCGCGCGTCGTATGCCGATCTCCACCTTGCGTTCGTTGACCATTAGGATCATTATCGAGAGTATGCCAACGGCGCTGATTATGAAGGAGACGAACGAGGTTATCAGTCCCAGGGTTCTGACCAGTTTAATGGCCTGAGTCCTGATGTCGTTGACGTCCTTGAGGT
>JADFXD010000128.1 GCA_015233725.1 Nitrospirota bacterium | reverse complement strand
AAATTATCGCTCCTTCTTATAGCATATCATCACAGGATTTTTTACAGCAAGAAATCTTTTACTGCTGCATTATTATTATGAATGTTTTTATCATTCTGAGCCTCTTGCAAATCTCACATCAAGCAATTATTACACCCAAAAAATAACATTTAATATCAACCAGTTACAGGGTTGGTTTTTTACCATATTTTACATAACATGTACTTTTGCAAGAGACTCATTCTTACTTTGTAGATCACTACCACAGAACCTACACTTTATTGCGACTGCCTTGATTGTTTCTCCGCAATATGGACACGGCTTTTCCTTAGTCCCTTGCTCATCATCCGCCTTATGCGTATCACCCGACCCTCTGACAAAGCCACATTTGCATACCGAGTCTTTATCCGGTATTGTCCTTGGACATCTTCCACACTGCCATGCCATAGCTAACCTCCTTTCATGTCATTAAAACTAGGCGAATTCTCCCGCTGGCAATAGTGTAACCGAGTGCGGTACAAAAAGTCCAGTGAAGTTTTGTTCACGGGGGAGGCAAGAAGGCTTATTTAGACGCTAACCCCTGCATATAGTAGCATCTCCCCGTCTTTGCCGATTCCACGCCGGTTTGCTTATTTAATGGCTATTTGATCGGGTGGGTGCATTTTGCACTCAGTTTTGATACCTGGTGATACCATGTGATACTCGGTGACACCCTGGTGGTTGGCTTGTGTGCTTGGAAACTCCTACCACTACTGTAATCCCAACACGTCACGTCTGGGCACTAACTGTGCCCTTGATGTTTTTAGCATCAGCCGCAGCCTTCTCTTGAGAGTATGTGGAACCTCACGCCGTCGAGGGAGAAGGCGATCACGCCGCCATCGATATCGAGATCGGGGTCGGTGACACCAGCGGCCAGGAGCGCCTGCATGGAGGCATCAAGGCGGTCGCGGTTAAACACGATCAGGACGATCGCCTCGCCACTGATCTGTCGCACGATAAAGCGCACCCCGCACTCCCTCTTCAAGAAGCGAAGCAGCGTCCTGGTCGTATCCGTAACGCTGTTTATTGGCATGACAGACCACATAACATTAGCTTTATGTTATAATATATGAAAATAAAAAGCAAGGTTCGTATCCGGAGGAACAATGGCAGCAGATGAGCATTCGTTTGACATCACGTGTGAAGTAGACCTGCAGGAGGTCTCAAATGCCGTTAATCAGGCATTAAAGGAGCTATCCACACGGTTTGACTTCAAGGGCAGTAAGAGCACAATAGACATAGACAAGGTAAACAACGCCCTGAGCGTCGTCTCCGATGACGAGTACAAGCTCAAGAGCGTGGTGGACATCCTGCAGACAAAGCTGGTAAAGCGCGGTGTCGCCCTAAAGGCCCTCACCTACGGCAAGATAGAGCCGGCAGCGGGTGGGACGGTGCGCCAGAAGATATCCCTTCAACAGGGTATCCCAATGGAAAAAGCAAAGGAGATAACCAAACTCGTCAAGGAACTCAAGCTCAAGGTCACGGCCGAGATCCAAAGCGACCAGGTACGCATCAGGGGCAAGAAGATAGATGATCTGCAAGATATCATCTCCCGCATCAAGGACAAGGATTTTGGTATACACATCCAGATCGTCAATTACAGATAGGCGGCAGAGGCCATGTCAACAATCACCCCAGCAGGCCATATAAACAAAGGCCCTATAAACGATGGCCCGGTAGATATCAACGACCTGAAGGCCATTGGCAGGCAACTGATGGCCGCGATACCAGCCTACAGGTCTGCCAAGGACGCAAGACGGGTTGTCCAGGTCGGGGCCGCGGGGGATAACACCCATCCCATCGACAAGGCCGCAGAGGACATCACCGTCTCCTACCTGAATGATCTCAACAGACCCATGACCATCGTATCCGAGGAGCTTGGCATCATGGATATCAATGGTGGCGGTCACAGGGTGATCATTGACCCCATCGACGGCAGCAGAAACGCCGTCTACGGGCTGCCGTTTTTCTCTACGTCCATTGCGCTGTCATCGGGGCAGACGATAGGGGAGTGCTACATGGGCTACATCATAAACCTCATCAGCGGAGAAGAATTCTACGCCACAAGGGGGCAAGGGGCATTCCTAAACGATGTGCGTCTGCTCGGTCAGCGCTCTGAGGGCACAGAGATAATCCTGTACGAGTCGCAGGATTCTGCACGCGATATGCCACGGCTTTTGAGGCTCTTCTCTATGGCCAAGCGCCTGCGCTGCCTGGGCTCCACTGCCCTGGATATAGCGTATGTGGCCTCGGGCGTGGGCGCTGCCTTTGTCATGCCATCGCGGTCGCGCAGTTTCGATTTTGCGGCGGGCCTTGTCATAATCAGGGAGGCCGGCGGGGTCATCACGGATATCGAGGGCAACAGTATCGACCACCTGGAGATCAACCTGGCGCGCTCAACCACCATCCTGGCCTGTGTCAACAGCTCCGTACACGCAAGGGCGCTTCAGGCACTAAGATAAAAGGGGGCGGCGCTGGTTCTTTACCGCTCCAGGACGCTCCTGGTTCTTTACCGCTCCAGGACGCTCCTGGCCCCCTCAGACCCACCTGCAAGGGCAGCGGTGAGGCACGATGTTGTCGCAGCGGGTCGTACCCGCCCCAGCCATAAAGAAGTCCCCTTGACCCCATTATATATTGTTCACATTTCATGTTTATTATCTGAATCAAAGCGCCAAAATTTAGCCTTGATTGATTCCTTTATCCTTTATGAGTTAAACTACTTATAAATATGTAGGAGTATATATTGAGCGATTCACTATTTGACAGATTTAGCGGCACGGCCAGGAGGCTTAGCCAGAAGACCGCCTTTAACTTCTACAAGGACGGCAATTGGTACGCCCTCACCTACGAGGACTTCTACCACCGGACCCTCCGATTGGCAAGGCTCCTGAGCGATATGGGCGTGGGCAGGGCCAGCAACGTTGCCATATGCGCGGAGAACATGCCCCAGTGGTGTGCCTCCTATATGGCCATTGTGGCGCTTGGAGCGGTGGCCGTCCCCATCGATTCCGAGCTGGGCGCCCCGGAGATAGCCAATATACTCAAGAGCTGCAAGACGCCCCTGCAAGACATCTATGTACTGTGCAGCCCCCACGTCTATCCCAAGATCGCCGCGGCAGAGATACCTCCAAATCAGGACACAACGCAGGGCATTATCGTATTGAGGTTTGACTCCAGGGAGTTTCTATCGGCCTGGGGTACTCAAGAGACCCCCGGAGATTACGACACCTTGAAAGACATATATAAGGCCGAGGCGCAAGACATCGCCTCCATCATCTACACCTCCGGCACAACCGGACAACCCAAGGGGGTGATGCTCACACACGACAACTTCTGCACCGACGCCGATGCAATACACGACGCCAGGCTCCTGACCGAGGACGACAACGTCTTATCCGTCCTGCCCCTGCACCACACCTACCCGTTTATGTGTACATTCATCGTGCCTATAACGTGCGGCGGCACGGTCACATATCCAATAGGGTTAAAGGGCGCCGACCTGACCAGGTCTATCAGGCAACAGAAGGTCACGGTGCTTATAGCCGTGCCGCGCCTGTTGGAGATGCTGCTAAAGGGCATCGAGGGCAAGATAAACGCCCGACCGCTGCCCCTAAGGGCGCTGACGGCCAAGGTAGTAGAGTTGGCATCCGACATGCGCCGCAGCAGGGACATAAACGTCGGCAAGACGATATTTAAGGCCATCCACGAACAGTTTGGGCCAAGATTTCGATTCATGGCCTGCGGCGGGGCCAAGCTCGCACCCGAGGTCATGACGGCCCTTGAGGCCTATGGCTTTACCATCCTGGAGGGCTATGGCCTCACGGAGACCTCCCCCGTGGTGACCTTTAACCCTATCAACAGGCGTAAGGTGGGTTCAGCGGGTAAAGCCCTGCCTGGCGTTGAGATAAAGATCGTCCCTTTACACGACCAACCACATGATCAACCACAGCAGGGTCAATCACCTCTGGAAGGCGAGATACTCCTGCGTGGTGGCATGGTCTTTAGCGGCTACTATGAAAACCCTCAGGAGACGGCCAAGGTCTTTACCGATAAGTGGTTTCACACCGGAGATGTGGGCTATCTCGATGATGAGGGCTATCTATACATAACGGGCAGGGAGAAGGACGTCATCGTCCTGGGCTCGGGCAAGAACGTCTACCCCGAGGACGTGGAACGACGCTATGGGGCCATACCGATAGTTAAGGAGATATGCGTCTTTAGCAAGGACGCCAAGACGCTCCGCGCCATCATCGTACCGGATATCGACGCAGCCAAAGAGATGCAGATCGTGAGTATCAATGAGTATCTGAAGTGGGAGATAAACAGGATATCCCAGCACCTGCCACCCTATATGAGACTCAACGGCTTTGTGTTGAGCACAGAGCCGCTGCCAAAGACGCGACTAGGCAAGCTCAGACGATTCCTCGTTGCTGACATCATCGATGCAAAAAAGCCACCACAGGCATCAACAAAGCCCCAAGAGCCTATTGATGTCTTGAGCGTCCGGGTCCTGGAGGTCGTCAAACGGGTCGGCGAGCTTGAGGATACCCCCTCCGTCAGTGACAACGTTGAACTAGACCTCGGGTTTGATTCCTTGAAGCGTCTGGAGCTGATTGCTGCGCTGGAGAGCCAGTTTCAGATACAGGTCTCCGACGACGTGGCTGCCAACCTGCACACCGTCCAGGAGTTGATCGATGGGGTCAGGCACTGCCTCCAGGCGCTCACCGATGGCGGGGATATAACAGACAAGATAGCAGCCATGGCAAACGCCTCCGACCAAGGTGCCATAGATTCAATGAGTATTAAGGACGTCCTGGCCAAGCAACCCTCAAAGGCAGACATAGACGTTATGGGTCTCAGGGACAGGCTCTCACCGTTGGCTGCCATTGGGATACGCTCATTACGGTCGTTTTTTAGTTACGTCTATGGGGCGAGGGTCACGGGCCTGGACAATCTCATCAGCCCGCCTTACATCCTGTGTCCAAACCACGTCAGTTATCTTGATGCCTTTGTAGTGGCTTCCTTGCTGCCGATAGAGGTATTTGACAATCTTTACTTTCAAGGGGCGGAGGAGTTTTTCAGGTCACCAACTGGAAAGAGCTTTGCCCGCCTGGCACACGTGATCCCCATAAACCCCGACTTGCAGTTGACCAGAGCCATGACGCTCTCGGCGTATCTGTTGAGAAATGGCTACAGTCTGTGCATATTTCCCGAGGGTGGCCGATCGTTGGATGGTGGTCTTTCGCAGTTCAAGAAGGGGGTTGGTACGCTGGCCATAGAGTGTGGTGTCCCGCTCATCCCCGTTGCCATCGGAGGCACCTACGAGGCTCTACCCCGCGGGGCATATATCCCCCGAAGTAGCAAGTTGACCCTTGCCATCGGGCAACCGTTGTATCCGGATGGATTCACGCACAGCAAGGACAGCTATCAGCTCATGGTTGACGCCCTCCGAGAAAAAATGGAAGAAAAGAAGAAGGGAGGCGGCGCTGCCCCTCCCTCAGACCCACCCTGCAAGGGGTCATGGACCCCTTGACCCCTTCTGTCGGTAGTGGTAGGTTGCGTTGGGGCGTGGGTAGAGATTGTGTGCCTGGGAATTATCAATATCCCCCTTTATTATGAAAAAGGGTAGGTCCAGGAAATCCAGGCTCAGGTGGTATCTGGAGTATGGTGCGGTTAGGGTGTTGTTTTTTGTTACTGCGATGATTCCGATAAGGGTTGTCTCTGTGTTGAGTGTGTTGTTGGGGGATTTATTTTATCTTCTGGTGGCGAGGCGTCGCAACATTGCGATTAACAATCTGCGCAGGGCATTTGTTCAGCGGAGTGAGTCCGAGATAAGGTCTATTGCGCGTCGGAGCTGCGGGGCTTTTTTCCTGACGTTTCTGGAGATGATAAAGTATCGGGATGTGTTATTGTCAACGGGGCTTATTGAGGATGTCAAGAGAGGTCGGCAAGGGTTAGAGGTTGCGGAGAGTCAGGAGATACTTGCCCTCTTTGCAAAGGCCAGGGAGATACATGACAGCAGTGGCGGGTGCATCTTTGTCACGCCGCACATTGGCAACTGGGAGTTTCTGCCATACATCAGTTCGATTGTGGGCATACCGATGGTTGTTGTTGTCCGTCCGCTGGATAACCCGTATCTGCAACGGCTCATATACGCAAATCGCGCACAGAGCGGTCAGCTCTTTATAGCCAAGAGCAACTCCATGTTTGCCCTGCAGGAGGCCCTGAGGCACGGCAAGTCCATCGGGATGCTGCCAGACCAGAGCACCGCCAAGGGGGTCATTGTCAACTACTTTGGCTCTCCTGCGACTGCTACTCCCATACCTGCCATGCTCAGTGTGCTGTACAAGAGGCCTATTGTGGTAGTGGCCTGTTGTCGCAGGGGCCAAGCAAGTGGGTCAAGGGGGGATGGCGGTTTTACGGGCGTTGTCTCAGACCCCATATATCCCGGTGATTACAAGAGCGAAAAGGCCGAAATCATACGCCTGACCGAGGCTATGACCGTAGAGATGCAGCGCATCGTTACAGCGTTCCCAGAGCAATACCTATGGATCCACAATCGCTGGAAGACCTACAAGAAGGAAAACCTCTGGACAAAGGATGTCTAACTAAGAACGACGCAGACGCCGGTGGTGGCAGCTTTGATGGCCAGCTTGCAGGTGCTATTTTCAGGTGGTAAAGTTATTTAAGTGGCCTATCTATTTGCACACAAATCCCTTATAACGGAAGTTCCAGACAAGCAAGCGAGAATTTTTTGTAGACGTGGCATACAT
>JADFXD010000039.1 GCA_015233725.1 Nitrospirota bacterium | reverse complement strand
GCATAGGATACCCCAAGCAGGAAGAATAAAAGAAGAAGAAGAAAGAAGGGAGGGCGCCGCCCTCCCTCAGACCCACCCGCAAGGGGACCAGTCCCCTTGACCCCATTATGCTTATAGCTGCTAACTATACCCAATGCAAGTGCGATTATTAGGGCTAAGAGACAAGATACAGGGAAGTATTGACCTGCGTAGAAGGTGATGATTCCGCAGATAAATGTCAGGAAGGGCATGGGGGTTGTGGGGTGGGCACGATTTTATCGCAGCAGGGTGCGAACCGTCCCTGGCTCAATATCGTCGCACCTGCTTCTGTCACTCCAGGACGCATCTGCCACGGCCACAAGGAAGTCCCCTTGACGCGCCATAATTCTCAATCCTGGTCTCGTTTATAGATGTCATCTTATATTATACCTCTGTTATAAGCATTTATGTCCAGATGCTTATAAGCGATTCAGGGTGAATTTATTATGTCTGAAAATTAAGATTTAGGCTCTCCCTCCCCCTCCCATTAATTTTTTATGCACCCCATCGTTTGAAAAACCTTGACAATAATTTGATAGATGTGCTAACTTAGCAAATATGATATCGTCACGCTATAAAAACCCAGGAATGTATCAAGGGCTTGAAGACTAAACAAGGAAATTTGCCTAAAGACAAGGGGTTGAGAATTGAATATAAAAGAGTCCTCTCTTGTGTTGGTGTATTTCTGGTGTTATTTTTTTATTTTCTGTTGCACAATCACTACTATCCTGCAGCAAGCCTGGAGATAACCGCGACCTGCGATACCCCCATACAGGCCATTGTACGATGGGATACGGGAGACGGGTTTAATGATAACGAGGCACAGCCTATCACCCTTGGTAAGGAAGAACCATTAACAAATGCCCCACACAAGGTTAAGATAGAGCGAGTAGGCCAACGCAACTATATGGCCAGTGGCGCTGACGTGTTGATGGTTAATATAAAGACCGACAAGAACAAGGTCATTGCCCTGGCGGGGATGCCTTCCCTGGCCGTTGTCGATTTACATGACAGTGGAGGAGGCAGCCAAAAGGCCTTCTATTTGCAGAGAGATGGCGATTCAATTAGCTTTGATGCCGAGTTTGCCGCAATTGAGATAGTCTTTCTCTCAGGGATGTTTTCAGGAAAGGTACAGGTTACAGTGGATAGCAACCAACACGTCTTTGACCTGTATAACCCCGTAAATATATTTAGACCTATTGTAATAAACAAGCGATTTGTCCCAGGACAGGATGCAAAGACCGTTGCCTTGCCGCAGCTTAAGATCAAGGGGTTGCTCTTGCACAGCATTGACCTCAGCCAGAGGTTTAAGCTGAACTCCCTGGAGGTGTCTACTGCCGATGGCAGAATACCGCTGCCGTTTGACCAGGGCAACTCCGCCTCAAGCATTAGGATTGACAACATTTATCAAAAGAAACAATTTCACCCTGTATTGTTTTGTATCCAACTCTTGCTTGCCCTGTTTATATCGTGGTTGTCTTATGAGGTGACAGGGCTTCCCCGGCGTCTATCTCAACCAAATTGGCGCTCTGTGTTGGCGTATGTGTTTATACAACAGAGGCGTTGGATATTTTGGGGCTTTTTTATTGTCTCAACGGGTGTCTTTTCCCTGTGGCTAATTGCCTATTGGCCTGGGGCTATGACAAACGATTCCTTTGACCAGTGGATTCAGCAAAAGACCCTGACCTTTAGTAATGGGCATCCGTACATATATGCACTGGGACTGGCGTTTCTTAACCAGATTGTTGAGTCACCAGTGTCTATTGCCTTGTTTCAGTTACTGTGTACGGCGGCGCTGGGTAGTTATGTCTTTTACTTTGCAATAAGGGAGGGCGTGAGGTTTTACCTCATCCTGCCTTTCTTCATTGCCTTTATCCTTTCTATACCTGTAGGGCTTTACAATATCACTATGTGGAAGGATGTCCCTTTTGCCGTCCTGACGTCCTTTTTTGCGTTTATCCTGTTTTTTATCGCCTATAACAAAAAGACGGGCAGGTCGGTGACGCCTACGTGGAAGGCAACCATCGTTATGTCTGTCATTTTTATGGTATTATGTTTCGTTCGACACAATGGAATTATATTTCTGTTTTTCTTGCCTCTGGTTTTATGGCTTCTGAGGCTTATACCGGTGAGGTGGGTGTTGCGTTTTTCAATCGTATCGTTAATTATTTTTGTGATTATCCAATACTTAGTGGCAAATGCCTTGTCCGTACATAAGCACACCAACTATACCCTATTAAACATGACGTGGAAGCTAGGTCCGATAATGGCATTGTTTGCCTCTAAGTTGCCTTATTACTCGGACAATTATGAATCCGATGCGCAGATAATCAATAAATACATGACCGTAGATGAGATAAAAGCGAAATACAATTACATTAATACGTCACAACTATATTTTACGATATTTTCCGCCAATAGCGTATCCGATGACGACGAAAGACGTTTGACCCGACTCTTTATAAGACGTATCGCTGATAATCTGCCGATATTTTTTTCAGAGAGGGCGTTTTTGGTATCCACTATCTTTGGTTACAAGTACTCAACCCTATGGGGAAACGAACTATATAAGGCCCCGCAGACCAGGGACGTTATCAACCCGATAACGGCAAGGCTTAACCTCTTACCCAAATCCGTTGGAATGTTCAACACACTCAATGACATTGCTGGCAGGAGCTTTAACTATGAAGGGGTCTTTAGCGCCCGCTTCTTGATCTGGAACCCGCTTATACCCTTGATCGTTATAACTATGGCCTTTTTGCTATATAAGTGGCTGCCCATGACTGCCCTGTCGTGTTCTTTTGTCTTGTTTCAGGTTCCATTTTTGTTCTTATTAATACAGGCGCCTGAGTTTCGATACCTGTATTTTGTCTATCTGTTTTCGTATATGCTCTTTCCCATGATCTTTCTGGAGCTCCACAGTAGGAAAAAGTAGTGGTGAGCACAAAATACATATACCAAATTAAATGGAGTTTGCAAGAAAAACTTATGTTACAATGGATTCTGAATGAATTCTAAGAGCTATGAGTGTTGCATAATAGGGGCTGGACCATCTGGTTTAGGTGTAGCGGTTGAGTTATCCAGGCACGGTGTAAACGATGTCCTCATTATAGACAAGAGCAATATAGTGGGCGGTCTCTCCAGGACAGAGATATATGACGGCGCAAGGTTTGATGTAGGACCTCACAGGTTTTTCACAAAAAACCAGGAGGTCAACACCCTCTGGCACGACACCCTTGGGGCTGACTTCCGGCCAGTAGAGAGGATAACGCGCATACACTATAAGGACAAGTTCTTCAACTATCCCATAAAGGCCCTGGACGTACTATCGAAGATAGGTTTTATGGAGTCGGCGTTGGCCTTGGCGTCGTTTGCCGCGGCAAGGTTTCGTAGCAGCGGACAATCAGAGACCTTCGAGGACTGGATAACGCAGAAGTTTGGACGTAAGCTGTATGAGACCTTCTTTAAGACCTACACGGAGAAGGTGTGGGGTATCCCCTGCAACCAGATAAGCGCCCAGTGGGCAGCTCAACGGATCAAGGGGCTTGACGTGCTTGAGGTTGTCAAGAATGCGCTGTTTTCAGGGTCGCGCAATGCGCCAAAGACACTGGTTGAGCAGTTTGATTACCCGCTCCTTGGCGCCGGGCAGATGTATGAGGCCATGTGTGATGGCGTTGTTGAGCGTGGGGTGGAGGTCTTATTGGGCACCAGGGTTGTGTCGTTTAACCGGAGCCAGGACGTGATAGACTCAATAGACGTTATCACGGAGGAGTCGTGGGGCACGACGGCCGAAAAGAAGTCGTGGGGCACGACGGCCGAAAAGAGTCAGAGACACCGGATTTCGGCGAGGCATTTCTTTAGCTCGGCCGCCCTGACGCATTTCTTCAGACTCCTTGACCCCAAGGATGATGCTCTCGATGACGCAGCGGTGGATGCGCTGTATTATCGCGACCACATAACCGTAAACGTCCTCGTTGACAACGCCGCAATCTTTCCTGACCAGTGGGTCTACATACATTCACCCGATGTGCAGGTGGCGCGGATTGCCAACTACAACAATTTCTCACCGGAGATGGTCAGAGACAAGAAGATGACGGCCTTGAGTGTAGAGTACTTTGTCTTTCAGCACGAGGACCTCTGGAGGCAGTCAGATGATTCCATAAAAGAACTAGCCGCAGATGAATTGCAATACCTGGGGCTTATCAAGAAAGAGAGGGTTGTGAACTCGTGGGTTGTGCGTGAGACCGAGGCCTATCCAACCTATTATATTAACTTCGAGGGGGCTTATGACGTTGTAAAGGCGCGTACAGACAGGTATGTGAATTTCTCTCCGGTAGGGCGTGGTGGTCTGTACAAGTACAACAACCAGGACCACTCCATATTGAGCGGGATACTGGCAGCGCGCAATTATCTAAGTCTCCCCGGTACTCCCTACCGCATATGGGATATCAACATAGACGCCCAGTACCATGAAGATGCCAAGAGAAAGGACAAGGCATAGGAAAATACGAAGAAGGGGTATGACACTGCCCTCTCTTCAACAGATAGTGGAGTTCTTGGTCTGGATCACACTTGTCATCGTGGTATTTTCCTATTCGGTTTCGGTGCGGCGGCCCTTTTTCGGCAGGATGTTTGCCGAACACCATCACCAGCTCACGGCCGCCACATTGCTATTTTCGAGCAACTGGTACAATGACGGGGCATTTGCAGACCGTTTTTTATTGTTACACTCTCCTCAGTCTATCGAGTTTCCAACGCTCCAGGATCGCAACCCCTACCCAAGTTACCCTCCTGGACAGACCCTGGGTGTTTTTTTGCTGGCAAAGCTCATGGCAACTGAGCCAAGCGTTGGGATGATCCAGGGACTCAATCTTTTTTCCCAACTCCTGATTGCTATGATCCTTGGAGCTTTGGCCTGGAGCATCCTTGATCGTACGGGATTTGGCGCATGGGTACGACTGCCAGGGGCATTATTTGCGTCTTTTTTTTATATTCTCAACCCATGTTCAATGTATTTTCATCAGAATGTCTATTTTTCTGATCAGGCCGTCCTCTTGCCGTTTGCCGTTGCCATCGCTTTTGAGGTTCTTGACCTGCCCAAACGACGCAGGATCTTTGAATATATGCAGATCGGCGTTGTATTCTGGGGGATATTGACGGACTGGCTGTTCGTCTTTGTAACCGCTGTGATCTGCCTCTGCCGATTACTTGATCCCTGGCTCCGGGATAAAGACATGAGTTGGCGAAGACTGCTCTCACTTCCGGTGCTCAGACCGCTGTTTGCCCTGATTGCCCCGATCTGTGTCGTCGTTGTGTTTTACGTCATTGGGGTCCGCTTCAGCGGGGGGTCGTCGTATGCCCACGGGAAGATGCTTGAACGAACCGGCTTTAATGGCTCGGTCTGGGACTGGTTGACAGGATACAATTGGAACTGGTGGGCACCTCACCTCTGGATGGGGCGTTATTTTGGACCAAGTGCACCCAGGGTATTTCTCTGGAGCTTTTCAGCCGCCCTTTTAATCACTATGTTTATGGTAATCAGACGTGGTGTTTGGAAAAAAACCTACCCCTACAATGTAATCATGGTATTGAAGGCCGCTATTATCGTTACGCTCCCCTGCTTTCTTCAGGTCTATGTCCTTCGTCAGCACAGTGATCCCCATGACTTCAGTGTCATGAAGTTTGCGATCCCGTTTGCGCTGCATCCCGCAATTATCTTGCCCTGTCTTGTTGGACTCTTGATCGCATCCGAGGTGCCCGAAGCGTCTGAATCCTGCTGTGTTTTCTGGAGCCGTATATGGCAGCGTCCTGAGGCGATCAGGCTTGCGGGTGGGGTATTCGTATTGGGACTGATTGTGATGGACGGGATACACTTACGTGGCATCCATCCCTTGTGGATAGAGTCCATTCCGCCTCTGCTGCTCCCGGGCGAATATACTGCCCAGGTTATACACAGGCACGCCAGGTTTTCTGACGTGTGGTTTTCTCCCGACTTCCTTGTCGATCCCGCCAACCTGCAGTTATTAGCCGTGTCGAGGAAGAACGTCTACCAGGTGCATGATATAGCTGAGGTCAGACGATTTCTCGACGAGCACAACCTTACTCAACGCAAGGATGTAAGCGTTGTACTGCTGTTTGACAAAAAAGTCTCCTGCCCAGCCCTCCAGGATGTGCCGTCGGAGCGTATCGAAGACCATGACTGGCACGGCGTAGTCCTCCGCATTGCAGTGGGGGCATTACCAAACAAGGGCGACTTGAGGTGTGCAGGGTAACACGATAAGACTACTTCTGCCGTCCTGAAATCGCCATGCTTCATAAAGGCTAAAGCGATGACAGTATAAAGACCAATAGAATACCATAAGGAGAACTGTCAATGAAAAAGAAGCGGGTAATGCCCCAAAAAAGCTCTCATACTTTATCCAATGCTGGTACTGTGCCATACCAACAGAGTAAACTACAACAGCGCTTAATTGTATTATTCAGAAGGTGGTGGCTTATAGCCGCCATGTCGATCGCTATATTTGTGTTTGCCACAATCGTGCCGCCAAATATGGACGAATATCTACAGTACCATCAGCTTGCCTGTTATTTTTTCCCCAATGCCACAGAAAACACCTTTCGTGAAGGATGCTCCGGAATCTACGACCTGAAGATACTTGGCAAGTTCCTGCCCCTGCGCTCATATCTGTACGTAGGGTTTACGCAATCCCTCTTTTATCTGCCCATGTACCTGCTCTGGCCATACTATCTTTCTGCACGTGTTATGGGGATACTGGCCTTGCTGATAATCACCTATGTGATCCATAGGTTAAGCAGGACGCCATTGTGGTTGAGCGGGCTTATCGTTCTCTGTAGCTTTCCAGTCGTGTATCAATGTATTACGGACAGGGGGCCGGTGATCTATCAAATGGCGTTGATGTTTGTCCTGTTGTACATGGCGACCCGACCGATTAATCCCCTTAGGGGCGCCTTGATGGGCTTGATAATCTTTGTGTGCATAGAGCAAAAGGCCTTTTTTGTCAATTTCATACCGGCAGTAACTATTGTTGCATTTTTTCTGCTCAAGCCTGTATTTGATACCAGCGACAGGACTGCAAGGTTAAGGATGTTGAGCTCGCTCCTTATTGCTGCGGTTGCTGCGGCAGTGCCAACATTGATTATAATGACGGCTGAGACAAGATATGGCTCTCGATACTATAATGACCTGCTCAACCTCAAGGGTGGCTCTCCACTGGATTTAAGCCTTCAGATAGCTAACCTGAAAAAGCACCTCCTTCCGTACTTTGTGGATTTATCCCGATTTGCCAATAGTCAATACGACGTAAAAGACACGGCCCCCAAGCTAACTGCATCCATCTGGGCATCTTTTCTGGCCATACTTGTCATTGGCCAGGTCTATGCACGCCGCATTAGCGGGTCAAGGCGCACTGCATTGTTGATAAGCAGTTTAGGCGCATTTCTACTCTCTCTGTACCTTATTAACATGTCTCCTCATGTAGAGCAAGGGCATCACTACGTCATTGCGTTTCCTCTTCTTTTACTGGGTATAGCCGTGTCGGTTGAGTACATTTACAGACACAGGAGGGGCTTGGCGGTTTTCCTGGTCGTAATGACCGCTGTGCTTAACATCGCCATCGCCTACAAGACCGTGCAGACCCCAACCCACTGGCACGATGACTGGAGCAAGGTCAAGGTGCTGGATTACCTGCGACAGGACGACATTGCCAGTCAGTATGTGTATGTAATCCCGGACTGGGGCATCTATTGTCTCTTTGCGCTGTATGGCAGCAAGAGGCAGATCGTCCTCTACATTGACCCCCTGACCCCCTCAGACATTACCACGGTAGCGAGTATCGCACAGAGGCGCAACAGAGGACACCTCCTCATCGCCCAGCGGTCAACGTTTGCCAACTCAAGGCTAATTAACGCCTCCTACCCAACCCTCAAACTCGTTACATACCCAGGTTACAGCGACAACGACGCATGGATGATTAAGGCTGAATGACAAGCCTCTCGCAAGCCTTCGCTTACTTAAAGACCCGCACATAGGCCTTGCTCAACCAGGGACGTGAGTGTATAAACAGCTTTTTTCTGAAGGCAAACTCCCCCACGTTACCGATGACCAGGCGATTGATCCTCAGCAGGCTATCCTGCGGGGTGTTCGTGCCAGGGTGGGTTGTAAAGAGCGCCTTAAATCCTACCTCAGTGGCCGTTGCTATCCACTGATCGTCGTATACACCCCAAGGCCAGCAGAGGCAGAGGCAGTCCTTGTTTAAGCGCTCCTGGATAAGCCCCCTTGATCGTTGCAGGTCTGAGTGCAGATGTGCCAGTGTGGTGTTATTGTCCTCGTAGAGTTTATCGAATCTCACATGGGTGTGCGTGTGAGATTGGACGTCTATTACGCCTGAGAGCTCCATCTGCCTTAGCTCCTGCCAGGAAAGCATACAGTGTGCCCCGCTGCCCTCCTCAAGCATCCTGACGCACTCCTTGTGCGATGGCAGGGGCGTGACAAACCCCTCATCCAGGCGCTGTCTCAGGCCCTCTTGAGCCACCCATGAGGTGACAACAAAGATGACAGCCTTGTGGCCGTACTTCTTTAAGATCGGATAGGCGTTGACGTAGTTATCGAGCCATCCGTCATCGAAGGTGATCATCACGCACCTCTGGGGCGTTGTCCCCTGGGCAGCAATTTCGAGCAGGTCGGTAGTGTCGAGTGTCCGGTAACCCATCCTCTGAAGCAGTCGCATCTGCTGCTCAAATCGCCCAACATCAACGCTGATAAAGGAACCCCTGGCATTGACGTGGTGATACATTAACACGGGTATCGCAGTCATAATAAGAAAGAAGGGTGAGGGCTCTGCCCTCCCCCTCAGACCCCCTCCTGCAAGGGCACCAGTGCCCTTGACCCCATAATTCTCAATCCTAACTCTATAAATTGAGCTATTACTTTATTTCCAACCTGCCCTTGCGTCACATTCCTTCATTTCTTTTGGGTGAGACTTTTCCCATTGGGTAATGGATTGAGTTTCGTCATCGGACATCTTACCGTTCATGCACTCACAGTATATCTTGACCGTTGCGGTTGTTTGACCTTCCCGCTTATTGTCTTTGATGCACTGATTTACCCATGCGGTGTCGGAATCATCGGAAAAGGCCCGGCCACTTGCCATAAAAGACCCCATGAGCATTAGAGCAATAATCAATGTTCGCATAATATATCTCCTTTTTTTTATCTTAGATACTGTCATTCTCCAATCATATCACATATGGAGGCATTATTGTCAACCCTACGTCACAGCTCAAACCTCGCGCATGAACCAGGAGCGTCCTGGAGCGGTAAAGAACCAGGAGCGTCCTGGAGCGGTAAAAAACCAGGAACGTCCTCCTTTTTTCTCGTTACATGGTTTATAATAGACAGGTGCATGTATTTTGACAATGTCACATTTAAGAAAACATAGGGACTGTCTGAGCTATGATTACACAGATTAAAGGATTTACAGGAAAAAGACATAAAGCCTTTTTTATATAATCCTGATAATCCGTTAAATCGTGGTTCAGGCATCTTTATTGCATAGATTGGAATATGATATTGTCAAGGTATCTGATTATTCTATATAGAACATATTAAGGGAGGTAGTGAGGATGTATCTGTTAATTACGGTTTTGATTTTGATGTTGGCGATGGGTAGTGCCGTTTATCATCAGATGAAGAAGAGGAAGGTTGCCCTGACAAGCGAGATCGAAACCCTGAAGGGGAAGTCTCGCCTGTGGCTAGGTCGGGTACAGAAGATTGGTGATAAGTATCACGTGACCGAGAGGGTGGATACAATCAGGAGGAGGATAGACGTGTTAAGCAGGCAGGGCGTATCCACTGAGCTTGATGTCCTTGAGGCGCATGTCAAGGAGTGGCGGGCGCTTTGCGAGATAATGGAGCAGAGCGTCAATGAGCCTGAGATAAGCGGTCTGAAGCGTATTGTCTATGACCCCATTGCTGGGTCGGTGCTTTCAGAGAACATATTTGAGACGGTCATACATATCACGACAAAAAACGGCAACAGGATGTTCATCGAGGTCAACACCGAGACGGCACGACGCTACAGGGAGGAAGGCCCCAAGGCATATGTACAGAAAAACAACCTCATTTTTGACACCGAGGTCTGCCGCTGTGGGGTTAACGGTTCAGCCCAACTGATGCTCCTGAAGAACTTTTATGAGACCTGCTATGATGAAAACGGCTATCTCATAGACCTAAGCTGGGAACCCTCAGGCAAGGACAACAAGAAATCAGGCTCTATGTAGCCTTCCCCTTGCTTTCAACCTGTTTTATGGCAGAGATGATCTCAGAGGCAAGGGCGTCTGGTTGAAACTTGGCCGCAAAGGAGTTGGCCCCGACCTGCTTGGCCTTATCCACATTTGTGGGATTGCTCATAGAGCTGTGAAGGAGGATGAACAGGTCTTTGAGGTCGGGGTTTGAGCGAATCTTCCTCGTAAAGGTAAACCCGTCGATCCCCGGCATCTCTATATCACAGATAGACATGCAAAAACGTTTTTTGCCATTAGGGTCTGACTCAAGATCGGCAAGGGCCTCGGAGGCAGAGGTATAACTCTCATACGTAAAGCCAAGCTGATCCAACACGGCCTCAATCAGAGACCGGGCCGCCTTGGAGTCGTCTATGACCAGTACGTGATGGCCACAGAGTTCCGGCGCACTGGCCTGATTGACAAACTCGTCAGATATCTTGGTCTCCATGCCCAGTATCTCAACAAGTATCTTCTCTATATCCAGTATCTGGATCATATCATTGTTGTCATTATACGTTATTGCCGTGAGATAGCTGCTTTTTCCAATCACGCTCGAGGGGCTTTTGACCTCCTCCCAACTACGCGTAATAAGGGAATCGGGGTTTTTTATGATAAGCCCCTGGATGTTGTTATTGTATTCGCAAACGATGACGTAGCTTAGGGCATTTTTAAAGTCCTGTCTGTCCATCCCAAGGAACTCCCCAATGTCGATGACAATAACGGCCTTGCCGCGGAAGTCAATCGTCCCCTTGACACTGGGATGAGAATACGGCATCTTGACCACCGAAGAAGGACACTCGATGACCTCTATGATCTTAAAGACGTTGATCCCATAGACCTGGTCATCGTTAAGATAAAAGAGAAGCATCTCCATCTGGTTTGTAAAGGCCAGTTGCGTCCTCTGCTGCACTTCCTGAAACAGGTCTTTTTCCATTAATATATTACTCCTTCATATTAAAATAATTACAATAATTAAATATTAACATATTTCGTAACTTAATAAATAGGGGTGACAACAGAGCAATCGCATTTGAAATTATTAATCCGTATGAGATGACGCCCACCCCTTAAGGGGTCAAGGGGACTGGTCCCCTTGCAGGGGGTTCTGAAGGGGGGCGGAGCCGCCCCTTTTTTTTCTTTCTGGTCATATACGATTGCCCTGGGGGTAACAAGCATTTGCCTTTACCCTCTCAGCTCATCTATCATAGCTGCCATATCGGAGGGGGTCCTGGTTTTCATCAGCGAGGTCCCCACAAGTATGGCATCAACCCCTGCCTTGTCCATTAGCGAGGCATCTTGTCTGCCCTTTATCCCGCTCTCACTTACGATAATCCTATCACTGGGGATGTCCTTTATCAGCTCGAGGGTTGTCTCGATGTTGACCTGTAAGGTCGTGAGGTCTCTGTTGTTAATGCCTATGACCCTGCAGTTAAGGTCAATGGCCTGTTGTAGTTCCTTATGGCTATGTATCTCAAACAACACAGAGAGCCCAATCTGAGCAGCAATCTCCAACAGTTCCTCTGCCTGTGCCCCATTTAAGGCCGCGGCTATCAATAAAATGGCATCAGCCCCATACGCCCCTGCCTCATAGACCTGATATGGGTCAAAGATGAAGTCCTTTCTCAGGATCGGGCATGAGACGATCCCCTTAACCTGTATTATGAAATCAATAGAGCCCCTGAAATAATCCTCCTCGGTAAGGACGGAGACGGCATCTACCCGTTTGTCTCTGTAGACCCCGGCGATCGCACTGAGGTCAAACCCCTCTCTGATAATCCCTGCCGATGGTGACGCCCTTTTGATCTCGGCTATGAGCTTGAGCGGTTGCCCATTTATGTGGCTATTTGGTATGTGATTCTTTGGGCGCCTGATCGAACCCTCAAAGTCACGGTGATCCTGCAACTCACTGAGGCGACCCCTCAACTCGCCAAGGGATATGCGTCTCTTTGAGTCACTTAATCTATCCTTTTTCTTCGATATAATCTCGCGTAATATACCCATAATATGCTCACTTAGTTGGTACTTGTTAAAACAGATATTAGGGAGGGTATGTACCCCCCCTAAACCATCAAGAGAATTTGCTTCCTTTGCTCACAAAATTGGGATGAGCTGATTATTTTTTTGCAGGAACCGCTGGAGCTGCTGCTGGAGCTGCCGAAGCCGCTGGAGCTGCTGCCGGAGCTGCCGAAACCGCTGGAGCCGCTGCCGGAGCTGCCGAAGCCGCTGGAGCCGCTGCCGGTGAACCCGCAGGAGCTGCCGCCGGTGAACCTTCTGGAGCCGCTGGAGAAGCCTCCGGAGCTGCTGGAGAAGCCTCTGGAGCTGCTGGTGTAGCCTCCGGTGTAGGCGCTGGCGTTGCTGCTGGTGGTGGTGGCGGTGGTGGGTTGTCTTTTGGTTTACAACCGGTGAACGTCAGAAACGAAAACACCAGAACCAGAACAACTACATAGATCACATTTCTCATGTCTTTCCTCCTTATGTTTTTTCTGCCTTTCAATCTAATAGGCAGTATCCTTAATTTAGTCAAATCTTACTGAGTATAACACATCACTTTAATTTATTCCAGAAAAATATCATAAGTAAAAAAAAACTTTGGAAGAAGAAAAGACAACAATGGGAAGCTCCGTTGCCTCAGTCTCCCACGTCCCGATTCCAGGTCCACCACCGGCAGAAGGGGTCAAGGGGACTGGTCCCCTTGCAGGGGAGGTCTGAGTAGGGGGCGGCCAGGCGCCTTCCTTCTTCTTCTCTTCTTCTTTTATCTTATCAACATCGAGAGTATCCCTTTTAGCACCCGCAGGTGTATCAGGAGCTCCTCCCGTGTGGATATAGACCTGAGCCTGTTTAGGACATACCGGGGCCTTAGATAGAACTCCCTGTAGGCCTTTTTGTAGGCTGCCTCAACCTCGGTGGCCGACACGGCTGGAAGAGCCAGGATGGCATGGGCCATGTCGTAGTGACTCCAACGCGTGTGCCTGATATAGCCGTTGTCCATTGCCCACTTAAAGAGGGCAGTCCCTGGAAACGGCGTCGTTATATTAAAGATGGCAAACTGTATATCAATTGCCTTTGAAAACTCAATCGTCTTTGTCATCCCCCCCGTACCCTCACCGGGGAGGCCGAGCATAAAGGCACCACGAATGTCTATTGCCGCATCCCTCGTCCACTTGATAACGTCGCGGTACCTGTCGCTGGTGACCTTCTTGTTTATAGAGCGTAGGATGTCGTCATCTGCGCTCTCAAAGCCGTACATGACCTGATGACACCCGGCCGCCCTCATCAGCTTTAGGATGTCTGGGTTGACCGTATCAACCCGTGCGAAACATGACCAGCTTATATCAACCTTTTCTGATATGAGCAGATTGCACAACTGTTCCACCCGCTTGCGGTTGGCCGTGAAGGTGTCGTCATAAAAGGATATCTCCCTGATGCCATATACGCCCTTTAGGTGCATGATGTGATCAAAGACGCCTCCGGCCGCCGTGACCCTCACCCGTGAGCCGAACATAGAGGAGAAACAAAACGTGCATTTGCCCGGACACCCCCTTGAGGTGATCATCCCAATGGACGGCGCCCGCCTGGCGCTGCCCAGTGCGGAGTGATACATCCCCATCGGCAGCCTTGCGTAGTTGGGCATGGGCAGGTCGTTGAGGTCTACGAAATCGCTGCTCTGGGCGTTTTCTACGACCTCTGCATCCGGTGTGCGCCAGGTGAGGTTTGCAATGCCCTCAAACGGCTCCTCGTTTGCGAGGGCAACGATGGCGACCTCGGCCTCACCACGGATCACCAGGTCACAGATGCCGCTTTCAACCAACTCATAGTGGTATATGGTCGGGTGTACGCCCCCCATTAGAATCCGCAGCCGTGGATAGCGATTGCGCACGGCGCGGGCAATATCTGTGGCCATATCTATATCAGGTGTGGTTGCCGTTATGCCTACGACACTGTCTCCCTGGATATCCATGGCCGACAGCACGCCGGAGACATCCAGGTTTAACGCCATTGCGTCTATTATCTGACTGCTATGCCCTTGACGCTCAAGCAGCGCCGACAACAACGCCAGGCCAATTGGAGGGGTTATCGAATTGACCACAGACCAGATGCTACTTCTGGCCAGCGCCCTGTTAGGATTGATAAAGATAAAGTGCATCTATACGCTCTCTGAAAGGCTTCTGTACTGAGGAAATATCTCAGGCTCTATCGTTAATTACTACCACGAAGGTCTGTTATTAGCTCTTCAACATCGGTGTAACTCGTAAAATTACCGGAACTCTAATTTTCTTCAGTCTTTCCTGAACATTCCTGGACTTCATTTGTCCAAAACCACGCCTGAGTATCCACAACATCCACCGCTTTTATGTTTTCACCTCTCTACATAATATTGAAGCCTGTTTATTATGATAATACATACCTGGTTTCTTAGTCAATAGGGAGCAGTCCGAAATATTACGTTGACAGAAGCCGTGCAATTGTGTTAAAAAATATCTATAAAAGTACATGTACATAAATTCTATAACAGCAGGATTAAGAATTATAGGGTCAAGGGGCCAGGTGCGACAACTTAGCCAGGGGTCGCTGACCCCCTGGAGCGGAAAAGAAGCTCCGCCGCCCCCCTTGTTTTCCTTCTTCTTAGGGGTGGAGTATGAAGATGCAAGAAAAGAGGCTAGCACACCTGCACACATGGGGTTGCCAGATGAACGCACACGATACGGAGAAGATCGCAGGCATCCTGAAGGGCCAGGGGTATGACCTGACGGCTGACCCGGAGAGCGCCGAGCTGATAATCCTCAACACGTGCAGCATCAGAGAGAAGGCACAGCACAAGTTTTATAGCTACCTGGGATATCTGGCTCACCTTAAGAAGAGGCGGCCATTTATCAAGATAGGCGTAACGGGCTGCATTGCCCAACAGGAGGGTGACCACATGCACGAGCTAAACAAGGCGGTGGATTTTTCGTTTGGTTCGCAGAACATCATGAAACTGCCCGACCTGCTACATTCGGAGTCATTCCAGGCGGCGGTTGAGGACAACGACGCCATAGTGACAACCGACCTGCCGGCTCAGAGGGATAACGGCGTCAGGGCGCTGGTTGCCATCATGTATGGGTGCAATAACTTCTGTAGCTACTGTGTCGTCCCCTACACCAGGGGCAGGGAGAGGTCGAGGCCATACGAAAACATCATCAACGAGATAACCTCCCTTGCCACCAACGGGTACAAGGAGGTCACCCTGATCGGACAAAACGTAAACTCCTACAACGGTGGTTGCTCATTTGCCAGGCTGCTAAGATTGATAGACAATGTGGAGGGCATCAGGCGAGTCCGCTTCATAACGTCTCACCCCAAGGACTTCACGGACGAGCTGATACTGGCGATGGCCGAGCTTAGAACCGTCTGCCGACACGTCCATCTGCCCATGCAGTCGGGTTCATCGCGGGTGTTGGCCTTGATGAACAGACGATATGACTATGAGACGTATATAGATAAGGTCAGGAGGCTGCAACTGGCAATCCCCGATGTCTGCGTCACCTCCGATATTATAGCCGGCTTTCCCGGGGAGAGCGACGACGACCACGAGCAGACAATCAATGCCCTTAACGAGATCGAGTTTGACGGCATATTTGCCTTTAAATACTCCAAGCGGCCAAACACCAAGGCCGCCTTGATGGACGACCAGGTGGATGAGGACGTTAAGTCCCAGAGGCTGCAGGAGATACTGAGCTGTCAGGACGTCATCACGGAGAGGAAGAACAAGGCCCTTGAGGGCAGTATAATAGAGGTTATAGTAGATGGCAGGAGCGAAACAGACCCAAACGCATGGATTGGCAGAACCAGCACTAATAAGATCGTTAATTTTTCCTCCAATGACGACCTGCAATCCGCGCAATTTTTAAACGTCCGTATAGTGAAGGCCTACAGACACACACTTGAGGGCGAGGTGGTAGCAGGAGTGTCCTGCAGCAATAAAGAGCCAGGAGCGTCCTGGAGCGGCAAAGAGAGATGAGGTTTTGCATCCTCACCCTGGGATGCAAGGCTAACCAGGCAGAGAGTTCCTGCATCGAGGGTTGCTTCATAAGTAATTCACACATCCCTGTCACACTCAACGACCTACCCGACGTCTGTATAATAAACACGTGCAGTGTCACAGCCAAGAGCGATTATCAATCCAGGCAGCTTATAAGGCGCGCCATAAGGGCCGGTTCAAAGGTTTTTGCCACCGGTTGTTACGCCGAGCTCAACAGGGATGAGATTCGTTCAATAAGCGAGGATATTGCTGTTGTCAGCAACAAGGACAAGTTGCTGCACTTTCTAAACACCGGGTTTTTAGCCAACAAGGCTGTTGCCCCCACGCCTGATAAGAGAGGCAGGAGTCGGGCGCTCTTAAAGATTCAGGATGGCTGTAACAGCCGTTGCTCATACTGTATTATCCCTCGTAGCAGGGGCAGATCAACCAGCATAGAGGTCGCTGATATTATCGAGGAGGTCAGGGGGCTTGTGTGGTCGGGCTACAACGAGGTGGTATTGACTGGAATTCATATAGGGTACTATGGTCTGGACCTAGTGCCTCAGACAACGCTTTCTGACCTGGTTGAGTCAATCCTCAACAACACCACAGACATAAGGGTGCGATTGACATCGATTGAGGTCAACGAATTTACCGGCAAATTGCTGAGTCTGTTAAGAGAGGGGCGATTATGCAGGCATGTCCACATCCCGCTTCAGAGTGGTGATGACCCGATACTAAGGGATATGAACAGGAGATACAGCACGGCCGACTTCAGGCGACTGATTATGGATATCCACGGGGACATTGACAACGTCGCCATTGGCACGGATGTGATCGTTGGTTATCCTGGTGAGGATGATGAGAGCTTTGACAGGACGTACGATTTCCTTGCCGGGCTGCCGTTGACGTATCTGCACGTGTTTCCGTTTTCAAGGAGGAGGGGGACGCGGGCCTTTGACCTGCCCGCCCAGGTGAGCGAGGAGACAAAGAAGCGGAGGGCGTCGCTCTTGCGGCAGTTGTCTGATCGCAAGAAGGCCGCCTTTATGGCCAATCAGGTGGGGCGCGTCCTACCGGCGATAGTTGAGAAATCAGACGGGTCACTATATTCAGGGTTACTCCTTACAGCCGCAGGGCACGCAACCACCGACAACTACCTGAAGGTAGGGTTTGAGGTCAATGGTGGCAGCGTTATGGTTCAGGAGAGAAGTCTTGTAAGTATAGATATTACTGGCGTCAAGGATGGCTCGCTCAGAGGAAGGCTCGTACCTTAACGAGAGAAAGAGAGAGAGAAGGGGAGCGCCTGGCCGCCCTCCCCTCAGACCTCTCCTGCAAGGGGTCACGGACCCCTTGACCCCATCCTGCGCAGGCTTTGAGCTTCCGACATCAGGGAGTATATATCAGGACTGAGAAATGGCCTTACTGGAATGTAGCTGTTACCAATGTTGCCGCCGTCATGCTAACGTTACAGATGTTACCCGATGAGCTCGTGCAGCCCGTCCAACCCACAAAGGAGTAACCACTGGACGGAGTAGCCGTAAGGGTAAAGTTGTTGGTGGGATATATAAGCGGCGGACAGAGTTTAACACTACAACTTACACCCAAGGGTGAGCTCTTGACCGTACCTTTACCAGTACCAATAACTGACAATGTAAGTGGAAATGTTTTTGTACTAAATGTAGCCGTTACCGACTGTGCTGCTGTCATGGTAACATTACAGGTGTTACCCGATGAGGTCGTGCAACCCGTCCAACTTGCAAAGTTAGATATACTGTCTGGTGTGGCTGTGAGGGTCACGTTGGAGTTGTAGGGAAACTGCATCGCGCAATTGGAACTACCACTACAGGATATACCTACCGGTGAACTTACTACCGTGCCACTACCTTTACCGGCATTAGATACCGTAAGGACAAGTGGATTTGCATTAAAGATGGCCGTTACCGATGTTGACGCCGCCATGCTGACGCTACAGGTATTCCCCGATGAGCCCGTACAACCCGTCCAACCTGCAAAGGATGAATTACTGTCTGCGGTAGCCGTAAGGGTCACGCTGGAGTTGTAGGGAAACTGTGTTGCGCAAGTGGTGGAACCACTACATGATATGCCTGCTGGTGAACTAACCACCGTGCCACTACCTGCACCGGCATTAGATACCGTAAGGGTAGGTGGATTTAAATTAAAGGTAGCCGTTACAGTCTTTGATGTGGACATGCTCAGGGTGCACTGTGTATTGTTTACCACGGTGGGACAATCCGTCCAACCTGCAAAGGATGAATTACTGTCCGCAGTAGCCGTGAGGGTTACTGTGTCTGTTGTCTTGTAATTTCCCGTACCTGTATTTCCGTTCCAGGTAAGCGTTCCAATAGATGGCGTTACTGTGCCACTGCCGGTTCCGTTATTTGACACCGTCAACTGTTTCTGTCCAGCAACTGTATAACCTATGGAATACTGACCGAGCCGTGTGGGGCCTCCTACCTCAGAGTAAGCTATTCTGAAATATCCTGACTCACCCCAGTCTGTTCCCCAGCTATTTTTGGCTATAAAGTAACTACCTGAGTCATCGTAACCTATCAGGAGAACGGCATGATAGCCAACCGATTTCCCTGCAACATAGCTGTATACTCCACTTACATAATAGTAAAAGTCCTGATACACTATTACACTGGCAATAATGGGACCGTATGTGTTGAGGGCATTCTTTAAATTAGACACTGATATATTGTTTGGCGTTGCTACCCATGTCCAGGAGTTCTCTTTGTATGAAGAGGTTAATCTGTCTGAGCAGGCTTGGGAACAACTTCCATATGTTGCAGTGTAGGGGTAACATGCCTCAACGGGACTGCCTATGCTCATGAGAAAGTACGAGGCATCGCTGATAGAACCGCCGTTACAGTTATCGAAACCACTGTCTGCAGACGTGCAGGAGAGCGTGACCTGCTCTGAGAGGTCAAGGTCAGATAAGGGCGTATCGTTAGCAATCATGGTGGCGGATTCAAGCGCTGCAGTTGTTGCAAATGCCCAGCACGAGGCACAATAGCCCTGGTCTTTCACCGGGGTTACGTAGTTTCCGTTGTTGTCCCTCCAATCAAGGCTTGCAGGTAAGGCCGCCTCTGATTGATAACCCTCTGTGCCTTTGATATGATTTTCGTCAATGTGTGATGGTGGGATAAATCCCAGCTTACTCTGTTGCAACGCTTCTGATAGTCTGGATTCCTTAGTATCGTTTGCCTCCCACTGTGCACCACTGTTGATTATTGCATTTTTTACATGTTCTGATCTGGTGAGTTCATCGCTATGGGCTAACGGAACATAAAAAAAGATAGCCAAAAACATAGCTGCCGTTAATGTTGCTAATAAAGATCGTCCTCCCTTAAACCATGACCTGAAATAGTTTACCTTTCTGTTTGCTTCCATTGTAAGTGTGACCTCCATATCTTAATTAGTAACTCATACGAATTACTTTGTTATGAGTTTATTGTACAAGAAGAGATTAGTGCTTGTATGTCACCCCGGTGACATTCTTAGAATTTGCTTTTAATTTCTCAGATATAGTTCATTAAGTGTAGCTGAACTTTACCTATTTGCTGTATTTGTTATAAAATAAAACATGGATATAAATAAGCTGACAGCGATATTGTTGATCTGTCTCTTTGGCTGTGCCTCGGTTACGCCAGATACAGCGTCGAGGGGGCAGGTGGCAGAGCTGGTAAGCGATGACCAACAAGACTCCAATAATGAAGAGATATCAAGGCTTGGCCCCGGGGATATCATAGCCATAAATGTCTACAGACACACCGACCTGTCCATGACCTCGGTCACGCTGAGACCGGATGGTGGGTTTTCCTTCCCCCTCGTTGGGCAGGTGTATGCAAGGGGACTCAGCGTACAGGAGCTTGAGACGAAGATGCAGGAGATGCTCGGTCAATACATAGTAAGTCCCCAGGTAATCATCAACGCACAGAAGTTAAACAGCCATAAGATGTACGTCCTAGGCGAGGTGGCCCGTCCCGGGGTGATACCCATAGAGGACGACCTGACCATCGTAAAGGCAATTGCCCAATCCGGCGGTGTTACTCAGGATGCTAAGGGAGCCGGTGTGGTGCTTCTGAGAAACGGCAAGATATATACCCTCGACTTTGCTGACGTCCTTAAGGGAGTCTCCACCGATAACGTCCGCCTAAAGAGCGGTGACATCGTCTATGTCCCACCATCAGGCATGGCGGATACGACCAGGTTTATCGCCAGCATATCGAGCGTTCTTGGCTTTATAATCGGCATGGAAAGTGGCTTAATCCTTACCCCTCAGGTGGGTGATGCCCTACGTGGCAAGTCCGGTAACAGCTCCCCTATCGCCATCCCGTCAAAATAAAACCTGCCTATGGATAAGTACATGGATATTTATTTAAGATAAGGATTGAGAATTAAGGGGTCAAGGGGTCCGTGACCCCTTGCAGGGGGGTCCAAGGGGGGGCGGCCAGGCGTCCCCCTTTTTTTTCTTCTTATTCTTTATTTAGGCTGCCAATCGTTAGTCATACCAAATGACACAAAGCCTCCACCGGAGATATTCACACCATCCATGAGGTAGACATAGATATCTCCTTTTGAGGTGTCCTCCCATAGGATATCGGCCTTGCCATCGCCGTTGTAATCCCCGACCACCTTGATCTGCCAGTTATTTGGTACTCCTTTTTGCACATAACCGGAGTTGGCTATACTAAGACCATTCATAAACCATAGAACGACATCGCCATTTGTGGTATTCTGCCAGAGGATATCGGCCTTGCCGTCGCCGTCAAAGTCGTCAATACCCTTGATCTGCCAGTTGGTTGGGACACCCTGTGCGACATAATTGCCAGTGGACATGCTCAAACCTTTCATCAACCACATCGCAATATCACCCGTCCTGGTGTTTTGCCACAGGACGTCGCTGCGAGGGATGTATCGTAAGCGTAGGTAGTAGATGACCAGTAGTTGTAAGACTGCATGTTAACAACCCCCTGTAAATTGAGCCATATTGATTGATCCTCTCTCTGGGAGTTGACAAGGCTTTCCAGCTCATTAATATTTGGCAGCCGCCAGTCGGTGTGTTTAAGATAGCCTGCGGTATTTAGGCACTTTACGTAATCAAGTGCCGCAGGCCAGGCAATCCTCCCGCCAGTGCAACTGCTCACTGTTGGTGTACCGGCGTCTTTAGTCCAGACAAGACCCGTCAGGGTGTCGGTAATCGTCTGATCCCCGTTGTCAGTAAACCTAGGATATGGCCAGGCCACACCCTTTTTTAGATCGCCGTCATCACCCGTGGCGTAGATTGTCACCTGCCCCGTCTGCGGCAGGCTGACGGTGCCGGCGTAGGCGGTGCTGTTAAGGCACATGGCTCCAATCACAGCAACCAGCATCAGGACAACCAGCACCCTCACGCCTGCGTGCAACTGGAGATACTTCATCTTTTGGTTATAGTCTTTTAAAAACATAACTCCTCCTAAACGTTATTTTAGTTTGCAGTGCCAGTGAAGCTGGCCTGCTTATACTATTAACGGATCGCGCAAAATGCCTCAATCAAGGGTAATGACCACAGGCAGCGATCAGGCAATATTCACACGGCAAAAAAGCAGAGGTTAGGACAGGGAGTGAAGTGTTAGCTGCAGAGAGAGGCAAGCCCCGTGCCAGATGCCCTGGCCTTACATCTTCCTCATCAAGTTTATAAAGTTTAAACACCGTCCAGTATAACATTAACTCGGAGGCTTTTGTCAATGGGCCGACGGATATTTTTTTCATGGCCGTGCTTGATCTTTGATCCTGGCGCCCGTTGTCAAACGGCTGTCAGACATGCTATTGTAAAAGCAGAAGAGGTATAGAAAAGATAGAGAGGTAAGAGCGATGCAGATGCTATTGGAGTCAAGGGTTGACAGGTTAGAGGTCCTAATGTCAGAGGTGCTCGAGCTTTGCAGGGACCTGAAGATCGAGGCAGCAGAACGCGATCGGCAGTACAAGGAGGATCAAGCACAGCGCGATCGAAGGCAAGAGGAGCGCGATCGAAAGGAGAAAGAGGCACGCAAGGAAGAAGAGCTAAAGGAGAAGGAGGCACGCAAGGAAGAGGATCGAAAGAGGCACAAGGAATATCTGGCGCTTACACGGGATTTAAACAAAAGATTAGGTGAGATATCTAATAAAGCCGGCACCCTTGTTGAGGACATTATCGCCCCCGGTGCAATCCCCTTGATAGAGCGATACTTCAAGTGCAGACCTTATTATTCCGGTCAAAGAATCAAACGAGAGAAGGGAGACCTAAACTGTGAGGTTGACCTCTTGCTCATGTGCAAGGACAAGGCATTCATGATAGAGACTAAATCTCACCCGGATTCACGAGACGTCACTGAAATATTGACCAAGACAAAGACGTTGGCAAACTTTTTCCCTGACTGCACCGGTAAACAGATAATCCCAATGCTTGCCAGTATCGTCGTTGACAAGTCTGTCGTTAACTATGCAAACAAGCAAGGACTCTACGTAGTAGCATACAGACAATGGGAGTACCTCGACATACTCAATTTCGCCAAGATAAACACAAGGCGGGATAACTCTCCCCTGCCATAAAGGGAGGTTGCCTCTACTGGCGGACATTACCACACATAGAAGCATCTGCAGGGTATGCCACGGTGGCTGCGGGGTTATTGTCTACAGCGATGGCGAGAGGGTCTTAGGGGTCAAGGGCGACGTGCGATCGCCAATAAGTCGGGGTTGGATGTGCATAAAGGGGCTGAAGTCCGCCGACATTGCCAATCACCCACAGCGATTGAAGACACCGCTCAAGCGAAAGGGACAGCGAGGACAAGGCCTCTGGCAGGAGATCGGCTGGCAAGAGGCACTCGATGAGATCGCCCTGAGGATAGACGACCTCAGGGGACAACACGGGGCAGAATCAATAGTCATCGGGCAGGGGACGGGCAGACACCACTACATGCACGTTGTGAGGTTTGCCAATGCCCTTGGCACCCCCAACTGGTATGAACCAGGGCTGGCGCAGTGCCTTATCCCAAGGATTACCGTTAGCCATCTCACCTATGGTGGCCTTCCGGTGGCCGACTACTATGGTCAGAGGGCGCCCGAGTGCATAGTGTTCTGGGGACACAACCCCCTGGTGTCAAGCGCCGACGCGGAGCTTGCCCCGGCCCTGATGAGGGTGTTAAGGAACGATTGTATGACGATCGCCATAGACCCTCGACGCTCTGAAACCGCCAGGAGGTGCAGGATGTGGCTGCCCATACGACCCGGCACGGATGCTGCCCTGGCCCTTGCCATGATAAACGTCATAATCGCCAAGGGTCTGTACGACGCGGAGTTTATCGACAGACACACGGTTGGATTTGACGAGCTAAGGAACCACACGGTGCCATTTACACCCCGGTGGGCCTCTGGCATAACACGGATAAGCGCCGCTGATATTGAGGAGGCAGCCTGCCTGTATGGCCGATTAAGGCCGGCTGTGTTGGAATGGGGGGTTGGCCTGGAGCAGAACTCTAACAGCCTCCAGGGGGTCAGGGCGGTTGCCATCCTGCGTGCCATCACGGGCAACCTCGACTCCCCAGGGGGTGATATCCTCGGTATGAACGTCCTGAGAAGTTACCCACTCCTCAGGGACAAACTCCCGCCGGAGCAGTCAAAAAAGCGGATTGGGGCAGAGCGATTTAAACTCCTCGGCGGTTGGCGTGCCTATATGCCCTCGGCACACATACCCGGCGTCTTTGATGCTATCAACGACGGTGTCCCCTATCGGTTGAGGGGGCTCTTGATCTTTGGCAGCAACCCGCTGTTGACCCTGGCCAATCCAAAGAGGGTGCTTGAGGGCATCAAAAAACTCGACCTGCTGGTGGTTACAGACATGTTTATGACGCCAACTGCACTACAGGCCGATTATGTCTTACCTGCCGCCTTTTGGACGGAGATAGACCACCTCATGGGGGTCCCGCTGGTGGCGGAGAACTTTGTCTTTGCCCAGTCTGCGATAGTGTATACGCCGCACTGCCGTCAGGATGAGTGGATCATTGACGAACTCAGCAGGCGCTTGCACCTGCCAGGCAGTGAGGTGAGCTTCAAGGACATCTTTGACTACCAACTGCAACCACTTGGTATCAACTTTGCCAAGGCATCAGAGATGATATACATCTGCCCCCCTCACAGGTATTACAAGTACCTGCAAGATGGCTTCAGGACGCCCTCAGGGAAGGTGGAACTCTACAGCGCATCGCTCAAGCGGATGGGTTACGACCCCCTGCCCTCACACGTGGAGCCTCCCGAGGGGCCGGAGGCATCCCCTGAGTTGCTTGATGAGTATCCGTTTGTCCTTATAACGGGCAGTCGCAGGGTGGAGTTTTTTCACAGCGAGCACAGGCAGATTGAGGCCCTGCGGAGGCGGCGTCCACGACCGCAGGCGCAGTTACACACCTCCGTGGCCAAGGCGCGTGGTATAAGACATGGCGATGAGGTGATCATCCGCACCAGGCGCGGTCAGATAACCATGACGGCTGAGGTCACGGATGACATTGCCCCATACGTGGTGAGCGTAGAGCATGGCTGGTGGTTTCCAGAGCGGTTATTTGACCCAGAGGCTTTGTGGCAGGCCAACGCCAACGTCCTCACCGACGACGCCCCCCCCTATGACCCAGCCTTTGGCTCCTACCGCCTGCGTGGCCTATTGTGCGACGTCAGGAAGAAGAAAAAGGCAAAGAAAGAAAGGGGCGGCTCCGCCCCCCTTCAGAACCCCCTGCAAGGGCACCAGTGCCCTTGACCCCATAAATGCTCATCCTGATGTCATATTGACAATACACGATATCTCAATTTACGTAAAGAGTCTTTTTACCGCAGCGTTGTGGTATAATATATACAAGTTTATATCAAAAAAATGGAGGTAACTGTATATGGCAACTGGCAAGGTAGTTGATAACAAGGCTACGGTGGTAGATAACCTGCTGCCTAAAGAGATAGCCATGAAGGCTGAAAACGTTGGGGTCATAAAGGCCAATCTTGACTTGTATACGTTGATGATGTTGTCAATCATGGCAGGGGCTTTCATAGCGTTAGGCAGTGCGTTTTTTACTACGGTGATAACGGGGGGTGGGGCTGGTGGGGCGATCAAGCTCCCTGGCGGGATATTGAGGCTGGTTGGCGGTCTGGTCTTCTGTCTGGGGCTCATCCTGGTTGTGATAGCGGGTGCTGAACTCTTTACCGGTAATGTCTTGATCATTATGGCCGCCGCGAGTAAGAAGATATCGGCCAAGCTGGTGCTGAGGAATTGGTTCGTAGTCTACATCGGTAATTTTATTGGTTCAATCGTGACGGCTTATCTGATATATAAGAGCGGGCAATTTAATCTGATGGACGGCCTCGTTGGAGTCAAGGCGTTGGAGGTTGCCGATGTGAAGTGTAACATGACGTTCTTAGAGGGCCTGCTTAAGGGGGTTTACTGTAATGTACTGGTATGTCTTGCCATCTGGCTCTGTTTTTCGGGACGCACTGTGGTGGACAAGATAAGCGGTATAATCTTTCCGATCACTGCCTTTGTGACGATGGGGTTTGAGCACTGTGTGGCAAACATGTATTTAATCCCATTTGGTCTCTTTATTAAATCGGGGGCAAGCGCTCCCTTTTGGCTTAAGACAGGTAAGGCGGCCAGTGATTTTTCCAATCTCACATGGGGGAATTTCCTCGTCGTTAATCTCTCAACCGTATCCCTTGGAAATACATTAGGCGGCTTTATGGTTGGGTTTATGTATTGGGTGGTGTACAACCGCAGTAATCTCTTAAATGCCGACAATCAACAGGAGCTATTGCAAAAGCTCATAGAGAAAGGTAGAAGGAAACACGATCGATTTAAGGTGGAGGGGCTTGTCTCCTTTAAGATTGATTCACAGGTTGTTAGTGGGCAGCTTAAAGACGTAAGTGAAGGAGGGCTATTCTGTATCCTTCGTCAGGTTTCGGCCCTTGATCGATTTGGACTCCAGAAGGAGCAGGTCCATATTCCTCGGATGTTAGAGAGGGTTGTATTTGATATTACAGCCTCAGGTGGTCAGGAAATTTCAGGTATTACTGGTATTATAGTCGATGTCCATTTGAAAGATTTAAACACAACAGGCGTGGGGAGGTCGATTAAGTTTACTGATCTTACATCAGAGAAAAAGGCCGAGCTGGCTGCCTTTATCCAATCAATAAGCAAACAGGAACAAGTAAAAGGTGCGAACCGCACTGGCGATAAGGAGAGTAAGGTGCGATGAACAAGAAACTGGTATTTAAGTTTATAATCCCTATCCTGGCGCTGATGCTGGTGGTGACATCCGTGCTGTTGCTTGTGATTATAGGGTCTGTTAAGGAACGAACAAACGAGCTGGTAAATGCCCAGATAAGTCATACCTCCTCTACGGTATTAGAGGTACTTTCTACGGTGCATAGTCTGATGTCAGAGGAGGTACAGAGGGCGATGAAGCTCTTGATCGCCAGGACCGCTGCCGTAGGTGAGCCATCCCTGGGAGAGATGGTCAAGGTGGGTGACAAGTCCGTGCCTGATCTGTTGTTTGCCCAGCAACCGCAGGCGAACCACTTCGAGGTCGTCGATGAGGTTGCAAAGACCATGGGAGGGACGGCCACGCTGTTTGTCAAGAGCGGTAACGACTTTGTGAGGGTCTCCACAAACGTCAAAAAGAATGATGGCAAGAGGGCAATCGGCACAATACTTGACCCCAAGGGTAAGGCCATTAAGAGCATACTGGCAGGCAACCCCTTTTATGGACAGGTTGACATACTTGGAAAGCCCTACATAACCGGTTACGCACCAATAAAGGACATAGGCAATAACACGATAGGCATCTACTACGTTGGTTATAAGGTCACTACCTTGAAGGGGTTGGAGGACGTGGTCTCAGAGGCGAGGTTGCTCAAGAATGGTTTTTTGGCCGTCATAGACAGCACAGGGGAGGTTCGCTTTCAATCTAAACACACAAGCCATGATGATATCGTAAATATATTAAAGACAAGGGACAAAGCCTGGACAGTAGTTGAAAGACCGTTTGCAGAATGGGGTTTTACCGTAGTGTCTGCCTACCCAAACAAGGACGTCGATGACGAGGTGTTTAAGAGTGTTGTTGTGACCTTTGTCGGGGTTTGCATCGTATTTGTAGTCATGACTATATTTATCTATATTATATTAAAGGGCACAATACTAAAGCCCTTGGAGGAGATGGTCTATCTGGCCGATGAGGTAAGCAAGGGTAACGTCTGTGTAGAGATAGACCTCAAGAGATCGGATGAGATCGGCAGGCTTGCTATGGATATGAACAAGATGGTTCACTCCTTAAACGATGTGTTAAGCAATACGATAGAGTCAACCAACAATGTAATAGATACCATGAATGCGGTCAGGGGCAAGGTTCAACACTCCTTCCAGAGCATAAAGATGCAACACACACAGGCAACTCAGGTGGCACAGGCGGCGGAGCAGATGAGCGAAACCATCGGAGACATAGCCCAAAATGCCTCTCAGGTATCGGAGACCTCCACCAATGCGATGGATATGGCGATCAAGGGCAAGGATATAGTCGATGGCGCGGTAAGTACTGTCAACAAGGTTCATCAATCCACCATAGGACTGGCGACCGTTATAGAGGAGTTAAATGTCAGCGTTGGCGAGATATCCGGGATAATCACGGTTATCAACGATATAGCCGATCAGACCAACCTCCTGGCCCTCAATGCGGCCATTGAGGCTGCCAGGGCTGGGGAACAGGGACGTGGCTTTGCCGTAGTGGCCGATGAGGTTCGAAAATTAGCTGAAAAGACAAAAAAGGCAACGACCGAAATATCCGCAAAAATAAGCACGGTACTCTCCAAGTCTGAGCGAACGACCCATTCGATGCAAGAGGCATCCATGGGTGTTGTAAAGGCCACAGAGTTTATGGAAGAGGTCAGTAAGTCGCTAAACAACATACTGGAGGCCGTGCAGGTTGTGCAGGAGCAGATTATCCAGATAGCCACCGTCGTGGATGAGCAATCCGTCACGGCAGGCAACATAGTCAAAAGCGCCGAAAAGACCACAGAGATAGCCACCGACATGGAAACCGAATCCAGCGAAATCATGGACAACGTAAACCGGATGCTCGAAGGCGCCCAGGAGTTAAAGCGATCCACCGCCGGATTTATAACCACATGCGACCTTGGCAAAGGCGCCAAAAGGGATAGTGGCAAACAATTAGCTCAAGGATCAACAGTACCACAACGCAAATTGTTGACCAAAAGATAACTTGTATAAGAAGCATGCACCGTGAGTAAAGATATAATGGGGTCAAGGGCACTGGTGCCCTTGCAGGGGGGTCTGAGGGGTAATGCTGTTGACTTAAGCATACCGGAGAGCACCATTGCACCATTTTTGGGCATGGTTCATAATCCTGTTGACAATGTTTAAAAAATGCAAGAAAAATTTCTCTTCAAGAGGTATAGCGACAATCATGTGTAGTCATATACTCCATCAGAACGATAATACACATTGTAACAATTCTAAAGCATCTTAAATCCAACAATAGAGCCTCTTGCAAATCTCCTAAACAGAGAGCATTTTTATACCTCCTTTATGTTAAAGTGTAGTAGCAAACCAACTAAAACATAAGGAGAATATAATGTTAT
>JADFXD010000127.1 GCA_015233725.1 Nitrospirota bacterium | reverse complement strand
AAAGATACAGATATTTTACCATACTTACGCTATGCTTTTGCGTAACATGAGTTATGATTAAAGATACAGATATTTTACCATACTTACGCTATGCTTTTGCGTAACATGAGTTACTTTATAAAACATGGGAGACAACGAGATGAATCAACAAATAGTGGACGCCATAAAGGCGTCAATATCGGTCAAGGAGGGGCTGCTGTCCGATGCTGGGTTGTTAAACACGATTGCGGAGGTGGCCAGGGCAATGGAGATCGCCTTCAGGCATGACAAGAAGGTGCTCCTGTGTGGCAACGGCGGAAGCGCCGCGGATGCCCAACACCTGGCAGCCGAGCTTTCGGGGAGGTTCTACTTCGACAGAGAGCCGCTCTTTGCAGATGCCCTGCACGGAAACACCTCCTATCTGACCGCCGTGGCAAACGATTACTCCTACGACGAGGTGTACTCGCGCCTGGTAAGGGCAAATGGCAGGGCGGGGGATGTCCTCGTGGGGATATCGACCTCCGGCAACTCGCCAAACATCATAAGGGCCATAACGACCGCCACCGGTATCGGCATGATTACCGTCGGGATGACCGGGGCCAGCGGTGGAAAGATGAAGGACATCTGCAACTACCTGTTAAATGTCCCTTCCTCTGACACACCAAGGATACAGGAGGCACACATCATGGTTGGTCACATTGTCTGCGAGTTGGTGGAAAAGGCAATGTTTCCGCGACCATGACAAAGACGGCCATTGTCCTGGCAGGCGGCCTGGGCACCAGGCTCAGGGGGATAATCGGCGACCTCCCAAAGCCTATGGCCGACATCAACGGCCGGCCGTTCCTTCAATACCTCCTGGAGTACCTCAGCAGGCAGGGGCTCGAGCGCTGCGTCCTGAGCGTTGGCTACAGGAGAGACGCCATTATGGGGTATTTTGGCGAACGCTTCGGGGGCATTGACCTTGTCTACTGCGTCGAGGATGAACCCCTGGGAACCGGCGGCGCCATTACAAAGGCCCTGTCATATGTGGATGACCAGGAGGTGTTTGCCTTAAACGGCGATACGTTGTTCCTCGCTGACCTCCCAGGGCTGTATGAGCTGTATCGCTGCCACAACTGCGCCTTTGCGATGGCCCTGAAGCCGATGAGGGACTTTGACAGATACGGCGTCGTGGTCGTTGATGACGAGCACAGGGTCGTAGGGTTTCAGGAGAAGCGGGCGAGGGGCTTTGGGCTTATCAACGGCGGTGTCTACGTAATGAACACGCAGGTGTTTGATGGGCTTGACCTGCAGGAAAACTTCTCCATCGAAAAGGACTTCCTTGAACGCTACTATCAGACAAAACGCTTCTGCGGCTTCGAATTCGACGCTTACTTCATCGACATCGGCGTCGCCCAGGACTACGAAAGAGCCAAGGCAGAACTCGCCTGAAAGAAAAGAAGACAAAAAAAGGGGGGCGGCGCTGCCCCCTTCTTTCCCTCTCTTTATGGGTAGGTCGAGAAAAAAGGAGTGAAACTGGATGGAGGAATACAGACAAGAAGAAACAAAAAACGTGGTAAACATCTTGGTTGTGGATGACGATTCTGATATTAGAAGGCTTTTTAATTTACGGCTGCCAAAATTCGGATATAGAGTAACAACGGCTTCAAGCGGGGATGAGGCATTGAGTTTAATCGGGCAGATTAACCCCCATATTGTCTTGCTTGATCAAGAGATGCCAGGAGTCGATGGCTTTAATACCTTTTTAAGCATCAAGGCTCTCTGGTCACAGTTGCCGGTGGTAATGTGTACGGGGCATGGGTCTATTGAATTGGTTCGGGTTTTTATGCTGAAAGGCGGACAGGATTTTATCCAAAAACCGGTACTGGATTTCGAAACACTTGATTTTCGTTTAAGAAAGATATTGCGGGATATTGAGAGTGAAAGAAAAACCCGGGAAGAGCTCATAGCCGTGCGCACAAAGGTTGAAGAGGAAGCCCTTAAGTCTCTGTTGCTGGCGTCAATGAGTCATGAACTGCGTACGCCATTGAATCACTTGATGGGGTTTTCACAGCTTTTAGCCTCCGGGGGTGAAAACCAACCTGAGCTTTTGCAAAAAATTATTGAAGCGGCAGAGAGGTTAAATGACCTGGTAATCAAGATTTTGGCGGCAGCTACGCTTGAAGAAGGGCTCGATTTTTCTGTTGTCAACCTGCCTGGTTTGATTCAAGAATCAGGCGTTTTTTTTGAAGAACAAGTCAAGAGAAAGGGATTGAGCCTCAAAACCCATATACCGGATATTGCAGTTAGAGCGGATTCTCAGAAACTGAGTCAAGCCCTGAGAAATCTGATTGAAAACGCGATAAAGTTTACCGACCCTGGGGGAGAGATAAAAATCTCTGCATGGGAAGGAAACGGTCAAACGGTGATCTCCGTTGCCGATACTGGTATTGGAATTGAGCAGGAAGCTTTGTCCAGAATCTTTGAGCGCTTTGGAAAATTAGATCACGAAACCGGAAAAAAGCCGGGAATGGGAATAGGGCTGTATATCGCTAAAAAACTTGTGGAGCTGATGGGTGGAGAGCTCACTGTTATAAGCGAGCCTGGAAAAGGAAGTGTTTTTTCGATAAGGCTTTGAAAAGGAGAGCGGGGCAGCAGCAGCCTCCCTTCTTTTCTCCTTTCTCTTGCCTTTGGTGTTGACCAAGGTGATATGTTATAATGTTAAACAATGGCATTGGGAGGAACATTTGAGTTAAGGCGGCCACAGGGTATGGTAGGATAGTTGGCAAGTTATCGTTTACAGAAGGCGTTGATCCCCTTTTTTGATGTCGTCTTTATATACGCATCTATCTTTATTGCCCACCTGCTGAGACAGAAAGAGCTTGTACTGTCAAAGACAATCGACGACATGACGCTGTGGGTGGTCATGATATTTACAACCTTTTATATATTTGACCTCTACGACCTGTCTTTTCGCAAGAAGCTCATAATGAGGCTGCTGCTAGGGGTGTTATGCGCGGCAATAGGGATAATGCTCTTTTCCTTTGTATTTTACAAGTTTTTTATAGGCAGGGGGCTGCTTGCCATGCAGAGTGTCGGTATATTTTTCCTTACGGCAATGTTGCGCCTCTTGATGTATAATATAAGGCATAAGATTAATAAACCCGTTCGCGTCGTCTTATACGGCCCTGAGGATTTCATCAGGAAGGTGTCAAAGAGCCTTGATAAAACGGACAAGGTCAGGATAGACAGGACAGTGTTTTATGGCAGCAAGTCAGACAAGAAGCTCACCTGCAATGGGTTGCGGAGGGCGGAGTCGCCGGTTATCGTCTTTGTGGACTCGCCAAAGATACCTCCATACCTGTTTCAACACCTGCTGGAGTGCCGCATGAAGGGCATGGTGGTCAGAGAGATGTCCGACTTCTACGAGGATGTCCTGGAGCGGGTGCCCATTTACTTCCTGGAGGACCGATGGTTTCTGTATTCGCGTGGGTTTACGGTCATCCACAACGACTTCTACATAAGGGCCAAGAGGCTGATCGACATCTTCTTATCTATTGTGTTTATACTCCTGCTAGCGCCCTTTATGCTCTTGATAGCGCTGATCATAAAGCTGGAATCCAGGGGGCGGGCGCTATACGTGCAAAGTCGGGTGGGACAGAATGAGGCGCCATTTAAGTTGCGCAAGTTTCGCTCTATGGTCAGGGATGCTGAGAAAGACGGCCCCACGTGGGCAGCCATCAGCGATCCCAGGATAACGAGGGTGGGAAGGGTCATAAGGCGCCTGCGGATAGACGAGCTGCCTCAACTGTTTAACATCCTCAAGGGGGAGATGTCGTTTGTCGGCCCAAGACCTGAGAGACCCGCCTTTACCAGCCAACTACAACAACAGATACCATACTACAGCTTCAGACACATCGTAAAGCCAGGCCTCACCGGATGGGCGCAGATCAACTACAAGTACGGCGCCTCAATCGAGGACGCCGCAAAGAAGCTCGAGTATGACATTTACTATATAAAAAACTTTTCCCTGATCTTTGACATACAAATAATCCTCAGAACGATCAGAGTTGTCCTGTTTGGGGAAGAAAAGGGTGGCATTCTATGAATAAGAAAAAGGCCCTGTACCTGGCCTCAAGGTTTCCGTATCCACCGGTGTCGGGCGGGTTGATCCGGATGTACAACGTATCAATGGCGATAGCGGGGCACTTCACCACAGACGTTTTTAGCCTGACCGAACACGATATCGCAGATAAACACCTCGATGCCTATAAGAGGCACTTTAATAACGTCTACGTGTACAGACACTCAAAAAAGGCCAGTTACATAAATGCCCTCAAGGCCCTGGCCGATCAAAGACCGCTCCAGGTGGCCTACTATTACTTCAGGGAGGCCAGGGACAAGATACGCTCCCTCATACGGCAAAACAGGTACGACCTCATATTTTGCAGTCACATCAGGACCACCGACTACGTCAGCGACGTGGATATCCCCCGCGTGGTTGACTGCGTTGACTCCATGTCGCTGAGTTACATGCAGGACAACAAGCTCGGCAGCAACTTCCTGTGGAGGCTCATCTATTGGGTGGAGAAGGGGCGTGTCTCCTCATACGAAAGCAGACTGCCCGGGTGCTTTGACTATTGCTTTATGACCTCCGATAACGACTCGGAACATCTCAAAAGGCTCTCGTCAAAGACAAACATCGTCACCATTTCCAACGGCGTGGCGCAAGACATCCTGGAGTATGGCAGCCGTCCCTCCACGGAGCCGCCACGCGATACACTGACGTTTCTGGGAAAGATGGACTACAGTCCAAACATAGATGCGGTCGTGTACTTTGTCAAAAAGATATGGCCTGCAATAAGAGAGAGGCTGGACAACGTCGAGTTCCATATAATAGGCTCCCGACCAACACCGGAGGTTCGTGCGCTGGCCGGGTCAAGGGGTGTAGTGGTAACGGGCTTTGTCGATGACCCCTATGAGGACATCGTCCGATCAAGGATGTTTATAGCCCCGATGATATCCGGCTCGGGGATAAAAAACAAGATACTGGAGGCGATGGCGCTGGGCAAGTGCGTAGTTACGACCTCAAGCGGGGCCGGCGGTATTGAGGGCATAGATGGCGAGCACTTTGTTATAGCCGACGAGCCAGGGCAGTTTGCCTCCAGGGTGATAGAGCTATGGTCTGATGAGCAAAGGGTACAGCAAATCGGGGCAAATGCCAGGGCGTTGGTGCTAAAGACATACCTCTGGGAAAAGACAACCAAAGGCCTTATCGACCTATTAAACCGTATCGTCTGAATATGATTGTAAATACATTGATAACATCAGGATTACGCATAATGGGGTCAAGGGGACTGGTCTCCTTGTGGGTGGGTCTGAGGGAGGGCAAAGCCCTCACTTCTTTCCCTCTTCTTAATCTTGTTGCCAGACGCCTCTAAAATATCTATCCTGTATGTCTGTCCCAGGGCGCACGAGACGGGACACTACTCCGACAGGACAAGGAGCGAAATCGAGTCGCTACTCAAGGCGGGGGTGGAGGTGGCGCTGTTGACGTTTCAGGGCCTACGCGATGGTGGACTGCCTCCAGGGGTCAAACAGTATACCGTTATAAGGGCTGACTCGTGGCTGGCCTCGTCAATAGAGGCGTTAAGCGCCCTTAAGGTCTTCTACTACGCCAGGCACCTTATCTACCAGATAGTTTGCATCTCGTATGCCATACGTATAGTCAAACGCCATAAGTACAACTTCTGTTATCTCCTAAACGGTGACCCATACATGTTTCTGCCATTTGTGTTTGCGGCGTTCATGAGAAACACCTGCTGGATACTGATCATGATGACGTCGTTTTATGCCTTGAAGGGCAGTTTCGCGCATGGCTATCCTCGCTCAATGGACGTGTATCGACGCTGCCAGAACTTTGGACTATGGCGGCCTGTTTATCGCCTTGCCATGTTGCGCAACAGGTTTATCGTCGTGGGTCACGACGAGTTGACTGTCAACGCCTACAACGGTTTTCTGAGGGGTGTGCTCAAAGGACACGTCTACCTGATCCCCTGGGGATACAACCTGGTAGAGCCGGAGGTGTCACAATCTGATGCGCGCAAGGCACTCGGCTTGCCTGCGGCACAGACCATACTACTATTGTTTGGCGTCGTGCACCAGGGAAGAGACCCCGAGACCGTTATCGAGGCCCTCGTAGAGATGCCCGATATCTGTGTCCTTCAGGTTGGATTCGTACCACCCCACAGGCATGAGAGGATCGTCTCTCTGGTCAAAAGCCTTGGAGTGGGCATTCGCTACCTTATCGTCAACGAGTGGGTCAGCGAGGAGGTCAAGAGGCTTTATTTCTTTGCCGCCGACGCCGTGATCCTCTCCTACAAGGAGGAGTTTCTCGAATGGCCAAGCGTCCTGTGGACTGCCTGCAGTCTCAAACGCCCACTTATCGCTAACGACAGGCCATCGATAAAAGCCTGTGTCGAAAAATACGCCGTCGGCCTGGTGTTCAAGACCTCCAACCCCCAATCCCTACGCCTGAGCATAAGTCAGTTGATCCCCATGACAAGGTCAGAAATCCAAACCCTAAGGCAAAATTGTATCACCCTAACACAAGACACCTCCTCCGACCACAGCGCTAAGATACTGGTAGGCATATTGCAGCGGAGAGAAGAAGAAAGAATGGGAGGCTTTGCCTCCCCTCAGACCGGCTCTTTCGTAAAGTGAGTGGGTAATAGTATAATATGGCTAAAACAGATGAAGGTACAAAGGCAAAGGATTCTTTTTTATCAGTTATCCGAAATGCTAAAAAATTGGGAGTGAATGCCTATAGATATATATCTGATAGGATAAGCAGACAATTTAAGA
>JADFXD010000126.1 GCA_015233725.1 Nitrospirota bacterium | reverse complement strand
GACAATTGTACCTCCAGATGTGGTATGGTATGAAATATGACATTGTCAAATTATTTCATCACAGAAATATTTACAGGAGGAACTAATTTGTCGAAATGTCAATGTACGTATATAGCAGATTTAGATTTGATTAGATACAAAATACGCAGCACTTTTATGACGTGTCAAGGGGACTTATTCGTGGCCGGGCCAGGAGCGTCCTGGAGCGTCAAAGAAGCGGGTGCGATCCGCTGCGACAACATCGTGCCTCACCCCTCCCCTTGCAGGGGAGGTTGAGGGGGGGGCCAGGAGCGTGCCTTGAGCGGTAAAGAAGCAGCGCCGCCCCCCTTTTTTTTTCTCTTTCTTTGTTATTTCGGCTGCCAGTCGCTGGTCAGGCCAAACGACACATAGCCTCCACCTGAGATATTCAAGCCGTCCATGATGTACATGTAGATGTCGCCTTTTGAGTTGTCCTGCCAGAGGATGTCGGCCTTGCCATCGCCGTTGTAATCGCCGATCGCCTTGATCTGCCAGTTCTGCGGGACTCCCTTTTGCACGTAACCGGCGCTGGCGATACTAAGCCCGTTCATGAACCACAGGACGACATCGCCGGTTGTGGTGTTCTGCCATAGGATATCGGCCTTGCCGTCGCCGTTGAAGTCGTCAATGCCCTTGATTAACCAGTTGTTGGGGACGGCCTGTGCGACATAGTTGCCCGTTGACATGCTCAGACCATTCATCAACCACATTGCGACATCGCCGGTTCTGGTGTTTTGCCACAGGACGTCGCTATTGCCATCACCGTTGAAGTCTGCTATCGCCTTGACCGACCACTCGGCCATCATGCCCTTGATTACATAGCCGCCACCATTTATACTTGTCCCGTCCATAAACCAGACGTAGACGTCGCCATTGTTGGTGTTTCTCCACATTATGTCGTCCTTGCCATCGCCGTTAAAGTCATGCCTGACCTTCTTGCCAGTGCCGCCAGCAAACTCGACGGTAACGCTCTTGGAGGCGCTCATCGTGACCAGGCAATTGGTGAGGCCAATGTTTGAGTCGCAGCCCGTCCAGGCCTTTATTGTTGACCCCAGCGCCGGTGTTGCCGTGAGGGTAACGGATGTGCCGGTGTTATACGATGCCGTGCCGGTCTTGTCGCTCCAGGTGATAGTCCCAGGGGTAGAAGTTACCGAGCCGTCGCTGGTTCCTATTTTCGTCACCGTGAGATTCACCTGACCCGGGGCGGGGGTTGAGGTAGGTGTGGGGATCGGGGTTGGGGTTGGTGTTCCAGTAGGTGTCGGTGTTGACGTTGGTGCAGGAGTTCCCGTTGGTGTCGGTGTTGGAGTAGGTGTCGGGGTAGAGGTTGGAGAGGGGGTTGGTGTAGGCGTTGGTGTCGGCGTAGGAGTAGGCGTTGTGGTGGGAGTTGGTGTGGGGGTAGGTGTCTGAGTAGGCGTAGGGGTCGGTGTAGGAGTTGGTGTTGGCAGTCCGCCACGCACCGGCCAGATGTAGGGCTGCAATAGAGAGTTGCTGGTTGGAGTCCCTTCGCTGGTATCGTACACTGAACCGTTGCCCATTGCAACAGTCCAAGCGAATCCCGTATTTGGAGCATAACTCGTTGATGACCAGTAAGCTATAGTCACTAAAGAAGAACTAAGACTAACCTTTACACCCAAAAAAGGATTATTTGGCACTATCGCAGGTCCAGAATTTCCATAGTCAATCAAGCTAACCAGCTCTTCTCTGTTTGGTAACCGCCAGTCACTATAACCAAGGTAATTGCCTGTATTAAGGCACTTCACATAATCAAGCGTGCCCTGCCAGCTTATAAGGCCACCAGTGCAACTTCCTACCGTTGGGGTACTGGCATCTTTGGTCCATACCAGACCTGTCAGGTTATCCACTACTGTACCATTAGATTTATCTGTGAACCTTGGATTAGGCCAAGCCACGCCTTCCTTTAACGCACCATCGTCACCCGCCGCTTGTGACCCAATCTGACCAGTTTGCCAAACGGCTGCATTACCAAATGCTCCGGACCCTCCAGTACGTACTGGCCATACGGAGCCTGCGCTGGGTGATGACCAGGAAGGAAAAACAGAGCCGCTGCTCATATCGATAAGCCATTGGTAGGACGTATTGCTGGCATAGGTAGTGGAGGATAAATAGCCAGCACCCACACCAATAGCACCTGGCTGCACGTTGGCAAACCCCTGAGATTCGAGCCATGATTGTGAAGAACTGCTATTGGCGCTGACAAGGCTAGCCAGCTCGTTGATATTTGGCAGTCTCCAATCGGTGTGACCAAGGTAACTTGCCTTATTTAGGCAGGCCACATAAGCCAGTGCTGCCTGCCAGGTCATACTTTTGCCGATGCCGAAGGTCGGAACGCTGCCACCTGTGCATGACCACACCGTTGGTGCACTGGCATCTTTTGCCCAGACCAAACCCATCAGTGTGTCGGTTAGTGTCTGATCGCCGTTGTCAGTAAACCTAGGATATGGCCATGCCACACCAGCCCGAATTGCACCGTCATCACCGGCGTAGTAGCTTGTTGTCTGGCCCGTCTGTGGCAGGTTGACGGTTCCGGCATAAGCGGTACTGTTAAAACATATTGCTCCAATCATCGCAACCAGCATCAGGGCAACCAACACCCTCACGCCTGCATACAACTGGAGATACCTCATCTGTTGGTTATCGTTTCCTCGAAACATAATAACCCCTCCTAAAACTTTTTTTTTGGTTCTGCAGCGCCGATGAAACCGGCCTGCACATTCTATTAACTGATTGCGCGAAACGGCTAAAATCAAGACAATATCCGATTACAGCAATCAGACAATATTCACCTCCCATAGTGGAAAGCATAAAGGTATGGATTGAAGAATTCGGTGGTGAGAAAGTGACTATGTGCTATGTGTAATGTTGCATCGAGAGAGAGAAAGAGCGTGGATAGGTTGTGTGTGTGTGTGTGTGTGTGTGTGTGTGTATGCAAAAACGCTGCCAGAAAAGCTGGATTACAAGCTGGCGTTCGAGCTGGTTTTGGGCGTTCACACCTTCAGACATTAGAAATATATTCATTACAAAGTCTAAATTATGGCAAATATATTTGTCAAGCCCCTGGAAATAAAAAAATCCCCCGATTTGCGTTTTTGAGGGCACGGCTGTATAATAAGGTCATGCTATACCAAAGGCATTGAGAGAGAAACTCGGAGAAGACCAGGAGCGTCCTGGAGCGGTAAAGAAGGCAACTGATGACTTCATCAAGGTCATCGGCGAGGCCGGTCTTGACACAAGGAGAGACCTGGCTACGAAGGAAGACCTCTTTAGGGTGGAACTCAACCTCAGAGGAGACATCGCTAAGGTAGAAATCAGTCTCAATGAAAATATCTCTAAGGTCAGGGAAGACGTTGCCAAGATGAGCGGTGAAATGGTCTTGCTCAAGTGGATTTTGGGCGCTGTTCTGGCCGGCATCATATCCCTCATAGTCAGAGCGTTTTTCATGCACTGATTCTTTTCCCTCGCTGTATATCTACCGATTTTCTATAGTCTCAAACCCCTTGTGTTATGACCCTGTTTTTGCCCTCGAGCTTATTGATTGCGTTTATGTAGGCCTTGGCCGAGGCCACGATAGTGTCGGTGTGGGAACCAGCCCCTCTGACGGTCCTGCCGTCTTCCTCGATGGTCACAAACACCTCCGCTTGGGCGTCGGTACCGCCGGTAATACTCTTGACCTCATATCTTATCAGTTGACTCTTTGTTTCGGTCAGTTGAGCTATTGCGTTATATGTAGCATCCACGGGGCCGTCCCCGGTGCTTTCGGTCTTAAGCTCCTCGCCGCGTTTAGAGATGGTTATCCTCGCAATGGGCTTGTCCTCAGTGCCGCATGTCACACCAAGGGAGACAAGGTTGTAGACATAGTCTGTCTTTGATATCTCCTCGGTGATCAGCGTCTCGATGTCTTCATCAAAGACGTACTTTTTCTGGTCTGCCAGGGCCTTAAACCGTTCAAAGGTGTGGTTGACGTCATCGTCTGTCAGGTGGTAGCCCATTTGTCCCAACCTATCCTTGAAGGCATGTCTGCCGGAGTGCTTGCCCAAGACGAGCTTACTGCCTGGGATACCGATATCCTCCGGCTTGAGGATCTCGTAGGTGGAGCGCTCCTTCAGGAAACCATCCTGATGTATCCCGGACTCATGGGCGAAGGCGTTGGCGCCAACGATTGCCTTGTTGGGCTGCACGATCATGCCGGTGATCTTGGAGACCATTCGACTTGTCTTGTATATCTCCCTCGTGACGATACTGGTATCGGCCATAAAGAGCTTGGGACGCGTCTTGAGGGCCATGACGATCTCCTCCAGAGAGGCATTGCCGGCGCGCTCGCCGATGCCGTTTATGGTACACTCTACCTGTCCGGCCCCCTTGAGGATGGCAGCCAGGGAGTTAGCCACGGCCAGGCCAAGGTCGTTGTGACAGTGAACGGAGACGACACATTTATCTATGTTGGGAACCCTGTTCATCAGATACTCGATGAGCTCGCTGTACTCAACGGGGGCCGTATAGCCAACCGTATCTGGAATATTGACCGTGGTGGCGCCGGCCTTTATGACCTCCTCCGTGACCCTGCACAGGAAGTCCCAATCCGAGCGTGTGGCGTCCTCGGCTGAGAACTCTATGTCATCGGTGTACTGGCGGGCGTGTCGCACGGCATTTATTGAGGCGTTTAAGACCTCTTGTCGCGTCATCTTTAGTTTAAATTTGAGGTGGATATCCGAGGTCGCTATCACTATGTGTATCCTGCCGGTCTTTCGGGCGTTTTTGATGGCCTCTGCCACCCTGTCGATATCTTCAAATCTTGCCCTGGCAAGTCCAGCCACCGTAACGGTCTCCAGCTCCTCTGCTATGAGTTTAACCGCCTCAAAGTCTCCCTGTGAGGTTATGGGAAAACCCGCCTCTATGATATCGACATTGAGCCTGGCCAGTTGTCTGGCAAGCTGGAGCTTCTCATCCACGTTCATGGTCGCCCCGGGGGATTGCTCGCCATCCCTCAAGGTAGTATCAAAAACCCTGATTTGTCTCATTATCCGTTATCACCTCTCTTAATAGTTAGAGAAAAAAGAAAAAAAAAGAAGGGGGCGGCGCTGCCCCCCCCTCAGAGCCCCCTGCAAGGGCACCAGTGCCCTTGACCCCTTCCTTGCGTAGGTTTGTGGCTTACGTTGGGGGCGCACTGAATCAATCGTTTCTTGTTCACATATTTTATTTTTTGTCCGTGTCCTTCTGAATGTTATCTTTTACCTGATTCTGATATTAAGGCACGCTTTTTACGGGTATAGATCAGGTATATATTTTCTATTATACCAACAAACATATAAAGAAAGCCAAAGGCAAACAGCATGATCGGTGGATTTGTTATGATAATGGCTGTCAGGATTATTAACAGAACCAGAAACGGGAAAGGCTTTCGTTTCTTTAGGTCAAGCTCCTTGAGGCCATGAAATCTGAGGGTGCTTATCATAAATATCGAAATCACTGCCGTTATGATGGCGACAAGTGTGCTATTAGCATGTACATTGCCAAACTGGTGTTCATGGAAGATAACAAGCGTCGCCAGTATTGTGGCAGCGGCTGGTATTGGCATACCCGTGAAGTATTTTTTCTCTGTTGAGACCATCTGGACGTTGTACCGGGCAAGCCTCAGCGCCCCGCAACAGACATAGAGAAAGGCCACTGCCCAGCCGATCCTTCCGGCTGGCTGCAAGGCCCAGTTATAGGCCATTATCGATGGGGCAACCCCAAAGGCCACGAGGTCTGACAGCGAATCCAGCTCTATGCCAAACCTCGATGTGCTGTTTGTCATCCTGGCAACCCAACCATCCAGGCCGTCAAATATGTTCGCGATGAGGATTGCCCATCCGGCATCAGTGTACTGGCCCTTCAAGGAGGCTACGATCGAGTAAAACCCAAAGCACATACCACAGAGCGTGAGGGCGTTTGGAAGGATGTAGACGCCTCTTTTCATGATGTCTCCTGACCTGGCGCTATCTTGCTTTGAGGTTGTTCGACCTCTGCGGCGTCGTGATTGGCGCTCCACCTGCCGATAATGGTTTCGCCGGCCTTGACCTTATCGCCCAACCTTGCCGTGATCTGTGCGCTCAGTGGCAGGTACAGGTCAACCCTCGAGCTGAACTTGATGATCCCGAAGCGTTGACCCTTTTTGAGGGTATCGCCTGGGTTGACGCGGCAGACTGTCCTCCTGGCAACCGAGCCAGCTACCTGTCTGACCAGTATGTCACCCATGGCCGTTGACATGACCATGGCTATGTTTTCATTGTTGCTGGAGGCCTCATCCATGTACGCATTGTGGAAGCTCCCCTTGGTGTACCTTACGCTGACGACAGCGCCGTCAAAGGGGGCGCGGTTGACGTGTACATTGAACGGGGACATGAATATGCTGAACTTCTGTACGTCCCTCTTTAGGTAGTCCTTCTCGAAAGTCTGTTTAATCAGTATTACCTTCCCATCGGCAGGCGATATGATGGCATCCTCTTGCGCCGGTGTGACTCTGTCGGGGTCGCGAAAGAAAAAGAACATGAAGCACAGTATGATTATTGGCAGTATGGTTATTGGCAATTGGGTGATCCAGTGTCTTGTAAACCAATACACTATCAGCGTCAGTATCGCTGCACCAATAAAAAACGGTATCCCTTCCGGAGCAAACTTCATAATCTATCTATAAAACCCCTTAACTTGATATCTCAAAAAAAAATCAAGTAACAATGACATCATAGCACAAGGATACAATTACTGTCAACAGCCAGATGCTGAAACAGCGATTCAGAGGATAGTACTACCAAGGCAACACAAAAATCTTTTAAACATAGC
>JADFXD010000038.1 GCA_015233725.1 Nitrospirota bacterium | reverse complement strand
CCTGTGATGATATGATTAAGAATGAGACATCAGGATTAAGAATTATGGGGTCAAAGGCACTGGTGCCCTTGCAGGGGGTTCTGAAGGGGGGCGGCCAGGCGTCCCCCTTTCTTTCTTCTCTTTTCTTACTTCACCCCTGGCCCAGGTATGCCTCAACGACCTTTGGGTTGTGCAGGAGGTCTTCTGCCGGCTGGGCAAGGACTATACGACCAAGGTCGATGACCCACCCGTAATGGGCCAATTTTAACGCGGCCCGGGCGTTTTGCTCCACCAGGAGAACCGTTATGTCGTCACTGGCAATGCCCTTGATTATGTCAAATATCGTCTGCACCATCAACGGTGCCAACCCGAGGCTTGGCTCATCGAGCAACAGGAGCCTGGGACGCGCCATCAGCGCCCGACCAACTGCCAGCATCTGCTGCTGCCCCCCCGATAGTGTCCCACCTTCCTGATCGAGCCGTGTCGCAAGCGCCGGGAAGTAGTCAAACACCCGTTGCATATCCTGCCTGATGCCACCCCTATCCCTCCTGGTGTAGGCGCCAAGGAGCAGGTTTTCACGCACCGTCAACTGAGCAAATATCCGCCGCCCCTCGGGGACCTGACAGATGCCCATGCGCACTATCTCATCAGAGGATGCCCCATGTATGGCAATCCCCTCAAACTCGATCGCCCCCTGCGTTGCCCGCTGAAGACCGGAGATGGTCCAGAGCAAGGTTGACTTGCCCGCCCCGTTGGCGCCGATTAAACAGCCAATCTGCCCACGCTTGAGCTCAAAGCTGACGCCCTTGATTGCATGTATGCTGCCATAGTGACAATGTACGTCGTTGAGCTTAAGCATGGCCGCTCTCCGGGCCCAGGTAGGCCTCGATGACCTCATGGTTGGTCCTTATCTCCTGGGGCGTGCCATCGGCTATCTTCTTGCCGTGGTCGAGGACTATTATCCTGTGACAGACCTGCATGATCAGGCGCATGTCGTGCTCTATGATGATGATGGTTATGCCCTTGCGGCTGATCTCCCGTATGAGTTCAACGAGGGTGGCGGTCTCAAGGGGGTTCATACCGGCGGCAGGCTCATCAAGGAGCAGCAGGGATGGCTCGGTTGCCAGCGCCCTGGCGATCTCAAGACGTCTCTGGTCGCCGTAGGGGAGGTTGGCCGCCCTGGAGTCGCCCCTGTGTTGAAGGCCAACAAATTCAAGCAACTCCGTGGCGGATAGATGGATGTCCCGTTCCTCGGCCCGTTGCCGCGATGTCTTCAGTATCGAGGCCAACAGCCCACAACGGCCATGCCTGTGCCGGGCAGTCTTGACGTTGTCGTAGACGGTCATCTCCTTAAACAGCCTTATGTTTTGAAAGGTGCGCGCTATCCCTGATGCGTTTATCCTGTTAGGCCTTATAAAGCTGCCAAATGCGGCCATCATGCCGCTGCCAAAGAGACTGCCAAAGAGACCGATAGAGAGGCCAATGATGACAAAAGGACTGTATATGATAAATATCAATGACGTCAGTATAACGACAGGCCTCAAGGGCAATAACTGTATGGCCGCCGGCCCTACCGAAAAAAACCGATACCCGCCGTATAAATCCAGGCTATAGAGCCACACGGCAGCCGTGATGAGGTCAAACACCGCAAAGGCAATGGCAACGCCCCTGCTCCAGCCCACAAAGGAGGCAAGTCTCCTGGCGCTAAAGCCCCTGATTATCGCTACGACCAGGATCGCGAGAAACGTTTCGAGCTGAAACACCACCCCAGGCAGCGTCACCGCCGAAAACACCATCCCCCACAGCAGGGCCACAATCAGCATCACACGGGCTAATCTGATAACTGGCCTCGTGACCATCACGTCCACCTCGGGGACTATGTCAACACCCTTAAACCTGATAAACCCACTCGACGGACTGACAACACCCGACAGACAATTAACGAGGGTCGTCTTCCCAGCCCCATTAGGGCCAATAAGCCCGATGATAGGTCTACTCCCTACGGTAGCGGGCTCGCCCTCATCGATGGTAATGTCAACATCGCTTAAGGCGCTCAGTCCCCCATAAGACTTGCTGAGTCCCCTAACCTCTACAATCATTGGCCTCATTTAAGAATAAAAAACAAAGAGGACGGCGCTTGAGCAGTTTTTAGCTCATTGATATCGGCCTTCGTCGCTAAATTTGACTCGGCAACATCCTTGAAGACCTCCGCACTCTCCTTGGCCGCTCGCCTATCAAGGTTCGCTTTTTTTTAGCCTTTCCTATAACGTCTCTATAGCTGTATCCATTAGCGATTATGATAGCATAGACGCAAAATAAAGACAACCATCAACCCTTGTCACCTTTGAAGAAACTTGATAATGATGCCCCTATATGTGGTATATTATTACATTGCCGACTTAATGCTAAGTTAGCCCTAAATGAGCAAGTGCAGGAAGTTATCCCATGATGGAGCATGACAACGAAAGAACAGATGATATCTACGGTACCAGGCCCGCCGATCTCACTGGTGATCTTTCCAGCAACGACAGGAATTTTTTGGCCTGGATACGCACTGGTGTCACTGTCTTTCTATTTGGTTTAGCTGTCGATAAATTCAATATGTTCATTTACAACATGATCTACTTTCTCAGGAAAGCTGTCAAGAAACAACCGGGTTTGAGCAAGCTGCTCATAGGTACGGGCAGATTCTCGTCCAGCCTTACAAACAAGGAGGGTATGTACATAGCCTTCATGGGTCTCATCGTGTGTATATTTAGTTTCATACAGTACAGGATAAGGACAAGGTTGATCCTTAAAAGGGTTTTTTACATCGATTTATACCATCACCTGATGCATATTCTCATCACCGTAGTGGTTGCAGGGATGGCTGTGTTATTCCTGTTAAATCTGTCGGAGACCTTGCCATGAGGGAGATGAAGCGAGCGAAGGGGAGATATGGAGAAGGTTAAGAGCAACGAGTTTAACCGGACATCGCCCCACCTGGCAAACGAGAGGACTTTCCTGGCATGGATGAGAACGTGTATGGCCGTCATGGGATTTGGATTCGTTTTGGAGAAGTTCGGCCTCTTTCTCCTAAAGATGTCGGAGCTTGTTACCATCCTTGGGAAGTCGAAGGCGACGATAAGTAACATGCAGAGCAGCTCGGTGAGGTTGGGGATTATTATGGTAGAAATAGGTGTAATTCTTGCGGTGTTTTCTACTATAAAGTACAAGATAACAGAGAAACAGCTACAAAACCATACACTGTTTCGCCGCCACGTGTTGGACTCGCTCTTAGCTGCGACAGTCATAGTTATAGGCATACTGATAGTCATTCACCTTACGTATACTATGTAACAAAATAATTATTAAGCATAGTATTCCAAGTGGGTATTTCACTGTGGATGGTATAAAGGAGAGAGAGATGGAGAGAGTTAAGGGCAATGAGTTTACAATGACCACGGCTCACCTGGCGAATGAGAGGACTTTCCTGGGCTGGATGAGAACGGGTATGGCCTTAATGGGAGTTGGATTTGTTTTAGAGAAGTACGATCTCTTTCTCCTAAAGGTTTTAGAGCTTGTTACCACACTTGAGAGGTCGAAGGCGACGGTAAGTAACATGCAGGGCAGCTCGGTAAGGTTGGGGATTATTATGGTAGAAATAGGTGTAATCTTTGCGGTGCTTTCTACTATAAAGTACAGGATAACAGAAAAGCAGATACAGAACCTGACACAGCTTCGCTGCCACGTGTTGGACACGCTCTTAATCTTGACAATCACCGCTGCAGGCGTAATTGTAGTTATTCACATTATGTCTACCAAGTAGCAAAGATTTACAAATATAGCTTTACACTTTTCAGCTTAAAAAAAAGCTATGCTAAATATTAGCATCAAAGATAAAATGTTGTCAATAGCGATTTTCAGAGTGTAGAGTAACATAGACAGCAATGGGGTGTACAAGGAATGCCTTTAATAACGAGCGTCAGTGGGGTCTCTTGATTTAGCTCTGATGATGTTGTACAATACCTACTAATATGCCAAGGTTATTTAAGGCACCAACGAGTGCTCAGACCGCCAGGTTCTATGACGACCTGATAGCCGGACGCACCAGGCGCGGTCTATGGGGGGCGGAGGCCCGCTTTGACGGTGGACTGATCAGCGCCAAGGGTTCGGTCAAGAGACACTTTACGCCCAACGTTGCCCAATACATCGGACCGACAGACACCGTGCTGGATGTCGGATGCGGTAGTGGCGGCTTCCTGCCGATACTCTCAGGGCTGTGCGCAAAACTGGTGGGGATAGACATCACACCGTCGTTTGTGGGCAAGAGCAGAGAGCTGGTAGAAAAACTGAGCCTCAGCAACACCGAGATCATCCAGGAGAGCTGTAACCACCTGCCCTTTGACAATGACAGCTTCGACGTGGTGGTCATGATCGACGTGATCCACCACATGGAAGACGCTCAGGGGTCATTAAAGGAGGTATATCGTGTCCTTAAGCCCGGTGGCAACGTCATAGTCTTTGAACCAAACAAGCTCAACCCCCTTGTCTACATCATGTGCATGCTTGACCCCAACGAGCAGGGACTTCTGAGGCTGGGGACAAAGGGGATTTACAGACGCCTGTTTTCGCCCTACTTCACGGTGGAGAGGATCACCTACAACGGTATGCTCATTGGCCCGCAAAAGAGGCTCTCTCTGGCGATATCAGACCTCATAAACCACCAGCGCACCAGGCAACTCCTCGGATGGCTAAATGCACGGATGTTCATCGCCTTGAAAAAGCCACAATGAAGACAGAACCCTCAAAGAACAGCCCGTTAAGGAGAAGCCAGTTGTCACCATTGCTCCGTGAATACTCGCGGTCTATGCCGCTGATGTATCGCACCAAGGTGGCCAATCGCGACATCATAGGGGCCTTTCACCTCGTGCTGGATTGCATACCGCAGGGGGCAAGGCTCTTTGACGTCGGCTGTGGCACGGGCGCCCTGTTGTATCTCGCCATCAAACTCAAACAAGCAACCCTGGCACACGGCTACGACCTCTCAAGAGAGGCAGTGGCTGCCTCTGAGACTGTCAGCACAACGCCCCCTGAACTGCGGGTAACACACTCCACAGAGGTCTTCCCACCCCAAGACCTCACCAACTACGACGTAGTCACTATGGTGGACGTCCTGCATCACGTGGCCAGCCCCATACAAGACACCTTCGTCAGCAAGCTGGCCAATGCCATATCCCCCGGCACCCTGCTAATCCTCGCAGACATAGAAGGGACAAACCTCTTCAGCAACATCACCGCCAGGCTCCACGACCTGGCCGTAAACAAACAAAGAGTAAGACCAAGAAAATCAACCGACATCACCACCATCCTGACAAACAACGGTATGCAGATAACCTCTATAACCTGGTGCTGGTCCGTAGTATTTAAGAGCTTCGTGATCACCGCTAAAAAGATTTAAGAAGCATAGGAAATATAAAATGACATCTAATATTTATGATCACGATCGAGCATAATGGGGTCAAGGGCACTGGTGCCCTTGCAGGGGGGGTCTGAGGGGGGGGCAGCGCCGCCCCCCTTCTTCTTTCTTATGGGTAGGAGATGATTATGAGCGATAAGACAACAAATGATAAGGTCTGTTGGATATGCGCATCCAGGAGCTTGGAGTTGATGCGTCCCTCGTCGATACGGCGACCGCTGTCGGATGTGAACTTTGCCATCACTGACCCCAACTATGGGATAACCTCAGCCATATACCGCTGTCAGGGATGTGGCTTCTTGCAGTGCGCACAGCTCAATGACACCCTGCAATACTATAGCACGCTCAAGGATGAGGAATACGACAACAGCGCCCAACACCGCCTGCACCAGGCCGATAAGCTCCTTCAGACGGTAACCCGTTACAAGAAATCGGGAAGCCTCCTGGATGTTGGAGCCGGTACGGGATACCTCCTGCAACAGGCACAGCTCCTGGGATTTGAGACCGTTGGCGTTGAGCCTTCAAGCTGGCTGTGCGAAAAGGCCGTTAAGAAGGGATTAAATGTCCTGTGTGGCGTGCTGCCAAATCCGGTTCTCAGCCCGCCCTATGACGTCGTTACGCTGATAGACGTGATCGAACACGTCACAAACCCCGTGGATGTGCTGTCGAGCGTTACCGGGGTCATGGCAGGAGACGCGATCGGGGTGCTGGTGACCCCCGATGTGGAGTCCCTGGCCGCAAGGCTTACGGGCAGACGGTGGTGGCACTACAGGGTGGCACACGTTGGCTACTTCACCCGCAAGACGATATCGCTGGCCCTGGATAGGGCGGGGCTGAGGCCAATCGCCTTTAGCAGGCCTGCCTGGTATCTCAGCGCCGCATATCTTATGTCGCGGTTGAACGTGTACCTGCCGTCTTACTTAAAGCTCAATCCCCCGACTGTCTTAAACCGTCTCACAGTTGGCTTTAACCTCTTTGATTCCATGCTGGTCGTGTTTCAGAAAAAGAGATGAAGCTGCGTCCCTATCTCCAGATCGCCAGACCGGACCACTGGTTTAAAAACATCTTCATGCTGCCCGGCCTTGCCATCGCAACCCTGATGGAAAACACCATACCACATGACTTTCTGCAGAAGGCCATCATCGGCTTTATAAGCGCGTGCCTTGTAGCCTCGGCCAATTACGTCATCAACGAGTACATAGACGCCGACTTTGACAAACACCATCCAACCAAGAAGAACAGACCGGCAGCCGCCGGAATGGTGACATTGAAGTTCGTGGTGCTCCAGTACCTGTTATTGATATCCGTAGGGTTGGCCCTTGCAATGTACATAGGGAAGCTGTTTACGGCCACGGCCATCTTCTTGCTTGTCATGGGGGCCATCTACAACATCCCCCCGATAAGGGCCAAGGATTATATCTATGTTGACGTCCTGACAGAATCCATCAACAACCCCATTCGTCTGGTCTTAGGTTGGGGGATCATTATAGAGACGTATCTGCCCCCGGCCAGCGCGCTGTTGTGCTATTGGTTTGGCGGGGCCTTTCTCATGGCCGTAAAGAGGTTCTCCGAGTACAGGTTTATCAATAACCACGAACTGGCCGGGTTATACAGGCGCTCCTTTGCCCACTATACGGCTGATAGGCTATTGCTTTCGAGCTTTTTCTATGCCATCGCGTCGTCGCTGTTTCTTGGCATATTTTTGATTAAGTACCGCATCGAATTCATAATGAGCTTTCCCCTGTTTGCAGCCCTGTTCACCTGGTACCTGAAGATCGGCCTTCAGGATGACTCACCCGCCCAGCGGCCACAGAAGCTCTTTACCCAGGTGTGGTTTATGGCCTTTGTCGGGCTGTTGGCGGTGTCGGTCATGGTCCTGTTCTTCCTCGATATCCCCCTGCTGCACACGATATTTACAAGGAACGTTGCCTTTCACTGGTAACCACAAAAGAAAGAAGGGGGCTAATATGCCCCCCATTCATGAATGTTTCTTATATAACCTGGATGTCGGTATCCCCCTCTTTGTTGATCCTCAGCAGGAGGAAGCCACTTGCGGGCTGCTCGAAGGAGCACACCGCGCAGTTTGACGAGACGACCTCCGTGAAGTACACGCTGCACCTGACCTCTATTATGACGCCACTATCACAAGCCTCGAAGCCGTCAATGTGCACCGACAATTCCTCGTAGGACGGAAAACCGCCGTACCGGCAAAACCACTCCAGCGGTAGAAGTCCCTTCTGTCGATCGAGAGCACCCTTGAGGACGTCGCCAAAATCGTCTTTCCCCCAGTGCCCGATACTCTCAAGCAGCAGCATCTGAAGCCGCCGGTGACAAGACCTCTACGCTTATGTCTCTACTGAAGCCCATGTAGCGAAAACTCACCACACTCCTGCCCACCTCAAGCCCCTCCAGTTGCAAGCCATCAACCCTCACAACCGAGGGCGACTCGACAACGACCTCGACGGCGGCAACATCGGGGACCTCGCGGTAGCTCCTGCCACGGTCATACTGCACGTACACCCGCCCCACGGTCGCCACACCACGAGTGTCACCAACCTGCAACTGCACGCTGCCATCTATGGCCTTCCCAGCCTCTATCGGAAAGACAAGCTCTATGCCCGTAGGCTCCTGAGGCTCATAAAGATACGGCCTTCCCCCGCTTGTGGGGGGTGACTTCTGCGCCTGGGGTGGCCTGGGGTTCGTAAGCTCACCGAGCAGACGCCTTACGCCAGACTGCCTCAGAGGCCTTAAGACAAACTTACTAAGCGCCTTGTCAAGATAATATGCCCCTACGTCAAAGCGTTCCTTGAGCCATGCCGCACGCCTCTCGATCTCCAGCGGGACTGGATGTCTCAGGACGGTTGTCTTGTCAAAGCAGTAGGTGTTTTCGGACAACACGATGATCACAGACTCAAAAGAATTGGCCCTGGCATAGAGCCCATATCCTGACTTGTCGTTGGCTATCTGTTTTTCGGGCGTCCCAAAGAACTCGCCCGTATAGAACCCGATCTTGCGCAGATTGGCATTTACCCCAAAGACGGCGTAGATCGCCCTATCCACGTACACGTCCATCTTCCAGTCCGCACTGCGCAGGTGAAAGTCGTGAAAGGCCATCGAGTGTATCCCCTGCCTTATATCGTAGGTGGCTACGAGGTCTGCCAGAACACCATCGTAGCTGTGTGAGGCATCCTGCACGAGATAGATGGAGCGCTCCCTCAACGGCAACTGGTACTGGCTGGTAAAATCCGCCAACGTCCCATTGTAAAACCTGACGCTGTCAAGTGTCTCAGGCGCCACCCTCAAGAGCCGCTCATACGTAAACAGCATATAATAGAAGTTTAACTCAACCACATAGAACTGTAACCCCAACGCATGCGCAATCTGGGCAAACATAACCGTAGCCCCCCCTAAATAACAACCCACCTCAACGATGGTGTTAATACCTTCGAGGTTGTTTTTTATATGGCTGTAGTTATCAAAGTAGTATTTGATCGAGGCCTCCTCCTCGTGTCTCGTGCAGACTGAGGCGCTCCTGGCCATGATCGTATCGAAGAACGAGTCCTTCCCCACGGTTACCAGGGCGTCGATGTGATGAAAGTAGCAGTGCCTCGTGCCATCGCCCTCTGGTCGCAGCACCGTGTAGAAACTGCATTGTCCCGCCTCGCCATCAACGTGCTGACAACGGACGTTTTCATAAATCGGCTCCCTGCCTATTGAGTACCTCTGCCTCAAATCAGTAGAGGCGTCTGTGTCCTTGATCTCGATAAAATAACCCATCTTTCCATCCTTATCTGTAATAGTTCAACCCTGAGAAAAGGGAAAGAAGGGGGCGGCTCCGCCCCCCCTTAGACCCCCCTGCAAGGGGACCAGTCCCCTTGACCCCATCTTGCGTATTGTATAGTGTACAATTATACTCAATATTTCAATTGTATGTCTGAACGATTACTCTTTGCCAACTCTTCCTATTAGGGCATAGATTATTGTTGATTTACTTTTACCTTTTACATACTCCTCAGCTATTTGCTCTATTTTATAGGAATCTTTTATTTTTTTGTAAGTGGAGTCACTGAGTATAATCTTCTTTTTGTATTTCTTTGTAAGGTCTTCAAGTCTTGAGGCCAGGTTCACTCCGTCGCCGATAACGGTATAGTTAAGCCTGTGTGCAGAGCCCATATTGCCGGCAACTACGATGTCAGTGTTTATGCCAATACCTATATCGATAGGCGGGATGCCGGTCTCTTGGAAATCCACGTTTAATTTCTCCAGGGCCTCGTTCATATCCAGGGCAGCGTTAAGGGCACGGTCAACGTCATTGGGATGGCTTATGGGGGCGCCAAACAATGCCATAATCGCATCCCCGATGTATTTGTCTATCACCCCTCCATGACTTTCAATTATCGCGCTCATCACCGTTAGGTATTTGTTAAGCATGTTTAGGATTATCGTAGGAGGGTATTTCTCGCTTAAGGCAGTAAAATTTCTCACATCAGAAAATAATATGGTGACTTCTTTTTCCTCGCCGCCTAACTCTACTTTTTTGCTTAAAAGCTCCTTGGCAATGACAGGAGAGACCACCTTACCAAGCAAATCGCTGACTAAATCTCTCTCCTTTAATCCTCTTGCCATATTGTTAAAGGCATTTGACAACTCTCCCAACTCGTCTCTTTGAGTTACTCCGATATGAAGGTCATAGTTTCCACCTTCTATCTGTCTGACACCATCAACAAGCGTACTGACGGGTCTTGTAACGGAGCGGGATATCCTCATGGAAACAGCAAAGGAGATCAGCAGACCGATCAGGGATATTATAGCAAGCCTTGTACGCAATCGATAATACGGCTCCAAGACATCATCCATTGACCTCTGCAATAAGACATAAAGATTAGAGCCTCCTTTTTTTTCAAGCGGTGATATGAGCGATATATATTCATTTTGGCCAAGTATGATGGACTGATTACCTTCTACAGATAAATTGGCAGATTTCACCTTCCCAAAGAGGAGTTTTTTGAGTCCTTCAGGGAGCGTGCTTGCCACTATCTTTAATCTTCCGCCTGAGTCCAGTTCAAAAACAGAGATTTGGGCTAATATAAGATTCTTGATATCTTTTAAGACAGTGTCATTGATCAAAAATCCTATCACAAGCCATGCAATGGGGTCTGGGGCAAGGATTGGAATAATCTCAATTTGATAGTACCCTCCTTCTCTTATCGTGATTGAAGATAACTCGCCTTGTTCCTCAGCCTTTTCGATCAAGGCACGAGACATAAACTGCTTACCACTCAGATCAGGCTTTATAGTATCTGCCATTACGGTGTACTCTAAGGAGACGAGGGTGATGAAGTCAGCATTGATTCGCTGTCTAAGATTTTCGATAATTGAGATAAGGGTCTTGTTGTCAACGCTGAAAATAGACTGTTTAAAGGCATAATCCATTGACAAGAGCCTTGCGCTTTCTGAAATCTGCCTCATTCGGTTATCCATTATTGTATTGAATACCCTATATTCTACAATCAAATTCTCCGAGATTATGGAACGAGCGTTTGCCATAGCCGCAAGATTAACGAACAAAAACATAAATAGTTGGATTATCACTATCAGACCAACTATATAAAGTAATAAACGGGACTGGAAACTACCGAAGTGAAGATTTAAGGATATACCCCACCCCCAATAGAACCAGGGGCACGTCTAACAGTCAACGCCTTCTTGACATCTATTACAAAGTCAACCTTCATATCGCTTTCCTTGCCAATGTTGACCGGCTGTTTCACTGTCGCAGAGGATTTCTTTATATAAGGGTGCCAGACCTCTATCTTATACTGCCCTGGTGGGATATCTTTGATAGTGGCCTTTCCATTTTTACCTGTCTTTGCAAAAAACGGGGTTTCAACAACGTACACATATGCCTTCATCCAATCATGGATGTTGCAGCCTAAGACAACGACGCCAGGTTTGTCAAAGGTTACGGGAGTAGCACGGCCCTGCCCTGGGGGGTACAAGGGGATTTCAAACTTCTTTGCCTCTGAAAATGAATATACCTGATGACGTATCTTATCACTGTTAGGAAAAACCAACGTAGTGCCTACCATTATAGGTGTTACAAAGTCAACAAAGGTCTTATCGATTTGATCAATCTCGGCGGTAAGATTCTTTTCAGGTTTTTTAATCTCACCAGAGAGAGGGGTTGCAGTTATCACGGCATTTTCAACCAACGCACCCTCACCGTCCTTGACCTCTGAGACAAGGTCATAACAGTACCCCATCGTAGGCAACAGCAAACAAAGCAGAGTTATAACATATGTCGCAAATGTTGTCATCACTTAAAAGCTATACTTAATGCTTGTAGAGACAAGGTTATCATAATAGTGTAGATCAGAGGCATAACCATCTACACGAGTATAGTTGACATTTAGGGATGTATGCCCGCTTAAGGCATAACTCAACCCAGCGGTAAACTCATTAGCAAGGGCCTCAAATCTATACGTCCCCAGGCGTCTGTTAAAGGTAGTGTCACGGATTAAGGCCTTCGTAAAGCTCTTAAACGTATTAAAATCACCTGGCTCCACTGTAGAGGTGACATCACCATAATAAACAGAATCGCCCAGAGATGCCAATAACTGCTCTGTGAGCAAATAACTTAACACAACAGAGCCTTTGTTTCCAACCTGATCAAAGGGATTGCCCATAAACCCGGCAACGCCTTGACTGTTCTTGCCGTTACGATAGATAAAATTGTATGATAGTAGCATATCGAACCTCTCGGAAAATCGCTTTCCAAAGGTAAGTCCTCCATTATACATCCAACTATCTCTCATGGCCTCATTAAAAGATAAATAACCTGCAGAACTATGAATCCTTAGCCACGGAGCTTCTAACCCCCAACCACACTTATGAGTTAAGGCCACAGTTGCACCTGAGTACACGTTATCCAGGCCATCATATCGTTTATATTCCTTTGCCTTTAAGTCGGCGGCAATGCTCAACCTGAAATAATCACCCAACTGATAATACCTCCCAACGAGTACGGATTGAGAGGTGGTGACATCGCTCAATCTCATATACTTCTCGATGCCAAAGTTAGTATTATCCTCAAACCCTCCATCTAACGAGGCGTTAAGTATCCAATCCGCCCATTCGGCACTTGCGGCCTGACAAAACATGACAGTAACCAACATAACTACATGCACATACTTAAGCATCTTCACTCTCTGGTTTACATGTTTTAATGAAAACATGTAGGTAGGATAGCACACATATTAAATCTTTGTCAAGTTTTTTTCAAGGCAAAGGCAAATCAAAGGCAAATGTTTCATTTTACGTTCCATATGAAGCTGTCGCTTGTCTGCCCCTGAACCCTTGTTGCCACACATGCGCTGGTAAAGTAGCAGGCATCATCCTTGTTATAGTATTTAAACATGGGGTCTGACATGTTCTTGGGGTATAGCGTGGCGGGGTCGGCTATCAAGGCGTCCTCGACCTCAAAGCCCACTGCCGGGTTGAAGATAACGCGAAGGGCCTCGCTGCTGAAGCGCCACAGGTCAGCCTTCCGGCCAAGCGGTTTGGTGTTGCGATCCACGACGAAGAGCCTTCCACCTTGACGGGTCATGTGTGCTATGGACAGTGCGGCAACCCACGGATATTGCAGGAGTCCCAGGACGTCCCACAGGATTACGGCATCAAATCGCCCGGCCTTAATCCTCTGCGATAGGCCATATATTGCCCTGGCGCTTCTGGCGCTATTGCAGCTATGCACCTCAACCCTCAGACCCGAGCAATTGCTGCCACGTAAGGCCTCCTCCCCCTTTGGGGTTGTCAGAAAGGCAATCCGCGGGCGATGATTCTGTTTTACGTCGCTTATGAAGGCATCAAAGAGGGTATCCACAGAGCCAACGGGCTTTTCAAGCGCGCGGTAACGACGCTTTATCTCTGCTGTCCCCTCCTCAATTGCGGTGATACCGGTTTTTTCGGGGTAGAAGTGCCACTTTGGCAGGATATCAGGACAGTCTATGTCCCACTTGTACTGAGCGGGGTTGTAGTTGTGGGTTTTACGGGCGAGTACGTGTGTAAAGAGGTAACACCTGTCGCCGTCTTCAACGACAGATTCCGTGCCATGATGACATAGCGATGCGGGCCATACGAGTCCTTCGTTTTTGACTTTAAATCCGTTGAATCGGCCAAAGACGGTCGAGAAGGCATCTTTACCGTAGCGCCAGAAGTCCCAGGGCATCTCGTGCATGGGATAGGTATGGTGGCTGCCAATATAGACAAGGCCTCCCCGACGGACAACCCTGTTTATCTCGAGGGCGACCTTCCAGGGCATGGCGATATGCTCAAAGACCGCCGCCGAGTACACGCCGTCAAAGGTGTCAGGCTCAAACAACTCCGATAGCCTGTGGGCATCCCCAACGACGTCAACCCCCTCACCCTCGATGATATCCAGGCCTGTGAACCTGGCGTTTGAACTTATCCGTTGACGCGGCATGGAGCCAATCACCTTGCGCGACCCTATCTCAAGGATATGCGGTGCGGGTAGCCTGGACATCTCCGCTATGAACTCGACCTCGGGATGCTGCCCCGTCTTCGTTATAATGTGCGGCTGAATGTGTGACTTATCAACCCGCTTGAGTATCCATTGCCTTGTGGCAGTTATTATACTGCTTAGGTCTTCTGATAACATATTTGAAGGTATTATAACACAGGTTGGAGGTTTTATTTTTAGCGCCCTTACGTTTTTTTCAAGCTGTTATCTTGCCGTGCTTTTTCTTCTTTGCCTTTTTTTAGATGGCTTTGTTATGCTATATCCACGTGATATGCTTCAGTATCCTGAGATAAGACCGTACATATTTAAGCTTGGGCCTATACAGGTCCGATGGTATGGGTTGATGTACCTGTTGGGGTTTGTGTCGTCTTATGCGCTGGTCTTGCACCAGATAAACAAGAGAAGGCTCGACATACAAAGAGAGGACGTCGAAAACCTCTATCTCTACCTCATCATCGGCCTGATAGCCGGGGCAAGACTCGGATACATAGTGTTCTATAACCTTCCATACTATGTAGAAAACCCCCTGGAGCTGATAGCGGTGTGGCATGGTGGGATGTCCTTTCACGGCGGACTGATGGGGGCATTGACGGGGGGGGTTGTCTACTGCCGCAGACGTAGGCTCGACTTCTGGCTCATGGCCGACCTGATGATCGTCACCGCGCCCATTGGTCTGGGCCTGGGCAGGATCGGCAACTTCATCAATGCAGAGCTCTACGGACGGCCAACGACCATGCCCTGGGGGATGGTGTTTCCCTTTGCCGGCTCTATGCCAAGGCATCCGTCCCAGCTCTATGAGTTCCTGTTAGAGGGCGTCGTGCTCTTTGTCATCCTGTGGTTTGCCAAGGACAGGGTCAGGACAAGGGGGATGCTCCTGTTCGTGTTTGTAATGCTGTATGGGCTTTTTCGGTTCATCGTGGAGTTCTTCAGGGAGCCTGACCAGCAGTTGGGCACGGTCCTGGGCCCCCTGACAATGGGACAATTGTTGAGCCTCTCTATGCTTGCATTCGGAGCCGTAGCGTCTTATATCCTGCGTAAGAAGAGATAAGAAAAGAGAGAGGGGGGTCACGGACCCCTTGACCCCTTCCCTCCGGACGCCCCGTCTGCCGCCTCAACGTCGAGGGTCTCAAGCACCCTGGAGATGACATCCGGCCTGTAGTCGGTGGACTTGAATCGTGAGGCGGGGTAGAAGTCCGCGGCCTTGTCCTTGCCGTTATTGACGTGCCAGCCGATGAGGTCATCCCCGCCCGGGGAGGCATCATAGTACCCCAACGGCGTCCACAACACCCAACGCTTCCGGTCGTTGTGCGGGAAGAAGGTGCGGGTGCAACACCAATAAAATGCCAGGAGCTCCTTACCATCTGAGAGCCTGTACCACCTGATCGTGCCGTCGCCCAATGCCGCAACGGCCAACTTGCCATTGCCCGTGATGTTTACTGACCACGCAGTGTCTGCAACTGGAACCTTCCACCTCTGGTTGCCGGTGTTGTCAAAGAGGTGAAGGTACCAGTCGGTACCCAGGATGAGGCCATCGCCGTTGGGAGCTATCGCAAGGCTGCGGGACATTTCATATTCCTGGAGTTTTAAGGTCGTGCCGTTTAGTTGTGGCTTATCGGTATCTTCCCAATCTGTGACCTCCAGGCCATTTGATGAGGTAATCGGCGGCTTTAAGGAGGCATCGACCGTGGTGGAACTATCCGCCTCAAGGAGTCTGGTGGATAGATCAAAGACAGCCGGTGATTTACCATATTGTTCGTATGCAAACCGCACCTTTGACCCATCATCGGAGACCAGAAACCCATCGAGGAGGTTACGGTAATCGGCTATCTGGGATGTGACATGGACAGTCCTCTTGCCCTGCCTGTTTATTATTCCAAAGGTTGCCCCTCCTCCTCCAAAGGCAATACTGCCATTATTGAGGGGGAGTAGGTGCATTATTGTACTGTTTGCGCCAGGCAGCTCCTTATATGTACCCTTCCTACTGTCTGACCACATGAGGATTGGACGTTGCCCGTCCTTATCATATCGTCCACCGGCATAGAGATATCTGCCGTCCCTTGACCATGTTACATTGCCCAGGTCACCGTTATTCACCCCTTTAGTATCAGGGCAGTAGAGGTGGGAGAGGTCTTTGCCTGAGAGGACGTCTATCTTTGTTGAGTCGGCAAGGCCTACCGCTAACTGTCTACCATCGGCAGAGAAACTTACGGAGAAAGGCTGATCACCGTCAGGAGCCTTCTTCTTTGCCTGTAATTTAAACCCGCTGTCATAGAGACGTATGTATCCATCCCAAGAGGCCGCAGCAAGTCTCCCCTTTGGGTCAAAATCAAGGGCGTAGCTATCACTGCCATAATCCTTGTCCTCGGCTATCTGGGTATAATCCCTGGCGCTGAAGAGGCGTATGCCCTTGTCTCTTCCAAGTGCGGCAGCCAGATACCGCCCGTCCCTTGAGTAGGCGAGATTAAGGATTACCCCTGGTAGACCGCTGATCCGATGGGTCAAGCCCCCGCTTTTACGGTCAAACAGGTAGATAGAAATCTTTTGCCCATCCCATTGAGCGCCAGTCCAGCCACCACAGGCTATAGTCTTGCCATCGGGCGATATAGCAACGGAATATATCTTTCCCTCATCGCCATCTCCAATAGGCGGTCTCAACGTCCTGATCAGCCTGCCTGTGGCAGCCTCCCACACCCTCACGGTCTTGTCATCCGAGGCAGTCACGAGGTACCGGTTGCGGTCATCTATGGCGATTGTCGTTATCGCAGCGGTGTGCATACCGGTCTCGATGCGCAGGATTGGTGTCTTGGGCACGTCATCTGCACGGGTCAGGTTGGCTGGCAGCAGCAGGCAACACGTTAGCAACAGGGCCAGGAAAGCGGCCTTTGGGGTTAGTCCTCTCTTCATTTCATACCTCCTTAATCACTCTTCTTGAATCGTTAATTTATGGATAAAGTAACATAAGAGGAGTATTAAATTCGCCCGTAGGACTAAATAGATGATTTTTTATACACCTCATCATGTGTACCAATATTGAGAATATGGACGCCATAATCGTTTAACTCAAATACAATGCGTATATCATGAGTTAGAGAGCATGAATATAACCCTTTAAGAGACCCGGTAAGAGGATGTGTCTTCAATGAATGATTAAAGGGGTCCTGCCTTAAAAGCCTGAGTACCTTTGATAACTTTTCGTCTGTCTCCGGAGAATGTTTAATTATCTTAAGGGCTTTTCTGCTAAAAGATTTTTCAATCCTGAGTCTTGGCAAGTTATTCTTTAAAGTTTCTTATTGCCTCCATTGCCTCTTCTACTGAATCAAAGTCTATATAATCAGGATTATCAAGAATAGACAGTGTCTCTTCCACAAATGCCCGATGTCTCTCTGACAGGTCTTCTTCTGTTAATATCTCTGCATCCATAGATTAAGTATAGCACATTTCGATTTGATTCAATAAGTACCTGCCCATAATTAATTATCTACACGAAGAAGAAGAATGGGGGCTCCGCCCCCTGGCCCCCTTCTTACGAAGGCTGGTCGGTTGATTTGGGGCGTGGTGACCAACACCTCCTTGACCCTTCTACCTCTTTACCGCAATGGGGAAGTCCTGGATCGTTTGCGGCTTTGTGGTGGTTGGGGTCTGTTTGCCCTTTGTTAATTCCTTCACCCGCTCTGCAACGTAGGCATCGAGGGTGTTTATCGTTATCTTATTTGGATGGATCAGGCCTGCCCTGCCGTTAATCCCCTCAACGAGCGCCTTTGTGAATGCGCCATTGCCCCACTCGGATTTTTCGAGGGATTTTTGCCGGCCCGTGGAGGAGGCAAAGACCACAACACCGTTTTCAGCGCTGACCAACTCGTTAATTATCCTGTTCAGGTCTAAATCAATGCCACCTTTTTCACCCATAACATTGCCCGAATGACAGGTGTCCAGAAACAATATCGATTTGCCCTTTATGGACATTACGGTTTCTTTGATGTCTGAAAACGATACCCATGTCCCTATATTATAGTCCTTGTCTGCAGAGAGGTAGGGCAGGTAGTAATAACCAGTTGAGTCATTGATGCCATGACCTGACATAAATATTATCGCCACGTCCTCGCTCGTTGTGTGCTCCTTTATCCATTTAAAACCAGCAAGGATATTGTCTTTAGTGGCTGCAACATCTGTAGGTACAGCTACAAACCCACGGTTGATTGTGGTGCTACCTCATCTCCTATGTTTGTAATAACTATATTCTAAAACATTTGTGAGGGCTAAAAAAAAACACCCTTGAATTTTTTATGCACCCCTTGACATTCGCCTGCTAATTTGTTAGTATTGGGGAGAGGCAATTTGCCGTAAATCAGGAAATCTTTGAACAGGAGGATAAAATGAGAAAGTTCATAGTGTCAGTATTCTTTGTGGTGTTGATGCTTATAACTTTGGCAGGATGTACTGCCTCCATACATGTAGATGATGAACATGAACATCATCATGAACATGAACGAGGGTATTAGTATTGGTTAGAGGCAATTTGCCGTACGCAGGAAATCTTTGAACAGGAGGATAAAATGAGAAAGTTCACATTGTCAATATTCTTTGTGGTGTTGATGCTTATGACTTTGGCAGGATGTACTGCCTCCATACATGGAAATTAACAGGTAGCACCACAAACAACCGTGGTCATGCAACCAGCGCCATTGTTTGATTTTGCAGGTGTTTGGGTGGTAGTCCTTGTCGTGGAGGATCAACCCATAGGGGCAATGGTACCTTGCTTTTTAACAATTCTAACATAGTCAATCTACGATTTGCCAAACCAGCTGCCATTGCTGGTGTACGTTCTTGCCATGTCTTTCCTTCTTAGTTGGATGGTTCCTGTAGTGACCTATAGATAGCAACACGCAATACCTTCGTAAACGCAGTAACATAGCTTGACTATCCGTCTACACAAACCAATATCGACAAACTCTTAGCACTGCTACGAATTTTTTCTACCAACTGTAATGATGATACTTAAATCTCTCATATGACTTATGACACCACCCAACCACAAACGGGACGGTGCTTCAATAGCCATTGCCATCCACACCTTAGTTAATAAGTACCTGCCCATAATTAATGGAAGAAGGGAAAAGAGATGGGGACTCCGTCCCCTGGCCCCCTGTAAGGAGGGCGGCGCTGCTTCTTTTCCGCTCCAGGACGCTCCTGGCCCCCCTTCACCCCCCTGCAAGGGGACCAGTCCCCTTGACCCCTTACTGCGCAGGCTTAACCCTTTAGCAACTCATTGGCCTTTCTCATAATATCCTTAACGGTCAAACCAAAGTACTCAAAGAGGTGTTTCGATGGCGCCGAGATGCCAAACCTGTCGATCCCTATCACCTTCCCCCGTAGACCAACATACTTATACCAACACAGGGTTGCCCCTGCCTCAATGGCTATCCGATTGTCAACGTCGATGGGCAGGACGGACTCCTTGTATTGGTCGGACTGCTGCTCGAATAAATCAAAAGACGGCATGCTGACAAGCCGGACGGCAACAGAAGCCTTCAACAACTGCTCGTATGCGTCAATTGCCAAATGTACCTCCGAGCCGGCGGCTATGAGGATCAGCTCAGGATGCGCCCCGGAGTCGGCAAGGATGTAGGCGCCTCTTTTCAGGCCATCGCATGAGCTGTACTTTACGCGGTCGATAACCGGCACGGCCTGTCTGGTCAGGATCAGCGCCACTGGGCCGGTTGAGTCCTCCAGGATGTACTGTAGGGCTGTCACGGTCTCGTTGGCGTCAGCGGGTCTGATCACGGTGAGGTTGGGCATGGCCCGCAGCGCGGTTAACTGCTCAATGGGATGGTGACTGGGACCATCCTCGCCCACCCCGATGGAGTCGTGCGTGAGGACGTAGAGCACCCTGGCCTTCATCAACGCGGACATCCTGATGCCCGCCATCATGTAACTGGAAAACACCAGGTAGGTGCCACAGTATGGTCTGAGGGTATTGCTTAAAGCCATGCCGGTGGTTATGGCCGCCATTGAGAACTCCCTGACGCCAAAGTGGATGTTCTTGCACGACTTCCCCGGGGCGAAGATGTCGTACTTGGGCAGATAGGTCATGTTAGACGGTGAGAGGTCGGCCGAACCTCCAAGCATCTGAGGGATGAAGTCGTTGACTGAATTGAGGACCTTTCCAGATACGGTACGGGTGGCTACCATGGGGGAGTCCAGACCATAGACAGGCAGGACGTCTCTGTAGCCCGCCATGAACCTGCCCGCCATGACGTCCTTGAAGCGCGCATAATCTGACGGGTATCTCCCCTCGTACTCCTGTAATAATCCTAACCAGGCCTGTTGTAGCTCATGCCCCTTGTCCACTGCTATCCGACAGTGTGCCAGGACCTCCTCTGGGACGTGGAATGGCTCTTTGGGCCAATTAAAATGCTCCTTTGTCAGACGCAACTCCTCCGCACCAAGTGGGGCGCCGTGGATATCGGGGTTGTCCTGCTTGTTGGGACTGCCGTAGCCCAGATGGGTATCGACGATGATTATAGAGGGCATGGTACGCTCACGTCTTGCGGCGTCTATGGCCTGTTCAATGGCCTCAAGGTCGTAGCCGTCAACGCGTTGCACGTGCCACCTTAACGCCTCAAAGCGCTTACCCACGTCCTCGGTAAAGGTCAGGTCTGTGGAGCCATCTATGGTATTGCTATTGAAGGAATACAGGTAAACGAGCTTGTCCAACTGCAGGTGCCCTGCCAGAGAGGCCGCCTCATAGGAGACACCCTCCATGACGTCGCCATCGCTTACGATTGCATAGATGTTGTAGTCTATGATATTCAGCCTGGGTTTGTTAAACAGATCGGCCATGTACTTCTCTGCCATGGCCATCCCCACCCCTACGGCAAAACCATAACCCAGAGGCCCGGTGGATACTTCTATGCCATGATCGATGTTATATTCAGGATGTCCCGGGGTATTACTGCCAAACTGCCTGAACGACTTTATATCATCTAACGTAATCTTATGCCCCGTTAGATACAGCAACGAGTAAAGGAGCATCGAGCCATGCCCCGCCGACAGGATAAACCTGTCCCTGTTGTACCAGTGTGGGTCCCGTGGATTGTGCCTCAAAAACTTGGTCCACAACACATATGCCATATCGGCATCCCCCATAGGCATACCAGGATGCCCCGAATTAGCCTTCTGTACTGCATCTATAGACAACATCCTGATTGTGTTTATACATAGCTCATCAACCTTAGTCATTTATCAGCCTCCGATATTTTTTTTATTAAGGTAAGTTTATTCTGCCCTTCATGTATTTGTCAATTATTATAGCATTATCCAGGAATAAAAAAAGTCATGGGTGAAGTTGTTGATTTGGTGGATTAATATTAAGGGGTCAAGGGCACTGGTGCCCTTGCAGGGGGTTCTGAAGGGGGGCGGAGCCGCCCCTTTCTTTCTTCTTCTTTTCTTTCTTTTACCGTGTTGACCAATCCAGCGGGAGTGCCTTCGTTGCAAAATCTCCGTTGGTTATCTTAAGCCCGTCCATCAGCCAGATAGCGACATCGCCTGATTGGGTGTCCTGCCAGAGGATGTCGGCCTTACCGTCGCCGTTGAAGTCACCGCCTGGAATGACCTGCCAGTTGCGGGGCATTCCACGAACCACATAGTTGCCGCCGATGACCTTTGACCCGTCCATCAGCCAGATAGCGACATCGCCTGTTGTGGTATCTTGCCAGAGAATATCGTTTTTGCCGTCGCCATCGAAGTCGTCAACCGCCTTGACCTGCCAGTTACCGGGGATTGCCTTGGCGGCGTAATCGCCACCGGTTATCTTGACGCCATCCATGAGCCAGACGTAGACGTCGCCATTGGCGGCCTGCCAGATCATGTCGGCCTTGCCGTCGTTGTTGAGGTCAGCCACGGCCTTGAGCGTCCAGTCCGGGGGCATACCCTTGACGACAAAGTCGCCGTGACTGATCCTGGCTCCGTCCATAAACCACACGGCAACGTCGCCGGTTTTGGTGTTCTGCCAGAGGATGTCGGCCTTACCGTCGCCATCGAGGTCGCCTACAGCCCTGAACGCCCAATCCTTTGGCACACCATGCACGGCATAATCACCGCCGTTTATCTTTGCACCATCCATAAGCCAGATGTAGACGTCACCGTTATTGTTGTCCTGCCAGAGGACGTCGGCCTTGCCGTCGCCGTCAAAGTCGCCGATGCCCTTGATCTCCCACTGAGCCGGCATCCCCTTGACGATAAAACTGCCCTGGGATATACTCGACCCGTTCATCAGCCAGAGGACGACGTCGCCTGTCTTGACGTTTCGCCAGAGGACGTCGGTCTTGCCGTCGCCGTCAAAGTCCTTCTTTGGCCTCTTGCCGTCAGAGCGAAACTCGATAGAGACGCCCTTGTCCGCCGTCATGTTTACCGTACACTGGCTGCCGATGGGCACGTCACACCCCGTCCAGGCAATGAAACTCGAACCATCCGCTGCAACCCCCTTGAGGATCACCTGAGAACCCTCTGGGTACGACGTCGTAGCCGTCTTGGCGTTGAAGGTGAGCACACCGATTGACGGCGTCACGACACCATCGCCAGTGCCAGTCTTTGTGACGGTCAGCGCAAAGCCTTGTGTATGGGTGTTAAACGTCACGACGACCGTCTTGGACGTATCCATCTTGACCGTGCATACGTTTGATGAGACAGTATCACATTTATCCCATTTGACGAAGTCTGAGGACATGTCTCCATCCGCCGTGAGGGTCACGGAGGTATTGAAGTCGTACTCTGCAACACCTGTATTACCGAGCCAGGTGATAGTGGTTGATACCGTTAATAAGACCTTCACCGAACCATTACCGGTGCCCTGTTTGACAATTGTAAGGGTCTTTTTAGTTGCCGACTGACCGTCCTGTGTTACCGTGAAGGTCTGACCCGCTATGGTTATTGTCCCGATCCGGACGTTTGCGGTGGGGTTTGCCGCCGCGGTGTAGGACACAGTGCCGTTGCCAGCTCCAGTGCTGTCTGATGATATCGAAAGCCATGTGTCGTTACTCTTTGCCGTCCATGAACAGGTGCTGTTTGACACGGTTACGCTGACGTTGTCACTGCCACCCGGGGAAGAAAAGTTCTTGCTGGTTGGTGTTATCGTGTAATCACAGGAGAGACGATCCTGAAGCACGGTAAAGGTCTGTCCGGCTATGGTCATCGTGCCGAGCCTGGAGCTTGCGGATGTATTTGCCGATACGGTGTATGCCACGGTGCCATTGCCGACTCCTGTGCTGCCGGAGGTTATCGTAATCCAACTGACGTTACTTGTTGCTGACCATGAGCAGTTGCTACTAGTCGTTACACTTACGCTGTCACTGCCCCCGGTTGATGTGAAACTCTTGCTCGTTGGATATATCGTGTAGCTGCAAGATTGATCACTAAACGTAGCTGTTATATTTCTTGCCATTGGCGTAGTTACCGCGCATGTTTTACTCGTTCCGGTACAGTCCCCGCTCCAGCCAGCAAAGGTTGAACCGGAGCCTTCTGTTGCGGTCAGGGTCACACTTGTGCCTGGAGCAAAGATAGCAATACACACTGAGCCACAGTTGATTCCTGAAGGCATACTCGTCACTGACCCACTGCCTGCACCAACCCTCGAAATGACTAAATCGGCCAAATTATCAACCTGTCCTGCGCGAACTGGCCAGACATAAGCGAAGGTGTCTGACTTACCGCCGGCAATAACTGAGCCAGTAAGGTCAGTGCCCCATGCACCGGATGTAACAAGATCGTAGGTAGTAGACGACCAATAGCCGGAATACTTGTTTGTAAAGGGAAGATCGGATGTAAGAAAAGGATCTTTTCCGTAATCAACTATACTTCGAAGCTCTTTTATGTTTGGTAGGCGCCAATCTCTATGCCCAAGATAGTTGGCGGTATTGAGACAGGCTACATAATCAAGTGCCCCCTGCCAGGTCTTTTTGCCGCCAGTGCAACTAACCACCGTTGGTGTACCCGCGTCTTTCGTCCAGATTAACCCCGTGAGGTTGTCAGTAACCATCTTGTTACCATTGTCTGTGAAACGCGGGTTAGGCCACGCTACACCTGCCCTGATATCGCCGTCGTCCCCTGCAGCGTAAGTGGTAGTTTGTCCGGTTTGCCAAATAGCCGAATTGCGAAATGCCACAGACTCTCCGGAACGTACTGGCCAAACGGAGTAGTTGTAAGACTTGCCGAGGGGGTCTATACCGTTATCTTCGATGTACCACGCGTTGCCCGTACCGCTGGAGTAAGCATAGGTGGTAGACGACCAACCAAACCAGATAGCCGAAAACGAATCTATAATCATAGAAGTGGGTCTAAAAGAACCAAAGTCAAACAAGCTCTCTAACTCGTTAATGTTTGGCAACCGCCAATTATTGTAACCAAGGTAATTAGCCGCATTCAGACAGGCTACATGATCCAGCGCCGCCTGCCAGGTCATATCCATGCCCTTGCAGCTGCCTACGCTTGGATTAGCACCTTTGGTCCAGGCCAGCCCTGTGAGGTTGTCGGTGACCGTCTGGTCGGCGTTGACCGTGAATCGCGGATTGGGCCAGGCTACACCGGCCTTGATTGCGCCGTCGTCCCCCGCATAGTAGCTCATCGTCTGGCCGGTCTGTGGCAGACTCACGGTTGCGGCATGGGCGACTCCGGCAAGGACGGCCCCGATCACGGCAATTAGCGTCAAGGCGAGCAACGTCCTTACGCTCACGTAGCCTTGAGGAGGTGTGTTTCTTCTTCTTCCGCCTGGCCTACAGCCTGGATTGTCAAATCGCTGAAACATCATAAAATTACCTCCTCTGGTTTTATCTTTGTTCGGTCGATTAAAATCGACTTAATTTTAACATTATAAGTCAGGCGATGTCAATGCAAAATTTTTTATTTTGCCCTATCCCTATCACAAAATTCAGCATGAGTTTGGTATAATAGATCAAGATGTGTAAAGATTGGGACGAGTATAAAACAACCAATGACTTGAATCTCCAAGCGTTGAAGGAGGTTATCAAGTCTGCCAGGGCGATTGCGTTTATCGGGGCGGGGTGTTCGATCCCGCTTGGGTATCCGTCATGGAGCGAGCTGATTAAAAATGATGATAAACAAGATAATCATCCTGAGAGAGGGGAGATTTTAAGAGACATCCTGATTTATTGCAATGTCCCACGGTAAACATAGGAGGGTAAACGGTTAATGTCTCTTTTTTTTATACATAGTTACGTATTTTTTATATTATCGGCGGTGATCGTGGGGGCCGCAGTGGGGTGGGTGCTCCAGAGGGGGAGGATCTGTATGAACTCGGCCTTCAGGGACATCATCTTTATCGGCGACCTCACCGTATTTAGGGCCTATGTGCTGGCATTGACCGTGGCTATTTTGGGGACCAACCTGCTTGAGGACTTTGGCCTGATCAGCAACCTGAACCGACAGGAGTTTGCCCCGCTGGCAAATGTGATCGGCGGATACATCTTCGGGATTGGAATGGTCTTTGGAGGGGGGTGCGCAAGTGGTATATGGTATCGTGTTGGGGAGGGCAGGTTTTCATCCTGGATAACTGTCCTGGGGTTTGTCTCGGGGATATTCATCACGTTTGAGGGGGCATTAAGCAAGCTGAATCTGTTTCTGAGGAATTATCAGCTCTGGGTGACTGACAACGGTATCAGGCTCCTGACCTCAAAAAACGTGGAGGAATCCTGGGTCAGGGGGATCGACCTCTACCCGCTGACCATATACAATCTCCTGGGGGTCAACAAGTGGATAGTGATCGCCGTGTTGGGTGTTGTTGCCGTGATCTTTATCGCAAGGGGGGATTTTTCACGGGCAACCACAGGGTATTCGTGGTACCTCTCAGGAGGCATCCTGGGCGTGATTGTGCCTGTCTCCTGGTGGGCCTCATGGTACTGGTCGGGCAAGGCCAGGGGGATATCCTTCACCGGGCCTACGAACGAGTTGTTTAAGTGGATTTACTTTGGCGATAGCCCCACGTGGAGTGTATTTATGTTGCTGGGGCTTTTGGGCGGCTCTTTCATGAGCGCCAGGGGACTGATGGAGTGTAAGTTGAGGACATCCAGCATGGCCACGGAGATGGTTACGTCGTTTTTGGGCGGCATTATCATGGGCATAGGGTCAGCCATTGCGGGGGGGTGCAACATAGGACATGGTCTGACGGGGCTTTCCACCCTTGCCGTTTCCAGTCTGGTCTCTATTGTCTTTATGCTGCTGGGGAATTGGACTACGGTATATTTCTTGTTTATAAGGAGCGATGATGAAGAAGTTTGATTGGGGAAGTTTAATGATGGTCTTTGCCGTGCTGTTTGTGATGTACATCAACGCTGCGGCGGCAGAGGACAACGTGGAGACGATGGAGAAGCTGGAGGAGGTATACCTTCCTTCCGAGAAATGCGGCACGTGTCATGCCGATATTTATAATCAGTGGCAGAGGTCTGTTCATCGGGACTCAATACTCCATTCCCTGGAGGGGCTGAACAGTTTTATCGTCAACGCAATGGAGAAGGACCCCGCAAGGAGGGCCAGGGACATCAAGGTTGAGCTATTGAAGTGCCTCAACTGCCATGCACCGATGTTGGAGTCCGCCTCGCCGCAGCTCTTAAACAAGGTAATCGCGGACATAAAGATGGCCTCAAGCAAGACCACCACCAACAAGGAAGAAAAGAAAAAGGCCAAGGAACGCCTCTCACATCTAAACGTATCCTGCTACGTCTGTCACACCGCCAAGGCCGTCCCCCCCCCTGGCAAGCCCGAAAAGAATACCGTCTACAGCTCCTCCGTCAAGGACAATACCCCTTATCATAAAACAAGACAGACTACCTTTCTCAGTAACGCCATCTTCTGTATGCAGTGCCACGGCACCTATACGGCCCCCGACAGGGAGCAGATCATCTGCAGCACGATTGCCCAGAGCTACCGCGACCAGTACGTATCAGCCGGTGGGCAGAACAGGTGTCAGGACTGCCACATGGTGAAAAACAACAGGGGACATACCTTCCCCGGTGCCTACGTGTTGGAGACCCTCAAGGAGGCGATCACACTCTCTCTTTCGGCCAGGGCTATCAAGGACCAACCCATAGGGGAACAAAAATGGATACCATCGGCGGCAATCACCGTGGATATAACCAATAATGCCGGACACAGGCTCCCCGATGGTTGCCCGTGGACATCAAGGATCGTCCTGGACATCACCGCAACCAACGAAAAAGACAAGATCGTATGGTCTAATACCAAGGAGTTCTTTGAGCCCGGTCTTGATATCAACGGCAATCGCAGATACGACCCCTGGGATGTCAAGGATATCCTCGATTATTCGCTTCAACCACGAAAGATGACAAGCGAAATATATTATCCCCACTTCCCTGACGACACCAGACAGATTAAGCTGCAGGTCAGGCTTAGGTATATCCACGCCGAAGGACTGGAGTTTCTTGTTCATGAGGAGAGGAAGGTTCTAAAGTACCAATAGATAAGCAGGAAATCATAAGTAACTATAACGAGCAGGAAGGGGTCAAGGGGGCTGGCCCCCTTGCGGGGTGGGTCCGAGGGAGGGGCGGCCAGGCGTCCTCCCTTTTTTCTTTATCTTAGGGGGTGATATTGTTATGAACGTTTATGCTCTCTTACTTAGTAACTATTGCGGTAGTCCTGCATAAGTAGTGATGACGCTATTTTTGTTCTTAATGCCGGATTTGCTATAATACATTGAGACTTTATTTTAAGGAGAGCCTCTTGCAAATCTCCTAGACAGAGAGCCTTCTTTCTTTCTCTTTCTTTCGTGTACAATATAACTATGGGTAGGCACTTATGACACGACGCCGGATATTTCTGTATGCAAGCATAGCGCTGCTGTGTATATTGCTGTGCAGCTTCATAGGCTATGCGGTGGCAACGGGCAACTTCCACGTGGTCACACCGGGTGAGGCCTACCGCTCCGCACAGCTTGACCAGAGTCAACTGGACTACTACATCGGCAGGTACAGGATCAGGAGCATCCTGAACCTTCGCGGAAAACACCCTGAGGCTCCGTGGTACACCGACGAGGTCCGCTTCAGCGGCACGCACAAGATCGCCCACTATGATATTGCCATGTCGGCCACCAGAGAGCCTACCGCCACGGAGATCTCCTCGCTGATGCGTGTCTTTGCACAGGCGCCGCGTCCCATACTCATACACTGTTATGCGGGGGCCGACAGGTCGGGGCTTGCCTCGGCAATATGGAAGGTCGTTGTGGATCACCAGACAAAGGCCAATGCCCGTCAACAGCTCTCCATCCTCTATGGACACATCCCCTTGGGCAAGACTGCCGCGATGGATAGCTTTTTCGAGCAATGGAGTCCGGCCAGGGATGAAATTATTCCTTAAAAGGGTTGTCTTGTTTCTTGCGGTGGCGCTCTCTGTATTGATAACGTATATGTCGGTGGAGCTGTTTATGCCCCTGCGCTTTAAGGGGGCCACGGAGATACACCTACCCCGCGGGGCCACGTTTAAGCAGGCCATCGCCATACTGTCGCAGGCCTCTTGTCCGCTACGTCAAGCTCCTTCATGCCACATGCGCGACTTTACCATCCTGTACGCGATTGGGCGATTCAAGGGCGTAGACAAGAGATTAAAGCCCGGCTACTACATGCTCTATGACACCATAACCCCGTTAGAGGTACTGCAGAAGTTCATGGACGGAGATACCATAAAGACCAGGATCACGATCATACCGGGCTACAGCCTGCGTGAGATCACACCGGTTATGGCAGAGGCTGGCATCATTGGTTTTGAGGCCATGTGCAGCGACCGGGCGCTGATGGCAGAGCTGCAAATAGATGCCCCCCCATCCGTGGCCATATCAGTGGAAGGTTACCTGCTGCCCGAGACATACATCCTGGACAAGGGGACGACGGCAAAGGAGACCATCACCACAATGGTGCGTCTTCTGAGGAGACGTTACCCGAAGGACTTTGCAACAAGGGCGCAAGAACTAGGTATGTCCGAACACCAGGTCCTGACCCTCGCCTCGATCATCGAAAAGGAGGCACAACGCGACCATGAACGCCCCATTATCTCGGCCGTGTACCATAACAGACTCAGACGCGGGATGCCCCTACAGGCAGACCCAACCGCCATCTACGGCCTCAAGGACCCTAAAGAAGGCGTAAGCGCCCCAGACCTGCGCATCGATTCCCCCTACAATACCTATAAGATAGTGGGGCTGCCCCCCGGTCCCATTGCCTCCCCCTCGCTGCCCTCCATCAGGGCGGCCCTAAACCCCTCCAATCTGCCCTACATATACTTTGTGGCAAAAAAGGATGGCACACACCACTTCTC